>QYPT01000030.1 GCA_007280125.1 Streptomycetaceae bacterium | reverse complement strand
CGCCTCCTAAGCGGTAGGTCGCCGGTCCGACTCCGGCCGAGGACACGCCTACTTTTATTGAACTTCAACCTAAGTAGCGAAGAGCACTTTCCACAATTGCTTGTCGCTTATTAATGCCCAGTGAAATATGACCTTCACCTGGTTCAAAAATGAGCTGTGCAGTTGGAATTTTTTCAGCGAGCCACTTGCCATGTGCATGTGGAACCATAAAGTCTTCATCACCTTGCCATAATTCAACAGGTTTTGAAATTGAAGCTAAATCAAATCCCCACGGTTGAACAAATGCTAAATCATCATCCATCCATCCGTAATAGTTCACGGATACTGCATGTCTAAAGTTAGACGCTACAGCGTCAGCAACTGCTGGAGTAAGCGACCTCTTATCGGCATCCCCAATCAACCCGCCGAGAGCCTCAATTAATTGATCACCAGTTACGTTGGCAGTTCCCCCAACATTTTCTTGCATCCATTTTTCGATTGCATTTTCTCCAGCAAGTGCCGCGCCGAATTCGATGTGATTTTCTTCGCCCATCCCCGCTAAGAAATCAAGATCATTCATTCCATATGCTCCAACGCCGGCGATACTAATTGCAGCGATAGATTGTGAAAGGGTGGTATCAGCTAGGCAATGTGGTCCACCACCTGACCATCCGATTGATACTGAATTTTTTACATTGAAATGTTGCAGAATCGCCTGGGTATCTTGTGAATTATCTATGACTGATCTTCCTTTGTTGCGCGCACTGCTTCCATAACCCGCTCGGGAATATGAAATTGCAAACGCACCAAGCTCTGCTACAACCGGAAGCCAGCTATCCCACGTGGAGCATGCACCTGGTGTACCGTGATGAAAGAACACTGCATTTTCTGAAGGTACGCCAGCAGAAATAATTTCAATATTGCGTCCATCACTTAAAAGAAGATCGTGCTTGTCCATGAGAGGATTAAAGCAGGATTTTGGATTATCTAGTGCTTTAAAGTAAAGCGACGCAAAGATTTTGGGGCCCACCAGTTACGTTCACCAAATAGTCGCATTAGCGCTGGAACAAGAAGTGCACGAACGAGTGTGGCATCAAGTAGCACGGCAAAGGCCACACCTAGTCCCATGAACTTGATTGACGTGACACCGCTAATAGCGAATGAGGCAAAGACAACGGCGAGTAATCCTGCAGCTGCTGTGATGATTCGAGCGGATCTCTGTAATCCCGTTGCCACCGATTCGATATTTGATTTACCCGCTATATGTTCTTCGCGAATTCTGGAAAGTAGGAAAATTTCATAGTCCATGGAAAGACCAAAGACAACAACGGCAATCAAAATACTTGTACCGGTATCTAACGTGCCAGTGACTGTGAAATTTCCAAACAACCACCTCAAGTGTCCCTCGATAAATACCCAAGTGAGTACACCAAGTGTCGCAACCAATGAAAGGGCGTTAAGAATCACCGCCTTGATAGGAAGAATTATTGAGCCGGTGAAAATGAAGATGAGTATCAAAACACTGAGCGCAATCCAGCCCAGTGCCCAAGGAAGAGTCCGCGCAATTCCGTCTTGCGCGTCTGTGAAATCTGCAGCTGGCCCGCCAATGAGAGTTCCGGCTGGTGCAGGAATGTCACGCAAAGCATGGATCATTACCTCGGCAGCGGGTGTCCGAGATGGCATTGATTGGATTGCGGAAATGCGTAGGTCTGCGCCATTGATTTGAGTGGGAATCATATGCACGATTCCAGTTACTTCTTGAATCTTTCCAACATAGGCAGCGACTTCAGAGGTCTTTGCTGAACCGTTAGGAATAATAATTTCTATCGGACTTCCTTCTTGACCCACAAAGCGGTCCTCAATCAAAGCAGAAGCTATTGCAGCCTTATCTGAGGCTGGCAATACGCGCGAATCGATTTGAGCAAAGGCAATGTTTTTCATCGGAGCCGCGCAGATACCGAGAATAAGTAGAGAAACAATGACGACTGGAATTGGGCGCCGCATTACAAAGCGCGCCGTCGATGCCCAGCGGCCATCACTCTTTGGAATGATTGCACTTTTGCGGACAACACCCTTATCGATTTTATGTCCAAGCATGGCCAAGATTGCGGGTAGCGGAATTAGTGCACCGGCAACTGCAAGTGCGACAACTGACGTTCCTGCGTAACCAAATGACTTCAAGAAGGAAAGCGGGAAGAGTGTCAAGGAAAGCATTGTGACAAAGACTGTTAAGCCAGAGTAAAAGACAGTTTTCCCTGCGGTAGAGACGGTGATTGCTACAGATTCATCTACGCTTTTACCGTCATGCAATTCTTCACGGAAACGATTGACGATGAGTAATGCGTAATCGATGCCGAGTCCAAGGCCAAGGCCAGTAATTAGATTGAGCGCGTAGATACTTACAGATGTGAATAAAGTAAGTAAGAAGATGATAAAAAAAGCACCAAGGATTGCGCTGATTCCAACAACAAGGGGCATAGCAGATGCAACAAGTGCACCGAATACGAATACAAGCAAAATAAATGTCAATGGGATTGATATTGCCTCGGCAAGCGCCAAATCTTTTGAGATCTTTGAATTGATGGCGTGCGTTATTACGCCGCCACCGGAGGCGTAGACGGTAAGCCCTTCAAATTTCCCATCATATTTTGCTTGAATTTCTTTACCGAGGTCACTTATCTTCGCAAAGTCACCAGAGGTTGAATAGATCGACAAGAAGCCAGCTTTTTCATCTGCAGACTTCATCGTTGGTGCGCCACCAGTTGACCAGTAGGAATATGTTTTCGAAACTCCTGGCTCGGCAGCAATAAGCTTTTCTAATTTCATCGCCGAGGCAACAACTGATGGGTCTTGTACATTCGTGGTGGAATCCAGAACGAGTACAACGCTTGGATCAGTTGTGTGAAAGTGCTTTTTCAGATATATACCAACTTGAGCAGATTGACTACCAGGGTCGGAGTAGCCTCCGCTGTCGAGTTTGGAAATTGCTAGTGACCCGACCGCACCACCCAAGAGAATCACAAGAATGAATACGGCCAGCGTAGATTTTCTGCGCCGGACCACAAACTTACCCAGTGCCAAGAACACGTGCCCAACCCCCAAGGTAGATGATGGTCAAAGTATGACTGATAGAATTGAGCAAATGAGTGAAATATGGCCTAAGACGACTTCTGATGAACGTGATCCTCGCGACGATCAAGAAGAGGAAAAACGACGCGAAGATGAGATTAATTCAGATAAACCTCCACACCACGAGTAATTACTCAGATTTAGTGGCGGGTGTAACTTTGTTTTCTACAGGCGCTTTAACCGCTGGAGTTTCTTTCGGCGTAGGAAGGGCAGCGGTTCCTGTTGAAGAGCTTTTCGAATCGGTTTTGTAAAACCCAGAACCTTTAAATACGACGCCTACCGCTGTGTAGATCTTGCGCAATTCACCCTGGCACTTTGGACAGGTTGTGAGTGAGTCATCAGAAAAGGCTTGAAATTCCTCAAATTCGTGGGCGCAGGCGCTACATACATATTGATAGGTAGGCATCGGCATCCCTTCGTAAGGTTTTCACTTTTGGCCCCTGAAAGCGGGGTAGAGGGAAAGTGTAAAGAAGTGAGACGATAGAGGCGAATCAAGACCCTGATTGGGAGGCTTTGGAAGCAATGGTGAGATTGAAACGAGCCCTAGCAGGCGCGATGATTCTATGTATTGGCCTCATGACGATTGCTCCAGCTCAAGCCAACTCCCTTGTAGGAACATCTCCGATTAGCGGCTCAAGCCTTGTGAATGCTCCAAGTGCGGTGACGATAACAACTCAAGGTGTTCTTATCGATGGCGGAAATACGGTTACGGTAACTGATCCCAAAGGATTACGTGTTGATGACGGAACAATCACTGTTGATGGCATGAGTGTGATTGTCGGAATGCAGGCTCTTAAGAATTCTGGCATCTATACAGTTGCATATGCATTGCTTGCAGAAAATGATGCTCCGCTTGAAGGGACTTTTACTTTTAGCTTTACCGCTCCAGCAGTAATTTCTTCACCGACTGCAGTTGCGACAGTTAGCGCCAGTGCAGTTCCAACTGCTTCCAGTGGAAGAGGAACCTCAATTTTTGTTTTAGGTCTTGTATTTGCAGCTTTTTTCGTATTCGTTTTTCTTATTCTCTATGCGCGCAAACTAATTAGAGATCATTGATGTTTAGCGCTGTATCTCTTCCCTCTGCTGGACCATTGGTCAATGCGCTCGCAACCGTTAGCAAATTCATTGGAATTTCTGCCAGCATCGCTGTTGTCGGCGCTTTAATCGCAGCGGGATTTTTATTGAAAGATGAGGCTGGAAAGCTTTCTCACGCAGGACTTGCAATGCGCAAAGTAATTCTATGGTCAGCAATCGCATGGGCAATCGCAGCTGGTGGCAATATTATTTTTACCTTAGCTAATATTTTAGGCGAGCCATTAGGGTCCGTACTTGATTACGTGACGTTAAAGTCTTTCATCACTCAAATAACCTTAGGGCAGTACTTGCTATTCCAATTACTTATTGCTCTTTTTGTTGCATCGCTAGCTATGCGCCTTCAAAAAGTTGGAGGAGCGAATCTCCTCACGATAGCAACGGTCATAGGAATACTTTCTCCGATATTTCAGAGCCACTCGGCATCTAGTGGATCGCATGCTCTTGCTATTGGGTCTCTGTGCATTCACGTAATAGCCCTTTCGTTCTGGGTTGGTGGCGTTTTTGCACTCGCGCTGCTAGAGCCCGAGGATCGAGCGGCCGCGGCATCTCGCTTTAGTACGTTAGCGCTTTGGTCAGTTGTTGGTGTTGTAGCAAGTGGAGCTGCAAATGCTTGGGCTAGATTAAATTTTGCTTCTGCTTGGCACACAACGTATGCATTTGTAATGATTGCGAAAATCTTACTCACCGTTGGTCTTATCTATATCGGGTACGTGCATCGTAAAAATCTTGCGGCCAAGGCCCCACAGTCGATCAATTGGGGTAAATTTTCGCAATTGGTTCTCGCCGAATTAACAATCATGATTGTTGCATTGGCTCTTGGCTCATGGCTTTCAGTTAATCGCTCGCCTGTGCCTTTAGGTGATGAGAAATTTAGTGTTGCAACTACTGTCGCAGGTTTACCAATGCCGGGTGATCCAACATTGAGCAGAATTCTTTTCCTTTACAATCCAGATGCACTCTTTTTAGGTTTCTTAATTCTTGCTATGGCTCTGTATTTCCGTGGAGTGATGATTCTCGAACGTCGTGGAGATAAATGGCCACTCAATCGCAAGATTGCTTTTGTATGTGGAATTGGTTCGATCGACTTTGCAACAAGTGGCGGATTAGGTGTTTACGCGCATTTCTCTTTCTCGTATCACATGATTGCGCATATGGTCCTAGGCATGGTTGCTCCTATTGGATTGGTTTTAAGTGCTCCCATTACCTTGGCGTTGCGAACACTCCCACAGGGACGTACCCATGAAGAGCGCGGGGTGAGAGGAACTCTCATATCCGCTTTACATTCCAAGATAGCTAGCATTTGGGTCAATCCAATAGTTGCACTGGTCCTTTTTGACGGTTCGCTATTCATTCTATATTTCACTTCATTATTCGGTGGCATGATGCAAAGCCACTTAGGACATTTTGCAATGAATGTGCATTTTATCTTGGCGGGGTACTTGTTCTTCCATGTAATTATTGGAGTCGATCCAAATCCAAAGAAAGTTCCCTACTTAGTTCGAATCGTGATTCTTTTTGCCGCAATGAGCATTCATGCCTTTTTCTCCGTTGCCTTACTTTCATCCAGTACTCTTCTTGATGGCGGATATTTCGCGCAGTTGCATGCGCCTTGGGTGACAGATCTACTTGCCGATCAAAAACTTGGTGGGTCCATTGGCTGGGCTATGGGTGAGATACCTATCCTTCTTGCTTTGATTGCAACGTTCTTACTCTGGGTCCGTGACGATTCCCATGAAGCAAAACGTATTGATAGAAACACTGAACGAATGGCAGCAATGGGACAGCCCGATGAGTTGGCAGAGTACAACGCATATCTGGCCAATTTAGCTGCTAAGGATACGAAGGAGGGATAAAGAAAAATGGATGCGCTATTTGAACTCCCCACAGAATACGAAGATCTGCGCACAAGTGTTCGCGCCTTGGCAGAAAAAGAGATCGCTCCTTTTGCTCGCGATGTCGATGAAAATTCTAGATTCCCCGAAGAGGCACATAAAGCGCTGCAGCGCGCAGGTCTTGCTGCATCTCATGTACCCATAGAATTTGGGGGCGATGGCGCAGACTCACTTGCGGTTGCAATCGTTATCGAAGAAGTGGCAAGGGTTTGTGGTTCATCGTCATTGATCCCAGCGGTTAATAAACTTGGATCACTTCCGCTCATTCTTGCGGGGACCCAAGAGCAAAAAGAGCGATGGCTAAGACCACTTGCCGGTGGTAAAGGGTTTTCTTATTGCTTGTCTGAGTCCCAAGCGGGCTCTGATGCTTCCGCTCTTAAGACAAAAGTTACAAAAGATGGTGACGGCTGGCTTCTGAATGGCAGCAAAAAATGGATCTCAAATGCTGGGTTTTCAGAGTTCTACACGGTCTTAGCTTCAAATGATTCAAGCAAAGGCGCAAAGGGTATTACTGCTTTTATTGTTGAAAAGAGCGACCCAGGTGTTTCCTTTGGTGCACATGAAAAGAAAATGGGATTTCGCGGATCACCTACACGTGAAGTTTATTTTGACAATGTAAAACTTGATGATGATCGCCGCATTGGTGAAGTGGGCAATGGCTTCACCATTGCCATGGACACTTTAGATCACACTCGCGTAACAATCGCAGCTCAAGCGCTTGGATTAGCTCAAGGTGCTTTAGATGTTGCTACAAAATATGCACACGAAAGAGAGCAATTCTCTAAACCAATTTTTGACTTTCAAGGAGTGCAGTTCATGTTGGCAGATATGGCGATGAGTGTTGCAGCTGCCAGACAGCTCACATATGCCTCTGCATCAAAAAGCGAACGAGGCACTTCTGACTTAAAATTCTTCTCCGCAGCAAGTAAATGTTTTGCAAGCGATACAGCTATGAAAGTTACTTCAGATGCAATTCAAATATTGGGCGGATACGGATACGTTTCTGACTATCCGGTGGAGCGGATGATGCGAGACGCGAAACTTACTCAAATATATGAGGGCACAAATCAAATTCAACGCATCGTAATGGCAAGAAATCTTCCTTAAAAACGGACTACTTCATCAGGTGTGGCTGCAGCATTGAGCGGTGCGTCGTGATGTTCTCGAGGCAATAATTCCTCACTAAGTTCACCTGAATAAATAAGCCCGACTTTCCATCCATCAATCATTGGAAGCGCGCGGTCGTAATAACCTCCGCCTTTACCAAGTCGATATCCCTCTGAATCAATATGTAGGGCAGGAACTATCGCTGCGTTGATTGCTGGCAAATCTAGAAACTCTTGACCAAGGGGCTCAAGAATTCGACCATTCAATTTCAATTGCAGGGGATCGCCATCCCATTGAACCCATTGGATGTAATCGCCATTAATCCTGGGTAGGACGAGTGTGTGACCCGCTTCAAGAAGGTACCTATTAATTTCTTGAGTGGAGGGCTCGGTGCCGTATGAGATGTAAGTCGCAATTACTTGCGCAGATGTAATTTCTGGAGCAGCCATCAATAATTCAAAGGAGACGTTTCTATCTCTCTCTCGGCGGTCATGACGAAATCGCTCACGTAGTTGGACTTTTTCATCTGCCATCATGTGTTAAATCCCTTAGAAGTATTGGTCGAGCAAGTATGGTGGGATTATGTCAGAGCAGATGCACGTAGATGAATTCCTCACCGCCTTATTGGCTATCTGCCATCCCCTTGAAGCCTTTGATATGCCTCTATTGGACGCTCATGGAGCCACACTTGCACGTGATGTCCATGCTGGTGATCGACTTGTAATGCGAGAAGGAACCAGGGTTCGATCAACTCAAATTGGTCTTGCTGCTTCTATTGGATTAGATCATCTTTCGGTTCGGCCTCACCCACGAGTTGTCATTCTTTCAGCGGGACCAGATCTTGTAGAACCGGGAAAGAGACTTGCAGATAATGAGGAATTCGAAACCAATTCTTGGATCCTCACTACTGGAGTTCGAGAGGCCGATGGTGTTGGGTATCGCGTCCATTCAATTCCAGATAACGAAGAAGAATTGAAATCGGTGATGGAAGATCAATTGGTGAGAGCAGATTTAGTTGTAGTAAGCGGAGAAAGAGGCGACGATTCTTTTGACCTAATAACCCGAGCATTGAGCACTTTGGGTGAAATTACTACCGCGGATATTGCAATTGAGAATAGTGGCCGTCACAATTTCGGATTAATCGGTCCAGATCGGACGCCTGTAGTAACACTTCCGGGTGATCCTATTTCTGCATATATTTCTCTAGAACTATTTGTCCGGCCAATGATTCGAACAATGCTGGGCTCGGAAAGCGTGCATCGTCCATCGGTTAAAGCAAGGCTTGAAAAACCCATTGCATCTACATTAGGTGTGCGGTCCTATTTGAGAGCGGTCTTGTCCGAGGACTCAAAATCGGTTCGAGCCCTTGATTTTCAAGAAGAGATGTCCACATTAGCTGAAGCAAATGCCCTCATATCGGTTCCCGAATCAGTCACAGAACTTTCAGCCGGCGATGAAGTCATTGTTGTTGTTTTACGCAGACGGTATTTCTAGGTCACCTAACAATGACGAATCAACGTTGGCCGATTCTCCTTCACCAAGCGGATATAACCCTTGCTCCTTTGAGGTTGAGGGACAAAGGGGCATGGGATCGTGTGAGGAGCTCTAATCGAGAATGGCTCACTCCGTGGGAGGCAACTCTTCCTCGCATCTCGGGGGAGAAAGCTGCGAATAAATTACCTACCTATCTTTCGATGGTCCTGGCTCACAATAAAGAGGGCCGAGCTGGTCGAACTATTTCATTAGCAATCTGGTACCAAGGAGCGATGGTTGGTCAGATTTCAATGGGAGGGATTATTTACGGAGCGCTGCGGGGGGCTCATATTGGCTATTGGATTGATAGCTCCTATGCCAATCGAGGGATAGTCACCTCTGCCGTTGAAATGCTGACCCAATACGGGTTTGAGCAATTGCATTTACACCGTATTGAAATCAATTTACGACCAGAAAATGACGCATCTCGACGGGTAGCCGAAAAATCTGGATATCACTTAGAAGGTGAAAGGCCAAGGTTTTTACATATAGATGGGCAATGGCGGGACCACCTATGTTTTGTGCGAGAAAACCCCAATATTTTATAATTTTTCCCTGATTAAATACTGGGACAAATATGCGCGTAAATACCACAAAGCCCTCCCTCCTCCCCCTAATCTTTATCCATCATGGCATCGGGACTAATTTATCTAGCTATCGTGGGGATGTGGGTCGCCTACTTCGTACCGCGTTGGGTACATAGCCACGACGAATTTTCTGGAAAATCTGTCGAGAGATACAAGAGCGCACTAAGGACGGTTGCAATCGGACCGGCAAGTGATTCCATAACGAGTTCGAGTGCGGAATCTGACTATGAAGCAAAAACCGCTCAGGTATTGCTACGCCGCAGAATTATTTTTACTCTTTTAACTTTTGGCTTGCTGATTTCTCTCTACGAAGTAACTTTCAATTCAGTCGCTGTTGTTTATTCATTATTACCGGTTACAGGATTTGTGATTTATGTGGCTCATGTTCGCAGCAAGGGCGTTGCCGATCGTCTTCAACGACGTCGTGTAAATCAAATGCATCGCTCTAACGATGGCGTTTTCTCAACTAATTTGTCACAAGTAATCACGCCAAAAGATTCTAGAAGAGAATCAAGAGAGCATTGGATCCCACTTGCAGAGCGTGAATCCTCTGGTGTGGTTATTTTGCCGAAAGGTTCGGCGCAAGATCGCAACACATGGCAACCAAATCAAGTGCCGGTTCCAACTTATGTTTCAGCTCCAAAGGCTGTGCAGCCAAAACGAGTTATAGATTTAACCGTGACTGGCGCATGGACTGCCGAACAAGAGCGCTTAGCAAGTGACGCACTTTCGGCTGTTGCGCCGGCACGCGATGAGGTGTTTGATCAGTTATTAGCGGAACAAGCAGTTGAACGATTGCGACAAAACCGCGCCTCTAACGAATAGTTAGCTGTATGCAGTTCGGGGCTGTAGCGCAGTTGGTAGCGCGCCTCGTTCGCAACGAGGAGGTCAGGGGTTCGATTCCCCTCAGCTCCACGCCTTCTCATTAAATCCAGGAAGGCCACCACATCATGTTCGACCATGAGCTGTATGAGATTATCTGCGCCGTAAACATCGGGAAGAAGTAGATGAAGTTAATAGCGATTGCCAAAAGAAGAATGCTGACAATTAACTTTCGGTTTCTATCCCAAGGCTGAAGTCCAAGGTATTTCTTCGCGCAAAACACCAACGCCAAGATGAGAAAAGGTTCAAAGACGATAGCGTAGAAACTAAATACCGTTCGTTTTTGAAAGAGAAACCACGGAAGATAACCTGCCGCCACGCCTAAGAGAATGAATGTTGCGGAAGTATCGGGCTTACTTTTCATGTGGCCAGTTATCCAAAAACCTAGGACTGTTGCGACCGCTAAAGTTGCAAACCACCAGAGAATTGGTGTTCCAAGCGCGAGAACTTCTTGAGCGCACTCCTTTGCTCCGCAGCCTTTAGGCGATTCATAATAAAACGATGTTGGGCGGCCCATGACAAGCCAGCTCCAAGGATTTGCTTGGTAGGCATGGTGTTCGGTTAAGTTTGTGTGAAAGTGCAACATTTCTGCGTGGTAGTGCCATAAGGATCGTAAAGGCGCCGGAATGAAACCCCATGAGGATTCGCGGGTGTCTGACCATTGGCGATCCCACCCACGAGAACTCATAAACCAACCAGACCAACTCGCGACATAGGTGAAAACTGGTAGAAGAATAAATTGTGTTTTGCGTTTAATAAGTAATCGAATAGTCAATCCAGAATTTTTAAAATCCATGTAGAGCGCAACTAGTGCGAAAGCAGCAAGGAAATAGACGCCACTCCATTTAGTTGCACAAGCCAACCCAAATAAAAATCCGGATAGCCAGTAGCGATTCTTAAGCCACGCGAGTGACCCTAGGAGTACGAAGAATGTGAGAAAGAGATCGAGTAGCGCTGTACGCGAATGGACTAGCTGTAATCCATCTAACGCCATTAACCCCGCGGCTAAAGAATTGAGAGATTTAGAATGAAAGAGTTCGTTTGCGACTCTTGCAACAATATAAATAATTAGCGCTCCGACAACCGCGCTACTAATTCGCCAACCGAATTCGTTGTTGCCAAAAAGTTTAATTCCAAGCCCTATGAACCATTTGCCTATGGGCGGGTGAACGATGAATTCTGGTGAGGATCCAGATACTTCGACACCATACTTAAGGAGATTCCTCGCACCATCCACGTAATACACCTCGTCAAAGACGAATCCTTTAGGTGTGCTCAGATTCCGGATGCGCAAGAAAAAGGAGATGAGCGCGATCAGGATAGGTGCCATGTCCGTAGCCTAAGCGCGAACTCTTAAAATCCTGAGAGGATAGAGCCATGAGTTTGATACTTGCTGGGACGCCTTTGGGAAATCCTAAAGATGCCAGTTCACGTCTGATTGCGGCCATCGAAGCTGCAGCCGTCATCGCCGCGGAAGACTCTCGGAAATTTCATCGGTTATGTAAAGATTTGGATGTTCGATTTTCTGGGCGTGTGATTTCATTTTTCGAAGGCAACGAGACTGAACGAACTCAGGAATTGCTAAACATCTTGAAATCTGGTGCTGATGTATTGGTCGTGTCAGATGCAGGGATGCCGACGGTAAGTGACCCGGGTTTTAGATTGATGCGCGATGCAATTGCAGCCGGCATTTCGGTTTCGGTAATCCCTGGACCTAGCGCGGTCACAATGGCAATCGCGCTGTCAGGATTACCAACGGATAGATTTATATTTGAAGGATTTTCACCTAGGGCAGCAGGAGCACGCGAAAAATTCTTTTCCAATTTGCGCCACGAAGAAAGAACGATTGTCTGGTTTGAGGCACCACATCGATTACAAGAGTCGCTCACGGATGCAGTTGAAGTCTTTGGCTCTGATCGCTTGGCGGTTATGTGTCGAGAGATGACTAAAACCTATGAAGAAACTATTCGGGGGACCTTGGCCGAACTCCTTGCATGGTCGAGCACAAATGAGGTGCTGGGCGAGATCACTATGGTATTGGCCGGTGCTCCTATGGATGCCGCAGTGACTTCTGCATCAGCAATGGTCGCCAGAGTGGGAGAGTTCGAAGCTGCCGGGATGGACCGAAAGGCCGCCATTGCAACTGTTGCCGAAGAATTGAACCTATCCAAGCGGGAAGTTTTCGCTGCGATGGTTGATGCGAAATCAACCTCTAAGATACCCACGTGAATAAAAATAAGGCGGGCGAAGCAAAGTCGTTCTATCTAACGACCCCGATTTATTATGTAAATGATGCCCCACATATTGGCCATGCCTATACGACTGTAGCTGGCGATGTTTTAACTCGCTGGCATCGCCAACGTGGTGAAAATGTTTGGTTTTTAACTGGCACCGATGAACATGGTCAAAAAGTCATGCGTACCGCGGAAGCTAATAATGTAGCCCCTCAAGAATGGGTAGATCGTTTAGTCGAGACTGCGTGGAAGCCAAACTGGGCTGCACTTAACATCGCTAATGATGATTTCATCCGCACAACGGAATCGCGCCATACCGAACGCGTTCAACGATTTCTCCAAGGCCTCAAAGATGCGGGTCACATTTACGCTGGAAAGTACGAAGGCCCATATTGCGTTGGATGTGAGGAATTCAAACTTCCCGCAGACTTGATTGAAAAAGATGGCGAAAAGCTCTGCCCTACACACAGCAAACCGGTCGAACTAGTTAATGAGAATAATTGGTTTTTCCGTCTGTCGGCTTTTGTAGAACCTTTATTGCAGCATTATCGAGATAACCCTGACGCGTGTCAGCCAGAGAGTGCACGAAATGAAGTAGTTTCATTTCTCGAAAGTGGAGTAACGGATCTTTCAATTTCGCGATCAACCTTTGACTGGGGAATTCCTGTTCCTTGGGATACCGATCAAGTTGTCTACGTTTGGTTTGATGCGCTCCTTAACTATGCAACAGCTGTTGGACTTGGCGATGACCCAGATAGTGAAGGCGGAAAACAGTTTGCGAAGACTTGGCCAGCCGATGTCCATTTAGTCGGGAAAGATATTTTGCGATTTCATGCAGTCATTTGGCCTGCAATGTTGATGGCTGCAGGACTACCTGTTCCAGGCAAAGTATTTGCTCATGGCTGGTTGCTTGTAGGCGGCGAGAAGATGAGTAAGAGCAAACTCACCGGAATCGCTCCCAGCCAAATCACTGACCACTTTGGCGTGGATGCATTTAGGTATTACTTCTTACGCGCCATTCCATTTGGTACAGATGGATCATTTTCTTGGGAAGACATGCATGCGCGTTACACAAGCGAACTAGCAAATGATTTTGGCAACCTTGCATCTCGCCTAGCGGCGATGGTTCAAAAGTATTGTGGTGGTGTTCTTCCAGCGGTTAGTCACGATGCAGGTCTAGAGGCAACTCTTCTTGCAACTGTGGAGAAAGCAGATTCAGCCATTTGTGCGCTGGATTTCCAAGGTGGCATCAATGCCATTATGGATTTCTGCAAGAGGGTCAATGGGTATGTAACCGAGCAAGAACCATGGGTTTTAGCGAAAGATCCAGCCAATCAAGAGAAACTCGAAGGCGTTCTATATAACACTGCAGAATCAATACGTGCACTTGCAGTTTTACTGAACTCTGTAATGCCTGGGACCTGCGAAATTCTTTGGGAAAGCTTGGGCGCCAATGAAACCCTCGGCCCAATTGCTAACCAACGAATTGATGAAGTTTCCACGTGGGGTCAACTCGTTCCAGGCTTTCTCGTACAAAAGAGCGCAATTCTTTTTCCTCGGTTAGAAACCGCCGAGTAATCTTTATGGCAGATCGCCACAACAAAGATATTGACCGCCCGCTTCCTCCGCTTCCGGAGGCGCTTCCCGCAACAACCGTAGATTCACATGCCCACCTTGAAATCGTTACAGAAACTGCTCCAGATTCCGCTGAGGTTGGGGAAGTCTTAGCAGCGGCCAAATCCGTAGGAGTGGATCGCGTTGTTCAGGTCGGATATTCAGCCGAGCAATCACGGTGGTGCGTGGCTGCTGCCGAACATTGGAATGACTCAGTTTTAGCTGCTGTTGCATTGCACCCGAATGAGGCGCCTGTTGTTGAAGATTTAGAACACGATTTAGCGATCATTGCAGAACTGGCACAACATCCCAGAGTGCGAGCCATCGGTGAAACTGGCTTAGATTATTTCCGTACCCCACCAGAGTTGCGCGCGAAACAGCAAGAATCTTTTAAGTGGCATATTGAACTCGCAAAGAAAACTAACAAGGCGTTAGTCATTCACGATCGTGATTCTCATGACGATGTACTTTCTATTTTGCTAGAAGTCGGCGCGCCAGAGAAAACCGTTTTCCATTGCTTTTCCGGCGATGTAGAAATGGCAAAGAAGTGCATAGATCGCGGGTACGTGCTTTCCTTTGCAGGCACTTTGACTTTTAAGAATGCTCCAGCACTAAGAGAAGCCGTTGCGTTAGTTCCTCATCACCAGCTACTCGTAGAAACCGATTCTCCTTTTCTAGCGCCGGTCCCACATCGGGGCGGACTCAACACCCCAGCACAAATCGCGAATATCGTAAGAGCGATGGCTCACGAACGAGGCGAAGATATTGGTGAATTGGCTACTGCCCTTGGAAATAATGCCGAACGTATTTTTGGGTCATTCGCACCATGATGCTTGGTGCTAGCGAAATTCGTGCGATTGCCGAATCCCTAGATTTTAAACCTGCAAAAGCGCTTGGCCAAAATTTCGTTATCGATGCCAACGTATGCAGAAAAATTGTTCGACTTGCGGGTGTTGTATCAACGGATGTTGCGGTTGAAATCGGTCCAGGATTGGGATCGCTTACTTTAGGACTCTTGGAAGAAGCGGCATCTGTTATCGCAGTTGAAATCGATTCACGTCTTGCTGGACAGTTAGCGATTACGGTTGCAAGCCACTCAGATCGCCTTGCACATTTAACGGTCATCAATCAAGATGCACTCACTCTCACGCAACTACCCGTACCTCCGACGGTCCTCGTCGCAAATCTTCCGTACAACGTTTCGGTCCCAGTGCTCTTACATTTTCTTGAGATCTTTCCGTCCTTGCGTTCAGGTGTTGTGATGGTGCAAGCAGAAGTTGCTGACCGCCTGGCGGCCAAGCCGAGCACCAAAGAATATGGAATACCAACAGTCAAAGCTGCGTGGTGGTCCCAGATGTCACTGGTTGGTTCGGTTTCTAGGTCAGTTTTTTGGCCAGCACCGAATGTTGATTCAAAACTAGTTGGCTTTGTTCGCCGACAGGCACCTGCTGATGAATCATTGAGACCAATTGTTTTTGCTGCGATTGATTGCGCTTTTGCTCAACGTCGAAAAATGCTGCGTTCGGCAATGAGCGGATGGCTAGGTGGATCCGAGGTAGCCGTAGAAGTTCTTACTCGCGCGGGGATAGATCCAACGCTACGCGGAGAAGTTTTGGTGATTGAAGACTATTGCGCGATAGCCGACGCAATAACCCAAATGGGAATAGAGTTTTAGCATGTCAAATTCGGTCCCTAATGCGGTAGTTGTTCGAGTACCTGGAAAGGTGAACTTGCAACTCTCTGTTGGACCAAAGGAGAGTGATGGTTTTCATGGACTTGTCACTGTTTTCCAAGCCATTTCGCTTTTCGATGATGTATCTATTTCACGATCAGATATTGGCGCTGGCATTACCTTAGCAATTTCTGGCGACCAGTCTTATGGCGTACCAACCGATGAAACAAACCTTGCCTTTAAAGCTTCAGAGATAATGTGTGCGACTTATGACCTGCCGACTGATTTTCGAATTGAAATTAAGAAAGCGATTCCTGTAGCAGGCGGAATGGCCGGCGGTAGCGCAGATGCTGCAGCAACAATTCTCGCCCTCGATCATCTTTTTGCCCTTGGACTTTCACGAGATGAGATGCATGCTGTCGCATCGAAAATTGGTAGCGATGTTCCATTCTTACTTGGCGGAGGTACTGCAGTCGGTCGTGGTCGAGGAGATGAAGTAACTTCTGCCCTATCTCGTGGTACCTACCATTGGGTGCTTGCACTTTCTAGCAATGGTCTCTCAACGCCTGCGGTTTACAATGAAATTGATCGCCTTCGTGATGGAATGGATGTTGCGCAACCTCACGCGAATGAACATTTATTGCAAGCGCTCCTCACTGCAGATGCTGTCGCAGTTGGCAAGGCGCTCAGCAATGATCTTCAACCTGCAACATGCTCTCTGCGTCCAGCACTGCGATTGATATTAGATGTCGGTAGCGAATACGGTGCGCTTGGTTGCATTGTTTCTGGATCCGGTCCAACGGTTGCATTTCTTGTAGCCGATGAAGAGCAAGGACTTGATTTGGCTGTGGCACTTACATCAAGTGGCGTTATCGGAACGGTTACGCGTGCAAGCGGTCCGGTTCCGGGAGCGCGAGTTATCGAAGTTCGTTAATCAAAACTGTTCGTCAAAACTGTTCGTCAAAACTGTTCGTCAAAGGGCGCTGCAAGTTTGCTTAACATCGAAGCTAACAAGGCTCGATCGCTTTTATTCAAAGTCATAAGGAATTCTCTTTCACGTTCGAGAAGATCCTCCATTGCTAAATCAACTGCGCGAACCCCGCTCTT
>QYPT01000069.1 GCA_007280125.1 Streptomycetaceae bacterium | reverse complement strand
GGGCTCAAAGAATGTAAAGGATGCATGGATCGTTCTCAAGGGTCTTGCAACTGATACAAAACTCAACGCCGCTTGGGATACAGCAAATGGCTCACCATCGTCATTGCTTTCCAAGGCAGCACGCCCAAGTACTTCTGCCGATTGGTATCTACCAATCTACGACATCACGAGTAATCCAAAGTCCGCCTATCACGTCGTCAAGAACACTGGAGAGCACTTGGAAGAATCCATGCTTCAGAACTTGATGGCTTCATGGCAAGCTGGAGATACAGCAAATATCAAATCCGCACTATCTGATCTAGCTAAAAAAGTAGATCAGATCGTTGTGAGAAATAACTAAGCGCTAAATCCATGTCACTACCGCGTCTACGTGCAGCTGCCTCTTTCACTAAGAAAGGGGCAGCTGCACCGCCGCGGAAAAAATTAAAAGTTCCGCGTCTTTTCATTTTCCTCTGCCTATCCCCTTGGCTCTTTGGAATCATCTTCTTCACTGCATATCCGATGGTCTCAAGTTTCTACCAATCATTTACAAAATTTAATCTTATCGAATCACCTAAATGGGTTGGGCTCGACAATTTCCATCGTATGTTCTTCGAAGATGACGATTTCTGGAAGGCGCTTAAGAACACAATTTGGATTTCTGCAATCAGTATCCCTCTGCGAATCACATTTGCCATCTTTACCGCTTGGGTTTTAACTAAGCCAAAACGTGGAAGCAGTATCTACAGAACCATTTTCTTCTTGCCATCTATGGTTCCTGCCGTAGCGGGCACCATGGCATTTACCTACATATTCAATCCAGCATACGGGCCTGTTAATAAGATGCTGGAGGCGATAGGTATCAAAGAACCCCCATTTTGGTTCTTAGACCCACAATGGTCTAAATGGGGGTTAATTCTTCTTGGCTTATGGGGCATCGGCGACACAATGATTATTTTTCTCGCCGGTTTACTCGATGTACCGAAATCATTGTATGAAGCCGCTGAACTCGAAGGAGCAAGCGGCTGGCAAAGCTTCCGCTACATAACTCTTCCAATGATGACACCCGTCATCTTCTTCTCAGGCGTCACCGGCGTAATTGGAAGTTTTCAATACTTCACCCAGGCCTATGTTGCATCTGGCCAAGTAAATGACTATTCCCATTCAATGTATTTTTATGCGACTCATATTTATTTCAGTGCTTTCAAAGCCTATGAAATGGGATACGCATCGGCGCTAGCTTGGGTCCTTCTCGTTATCACACTCCTTTGCACGTTAGTTATTCTGAAGACCCAGAAGCGCTGGGTTCATTATCCGAACGGATCCCTGTTTAAATGAGCATCTACGCCTCCGAAAAACTTGCCGAGATAGATGAGCAGTCTCGTAAAGCACGACGCTCAAAGAAATGGAACAATCTCCTGCATATGGTTGGAAATCATTCTGTTTTAATCGCATTATCAGCAATCTTCATCCTTCCACTGTACTTAGTAATTGTTATCTCGCTCATGAATAAAGGACAAGCTGAAACACGCTCTCTATGGCCGCATCCATTTGTTTGGCACAACTATTTGGAAGTATTTACAGCGGTGCCATTCCTAAAGTGGACCCTCAACACCCTTTTCGTATCCGTAGTGGGCACAATCGGGACTGTAGTTTCTAGCGTACCTCCGGCTTATGTTCTCTCCAGATTGCAATGGAAGGGCCGTCAAACAACTTTCTTGGTAATTTTGTCCACCATGATGTTACCTGGGCAAGTAACCATGATTCCTGTTTATATAATCTTCTCGAAATTGCATTGGATTCCTTCATTTTTGCCACTCATTGTTCCTTCATTCTTTGCCAGCGCATTCTCCATATTCCTTCTTCGTCAATTCTTTACAAGCATTCCGGATGAGATTTCAGATGCAGCACGCATTGATGGTTGCAGCGAATTTAAACTAATGATGCGTATCATCGTGCCTCTAGCTAAGCCGGCTATTTCAGCAATCGCACTCTTTGCATTCTTGGGGTCATGGAATGATTTCTTTGGGCCTCTTCTTTATATTGTTGAAAATGAAAATCTCTGGACCCTCGGTATTGGACTCAATGCCTTCCAAGGGTTGCACCACGTCAATACGAACATGATGATGACTGCCTCCGCATTGTTTATGGCTCCCGTAATTATTATCTTCTTCTTCTCACAAAAGGTCTTTATTGAAGGAGTAACGCTTACAGGTGTAAAAGGGTAAATGTCCTTGTTTACTTCCCCAGCAGTACCGGCGCTATTGCGAGAGATGAATGAACGCAAAGTGTTGGACACTTTGCGAAACCAAGGAGCGCTCCACGCCGCCGAGATTGCTCGAATTAACGGTCTCTCAAAGCCGACAACTTCTGTGATTTTGCGTTCGCTCGTGGATTTTGGTCTAGTGCAAGAATATTTTCCTGGAGCTGATGATCCAAAACGTGCGCGATCGGTTTTTGAAGCCATACAGGATATCCATGTTGCACTTGCAATAGATATCGGTGCGAGATTCATTAGAGCTGGAGTCAGCGACTTACATGGAAACGTTCGTTCCCAGGTAAGCATCGAAGTAAACAAGCTCGACCTCAAATCAATATTGAAAACCATGCATGATGCGGCTGATAAAGCACTTAAGGAAGCGGGCATCTCTATTAAAAAAGTGAATGCCCTTGTCGTTGGTGCTCCCGGTGTTGTCGACCAAATTACTGGAGAGATCGCAATTGCAGGAACAATTACTGATCTTGATGGCGTGAAACTGGCCAATCTAGTACGCAAAGAATTTGGAATATCTCCTCTAGTTGAAAATGATATTAACCTGGTAACTCTTGCCGAAAAAGTTAAAGGCCATGGAATCGGAGTAGATAACTTCGCTGTCTTATCTGTCGGGTCGGGTCTCGGTGCCGGATTAGTTCTCAATGGAAATTTGGTTCGCGGACATCGTGGTGCTGCAGGTGAAGTTTTCTATGTTCCCTTTGGAGATCCATCCGATTCTCATCGATCCTCTACCAACCCATCTGGAGACCGCATTTCTGAGATGGCCAGTGCGTTGGCATCTAAATTCCCACAATCTGCTTTGCAGGCTCCATACACAACAATTCGCATTCTTGAGGCAGCACGTAAAGGCGATGCTCTGGCCAATGAAGTGGTCAAGCAGGAAGCGCAACGAATAGCTTTGTATGTTGCAACCATCTCTTCAGTTGTTGATGTAGAAGTAGTTGTTCTTGCCGGCGGTATCGGGCGCCAGGCAGATTTCTTTCTACAACCAGTTCGCGATTTCGTCTCTGCGATTGTGCCTTTCTCCCCGCGTATTGAAGTTTCTACATTGGGTGAAAGCAGCGTTCTCCTCGGGGGTTTAGATCTGGCTACCTCAATTGCATGTGATCGAGTTTTTGCAGATCGAGCAGCTGGTCATCACCGTGCTCGTGCAATTTCGGAATCAATGTAATGAAGATCGCGGTAATCGGTGGAGGTTCTACCTACACGCCAGAACTCATTGATGGCGTACTAAACCGTCATGCCAGATTGCCAATCACCGAAATTCATTTAGTTGATATAGATGTAGAAAGAGTTCAAGTCATTGCGGCCTTTGCGCAACGAATGATTGATGCAAAGAAGGCAACTATAAAAGTCTCCTGGGGAACTGATCTCAGAGTAGGCGTACGCGATGCAACTTTCGTCATTAGCCAATTCCGCGTAGGTACACAGGCAGCCAGGCATCGCGACGAACTACTTGGACGCGAATTTGGATTGATTGGGCAAGAGACTGTTGGTGTCGGCGGCTTTGCTAAGGCTCTTCGGACAATTCCTGTTGCGCTACACCTGGCTCGTACAATTTTGGAAGAGTCGCCAAAGGCAATATTGCTCAATTTTACTAATCCAGCCGGCTTAATCACTGAAGCTTTACTACGTCATGTTCCCGAACTCACAACTATCGGGCTTTGTAACGTCCCTTGGAATCTTCGTACAGAGGTGTCTACAGCGCTAAATGCTCCCCTAAGCGACGTGCGTCTTGATTACATTGGTCTTAACCACCTTTCTTGGGTGCGCGGTATATCAATTGGCGACAACGACCGAACCCATGATGCACTCACCGCCTTCAGCGATTTGGTGATTAAGCAGGGTGCGCAACCGGATGAACCATATTGGAGCGCCGATTCACTTAGGATCGTAAATGCGATACCAAATTATTATTTGCTTTACTACTACGAGACCGAACGTTGGTTGCATCATCAAGAAGTGAATCCAACTCGGGCAAGTGAAGTGATGAAAATAGAGAGTAATTTGATTGAAAAATTCAAAGATATTTCAATAACGGAAAAACCAGCTGAATTGATGCTACGCGGTGGGGCCTATTATTCTGATTCGGCAGCCGAACTCATGGCTGATATTTACACTGATGCAGGAACCATTCACATCGTAAACACCAAGAATAATGGCGCAGTCCCAGGAGTTCCAGCAGACTTTGTTATGGAAATGCCCGCAATCATTAACGCCTCTGGTGCACACTCGATACCAACCTCAGCAATGCGTCCAGACATGGATTCGCTGGTTCGGTCAGTGAAGGATTTTGAGTTACTCTCCATAGATGCTGCGGTCACAGGAAATGAAGAAAGCGCTCTCCGCGCCTTGATAACTAATCCATTAGGACCAGATATCTCGCAGGCAGATCAATTGTGGAAGCGCTTACGTGAAGAAAATAAAGGCTTACTAGGAATATTCAATGACTAAATATATTCTCGGCATTGACGGTGGTGGAACGAAGACTCACGCATGTCTGACGGATTTGCAGGGGCATATTGTTGCTACCGCAACTAATGGTGGTGCCAATTGGGAACGTATCGGCGTCCCTGCGGCAGAGACGGCACTCCTGCAAGTGATTAACGAAGTACTTGGAAAAGTGCATGGCGAGCATTCAGATTTAGCGGGTGCGACTTTTGCATTGGCAGGAATGGACTGGAGCTCTGACCCTGAAATCTTCTCAGCTTTTAGCTCCTCAATTGCGATAAACGAAGTTTCTACATTCATTAATGATGCTGTTGCTGCCCTGTATGCAGGAATCCCAAATGGAATTGGCATTGCATCAATTGCAGGTACCGGCGGGAAAACCGTTGGCTTTGATGGAAACGTATTGGTACGCACAATGGGAATGAGCCTGGGCGAAGGCGGAGGCGCCGGTCAGCTTGTTGGCTTGGCCGTTGAACGCATGGCAACTTCTGAGCATGGTCAAACGCCACCCACCAGGCTCTCGCAAGCCATACCTGAAAGTTACGGAATCACTGATATTCGTACCTTCTTTAAAGCCATAGCCCGTGAAGATTTGACGCTTACAGAAGATCGAGCACCAATCATTTTCGAGCTCGCACTTTTTGGTGACTTAGGCGCTATCGGAGTCGTGCAAGCAGTAGCAAAGCAGCACGCTCGAGACGTATTCGGAATTGCTAACCAGCTGAATTTTGCAGATTCCGATATCTTGGTTGTTCGGGCGGGTGGTCTTCACTGCGCTGAATCAGCGGTCTTTAATCACGCCTTTGAATCAACGTTGCACACTTTGCTTCCCCAGGCGAAATCAAAAGTTCTCTCAATCGCACCTGTTATAGGGGCCACAATCCACGCCGCGAGTAAGATTTACAAAGAAATTCCCACTGAGTACCTTCAAAACATTCACTTCGATTCCACGCGATTAAAAGAGTTCTAAATTAGAGAAGGGCTTTACGACCATGTCACTGATTATCGAGGGCGCAAAAGCACCTCATACCTCACTCATTGAAGCTTTTCTTAATCGTCACAAAGAACGCCTTGAGTCCTTCTCGTTTGCGCTAGAAATAAAAGAATGTCAGTCCAAAAAACTTGAGGCATTTCAATTGGTTGCCTCTAAATCCAATACAACTATTAAAGCCATATTGTCAGTAAGTTCACAACAGAGTCTGCGTTGGGCTTTAAACGCACTACTTGTCTTTGCTGAGGGCTCAGACGAAACGATAAATCTTGAAGACTCTCCCGCCTTTGCAATGAGAGGCGTCATTGAAGGGTTCTATGGCACGCCGTGGACTCATCAGCAGCGACTAAAGGGAATTGAGTCCTTTGCAGATTTTGGTATGAATTCCTTCATGCTTGCACCGAAAGATTCACCGTGGCAAAGGTTCGATTGGAGGCGTCCATTCGACTCAACGCTCTTGAAACTTACAAGTGAGCTGGTAGAACGCGGCAAATTACATGGAGTAAATATCGCGGTCTGTGTTTCGCCTGGATTAAGTGTCAAGTACTCTGATCAAAATGATGTAGATGCGGTCATGATTCGTTATCGTCAACTGCTATCCATCGGTGTGCGAGATTTCGGATTGCTTTTTGATGACATTCCTTGGGAGCTTCAATTTGCTGAAGATATTAAGAAATACAAATCCACAGCCCAAGCTCAGGCTGACTTTAGTAATCGTGTTCTAGCTTCACTCAAAGAAGTTGATTCCTCTGCTCGACTCATAGTTTGTCCAATGGAATATTGTGGACGTGGCACCAATCCCTATATTCGCGAACTTGGAACGAATGCCTCTCCTGAGATTTCACTTATGTGGACAGGACGACAGATCTGTTCAGAATACTTAGACATTTCGGATGCAATTGTTTTCAAGGACGATGCTGGACGTCCTCCCCTGTACTGGGACAACTACCCAGTAAATGATGTTGCAATGACGCATGAATTACATGTGGGACCGATTCAGGGACGAGAAGCAGGGCTCGAAAACTTCTCCGCTGGACTTTTCTCTAACCCGATGGAGAAATTTGAAATGTCCCTACTGCCACTGTCGACTATTGGTGATTATCTGTGGAATTCAAAGAATTACAATCCACAGGAATCTTGGGATCGAGCACTTAAACTGATGGTGAAGAAAGAGTCTGACTACAAGGCAATACGTCGCTTACTTCGTAATTCTTTTGGTTCATGCCTTAATGGAAATGCTGCCCCAGATCTTGGTTCACTTTTGGGTTCAACGACAAGTGCTTGGCGCACGGGTAAACCAGAAGAAGCTGCAGAGATATTCCGCAAGGCTGGTGAACAAATCATGCGCGATTACGAAATTCTCACAAGTGATAATTTCTCCCGAACTGACCTTATTGAAGAAATCAAACCATGGCTTGCCAAATATCTGGCTGGCGGAGAGACCCTAGAGCAACTCTCGATGGTCTTAGCCCAGTGCACATGGTCTAAAGACCACGGTTTAGCGGGAACTCAAGGGTTGAGCGCCGAAGTCTTGAGAATCCGTAAGCGTTTTGATCAGATCCAATCACGACTTATGGGAGATGGATTGGATCTCCTCATGGGAGAACTTTACGCTGAGTTAAAAGCGAACGAAGCAAACTCGAATTAATGCAGGATGTTGACGGCTCTTGCGATAACAAGACCAACAATTAGCAATGCAGTCATCGATTGAAAAAGCATCAAGAGCTTGGCCCAGCGAGTTAGAGGCATTACATCTGTAGGGCTAAATGCACTTGCATTAGTAAACGATGTGTACAGGTAGTCAAAAAACTTTGGATGCCACTCTTTTGGTGCGTATCGTGGATCAGACATCTGCGGGAAGATGAAGTCAGGATAAGGATGAGTGGCTTGCGCGCGTTTGCCCGGTCCGCCACGATCAAGTTCCCAGAACCAAAGTGCGAACACGACAACATTGGTCAACCAAATCGATCCCCCGGAGAGAAATAGGCTCTTGGCATCAGTAACGCCTCGAGTGATAATGGCATCTATTAGTTTTACCGCAGATCCTGTGTTGGACAAACTCATCACAACAACAAGCAACAAACCTAAAGTGCGCGTTGTTGGAATGTGTTGGGATATTCGACGAGGATTAATTATAAACACTGCACCCAATAACACCGCTTCAAGAATGCAAATATAGCCCTGAAAAGGAAGCGAAAGTGAAACAGGTAAAACATATTGCAAAGTAATAACCAGAAGCACGATGATAGATATGGGCCAGCGGTGCTCACCCATATGGGGGCGGTGCCAATGGGCTCTTGCAGGTACGTTACTTTCATCGTTCAACATAGATGTATAGGGTATCAAGAAAGGGTGTTGCCGCTTCAATTCAAGCGCCAAAGGGTTAAAGTTTCTCTATGAACGCGCTCTCAATCTTTAACAAAAAACTTGCTGCACGCATCACTTCAATGGTGAGCACAATGTGGTGTGCTTACATCTTTGCGGTGATTGCTCTAATTTCATTACCAGGGGCAATTAAATCAGGTAACACAATCGTAATCGTCTCTTGGGTGGCGCAGACTTTTCTTCAATTAGTCTTACTCTCCATCATTATGGTTGGTCAAAATGTGCAATCGGAAAGTGTCGAGCAAAAGATCAACGAAACTCATGCGGCTAGTCTTGGAGAATTCGAACTTGCAAAGGAGGCTCGGGCGATTGCTAATCAAGAGCTTCAAGAGCTAAAGAATATCTCCGCTGAAGTGCATCAATTGCTCAGGGACCTAGAGAAGAAAATCCAACCTTCCTAATCTGTCTAAGCAAGCTTCTAGGATGTGAGAGACTTCGCCAATGATTTCAATGACAACCTGGGTAGTGACAATTTCAGTCCTGGCTTTGGTGATTGCCTTTGATTTAATCCTCGCGGTCTTGCGCAGGAATAGAGAGACCTCGATGGTCGAAGCAGCATTTTGGACAATTTTCTACATTGCTTCGGCACTAGCCTTTGGGTATTTTCTACCTGGTTGGTCAGATGTACAAAGTCAAAAGGAATTCTTTGCGGGTTGGCTTACCGAATATGCCTTATCCGTCGACAATATCTTCGTCTTCATTATCATTTTGGGACATTTGCATATAAAGAAAGAGAAGCAGCAATTAGTTCTTCTTTTGGGAATCATGTTAACGATCGCAATTCGCGGTGCACTTATCCCATTAGGAGCGGCTCTGATTTCTGCCTTTGCTAGCGTATTTTTCTTCTTTGGTGCTTTCCTCATTTATACCGCAGTTGAGCTTTACCGAGGAAGTGGAGATGAAGAGGAGTGGAAGGAAGGCCGAATTGTTGCAAATATGCGCAAACGCGGAATTAGCACTTTCACTATCGCCCTCGTCGCATTGGGCCTTACGAATCTTGTTTTCTCCTTGGATTCAATCCCTGCCATCTTTGGACTGACCAAGAACCCCTACATCGTCACCACAGCGAATATTTTCGCCCTGATGGGACTTCGGCAATTGTATTTCTTGCTTGAAGCACTTCTTAAGCGTTTGATTTATCTTTCAAAAGGCCTCTCCATCATTTTGGCATTTATTGGTATCAAAATGATTTTTGAAGCACTTCACGGCATTGGCATTGATGAAGTCTCTGGACTTGCAGTGCCAGAGGTTTCGCTCGAATTTAGCTTGGGTGCAATTATCACGTGCCTCATCATCACAACGGTTGCGAGTTTAACGGCTACTCATGGAATTGCAGGAGCTGAATAAGATTTAGTTTGAGGATGCCTTTTTGCGCACTGACTCATGGCCCACATCTTTTGAGCGCTCATGAATCTTTCGCAATTGCAATTCAAAATTCTTGATTGCCTCATCGAATGCAGCTAGGTCATTAAATGCAGCAGCTTCAGCGCGAACCAGAGGCCCTGCTCCGCGGGAAGTCAAAATTACTCGATGAGAAAATTTGCCCTGTCTAGGATTTGCTTCGTGAATAACTTCTATTTCTACTCTTTCTATCACAACGCTAAAACGATCCATTGAAATCAATTTTTCTTCAGCAATTTCTTGGAAATCTTCTGCTACCTGTGCGTTGCGTGCGTGGAGAACAATATTCATTACTTATCTCCTTACCTATTAAATTCTTGCTAGCCATAACAATGCCACAAAGTTCGCCAACTTGGTTGAAATTATCAAGAGTTCGTACTGTGAGGTTAGAGATGTTTGCGCCTAAAAGGGTGCTACCCACAGAATCATGGTAGCTAATACGGCGACAGCACAACTTTGAAGCAATATTCCTAGCGCCATTCTCCGATCGGCTGCTCGGTCAAGCGGATCTGCAACTCTGGAAATAGCACCTAATTTTCCAAAATTAAAGGTACCCATAAACCCATACGCCAAACAAAATTTCTTACGAGATTGGACCCAACCGACTGATGCAACTAAAAGTGGGATGAAAAGAGAAAATCGTGCGCCGCGAGGTGCATTCGTAACAATCAGGCCAGAAAACATGACAAGTGAAAAAACAAGACCAGCTACTGCAACCAATTGTCTGCGGCGAATCTCACCTGTGCCAATGTTGCATGCGCCCGGAATGTAATCAGGCATCTTCAAATTCATCTTCATCGACCCAAACATTTTGGGCACCATCCTCTTGTTT
>QYPT01000105.1 GCA_007280125.1 Streptomycetaceae bacterium | reverse complement strand
GCCCCCGTAGCTCAGGGGATAGAGCACCGCCCTCCGGAGGCGGGTGCGCAGGTTCGAATCCTGCCGGGGGCACCAAGAAAACGCACCAATGTGAATCTTTCGTCCGTTAAGCGAGATAAATCACTCTATTAGAGGGAATCCACCAGTAAATATCCTTGTTTAAGTTAGGGATACGGGAGAGAATTGCGCCTTGGCGAAAACCTTTTGCCGTTACACACCAGCTAATTGCGTGCCTCCATGGCGCCACGCAATGAACTACGCAGAGAGGGTCGGTGGGGTATGGATTGGCGACATCAGTCTGCTTGCCGTGACGAAGACCCCGAACTCTTCTTTCCAGTCGGAAATACAGGCCCAGCGATCACCCAGATCGAAGAAGCAAAAAAGGTCTGCCAACGCTGCATCGTCAAAGAGCCTTGCCTAGCGTGGGCGCTTGAAAGCGGTCAAGACGCTGGCGTCTGGGGCGGATTATCAGAAGATGAGCGCCGTGCACTTAAACGTCGTGCCGCAAGAAATCGTGCACGTTTAATGGAGCAAAGCAATAGCAATTTTCAATCACTGAGCTAAATTGGGCTAAATCGGGAATGTAACCGATGCTCGTGTTCCTGGATGTGTTGGCTCTAGATTAATCGTCCCTTGTAATTCATTTTCAGTAAGAGTACGAACTATCTGTAACCCCAAATTGGCAGATGCAGCTACATTGAAATCTTCAGGTAGCCCTTCACCATCGTCTTCGATAGAAATCTGGCATGAACTTTCAGTGCGATCAATTGAAATGTTCAAAACATTTCCGCTCGTTGCAAGTCCATGTTCAAGGGCATTGTGAATTAGTTCCGTTACTACGAGCGCCAACGGAGTAGCAATACGTGGTTCGAGTGTTCCAGAATGACCACTACGCACAATTGTAATTTCGCTCATCCTTGGGCTTAGCTCCATAGCATTTGTAACTAAACGATCGAGTACTTCATCGAAACCGACCGTCTCCTCCGCACTCGTGGAAAGTGTTTCATGCACCACGGCAATTGAAGCAATCCTTCGAACTGCCTCCTCAAGTGCAAGCCTTGCGCTCGGATCTTCAATTCGCCGAGATTGCAATCTAAGGAGTGCGGAAACGGTCTGAAGGTTATTCTTTACTCGATGATGAATCTCGCGAATCGTTGCATCCTTAGTAACCAGTTCCCGATCTCGTCTGCGCAATTCGGTAATATTGTGAAGAAGAACTATCGCACCAATACGATCAGTGGATTTGCTCAGTGGCATCACAAGTAAATCCAAAGTTCCGCCAGAATTCTCGCATTCAACTCTTCTCAGCGCTTTACCACTCAGAGCACTACGCATACCTTCTTCATGCGGATCTTTTCTTGGCTTTGCCAAAGACTCTGCAAGATCGCTTAAAGAGAAACTTTCTAGCTCTTTTTCCCATCCCAGTCGACTAAACGCTGAGCGAGCGTTCGGGCTAGCATAAGAAATAATCCCATTTACATCTAGGCGGATAAGGCCATCTCCAACGCGAGGTAGTGGATCAAAGACAGCAATCGCATCTGGGTATGGAAATGTTCCTTCAGAAACCATTTGATACAACTTATGAGCAATCTCTCGATAATTAAGTTCAAGGCGACTTGGTGAACGCATTAATTCAGCATTTCTGTGGCGTGAAATAACAGCGATTACTTGGCCATCCCATGTCACCGGAATGGTCTCTTCCTTAATCATGAGTTCGCCAATTTTTTCTGGCTCTGAGTCGCGGACAATTTCACCATTAGAAAGAGCGGCGTCGATTCGCCCTCGTGTACCCCATGGAATTTCTTCACCAATTACATCTAAAGCAAAGACGGTTGCCGCAGTCGTTGGTCGAATATGAGCCACTGCAACATAACCAGTGGGCCAACTTTTATTATCCTTACGTAGTGGGACCCAAAGGATTAAGTCAGCAAATGAAAGGTCTGAAAGTATTTGCCAATCAGCGGTCAGCTCATGAAGACGATGCAATTGGATTGATGTGATTGGGCTGCGACCTTCTAAGAGGTCCTCAATTGCGGACATACGCTAGTTCTTCGTCGCAAGCCAAGATGGCAGATTGTCTTGAACTTCTTGACTTGCAAACCAAGTAAGTTCTTCTTCTTCTGATTGGGCAATCAGTACAGCATCAACTTGGGACCATTCGAGCTCTGAAAGCAATGCAACCTGAAAGCCGCTTTCATTACCTGATTGCACACTCGTCAGATTCACAGCCAGAACGTATCCATTGGATTCTTGCGATTTCTGGATCTCTCGTGATTCTTGTGCTGCTAAGAGTGAGAGCTCAAATTCCCTCTCTTCTTCATCAACGTCTGAATTCTCTTCAAAAAAGAGTCGAGTCGTGACAAAAGCTTGGGGAAAGCGAAACCGACCCTCACGAAGTAACACTTCAATCTGGCTCGGGACCACCGGTATATATGCGCGCATCCCCCTAGGGTATAAGAAATCAGCGAGCTATTTCGCCCGCAATTTTAGCTATGGACTTGCGTAATATGCCGCGTTCTTCAGCTTCTATGAGCGTTGCACGATCTTTCAGGGCCTTCGATGTTCCTTTTACATCTCGAGGGAGGGTGTAAATCCGCACAGGTTTTAGCGGAGCGATGGTGGCAAGAAATACACCTTCTTCATCGCTACCTTTACGTCCGGGTCCCTTCATATTCAATACGACACTTACTTTTGCCCGTAACGTTACTTTTGCGAATTCCTTAACTAACACATCAATCCTGTAAATGCTTAAGAAATCTACTTTTCCTAGAAACCAGATTTCCTCTGCATTGTCGCAAGACCAATGAATTATTGAAGCGGCCCAGCGTCTATCCGTGAGCGAATCCCCAATTTCTTCAATGCTCCCCAGGTCGATGATCACGTAATCAAATTCTGTTTGCGCAGTGATCATAAATTCAGCCAAGTTCCGCACCCTTTCTTGTGTTAACTCAGCTGCACTAAGGTGTGGCGCAATCGTTTTCCACGTATCCCCTTCATCAAGTTTTCGTAACCCCAAGAGGGCGGCAATCGCAGGACGTCGAACATCTGCGTCCAATAACAAAGTTGGTTTATTTAAAACGCTTAACTCCATTGCCAAGTTCATGGCCAAAGTTGTGCACCCAGAATTAGTCGATGAACCACCTATCGCGATTACGTGCGCTCTCTTCTTCTGCAAAGTTGCGAATTGCGCTGTTCTAAGAAGCGGCGCTCTAACGCTTCCCCTAATGACGGAAACTAGCTCTGTGGCGTCCTTTGGAAGCGGATGAATCCCGATGAAACTCTCTCCGGCATTAATATCGGAGGAGAAACCAATTATGTTTCGTAATTTACCTTGCCAATCCATTACATGCGCCGGAGAAATGTCGGGCAGGTCAGGTGAATAGATAAGAACTATGTTCTTTTGTTGGAGATTTTCTTCTAGAAGGAAGTGTTTCAAAGCTTCTACATCAAGAGCTCTGTAAATCACGCTCCAGCCTTGTGCGAAGAGAGTTCCAGAAACGAAACCTTCAAACTCCGAATTTGCAATAGCGGTAACGATTACTGGTAATTCTATCTCAGCCATTAACGCGCACCACCACTATGCGCCCTTGTGATGTGGCTTCAAGCAACCTCAGAATCTCTCTATGGTCAACAGAAATTGTTAAGGAAATGTCCCCACCAAGGTTCTCGCCTTTTTTATCAATGGAAAGTAGGAATACATGAGAAAGAATGAGTGTAGGAGGACCTAGGTCTTGCGTAATCGTTGAGTCTCCCACTTGATAGAGATTGACAATTTCTCCCGATGAAACATCGCCCGGAAGGTCTGAAGAGTGCACGCTGATAGGAACTGCGCTGGTTAACAATTCATTCTCGCCATTGCTTAGCGAAGATCGAGGTATCAACTCCCCTTGCGGGACTGCTCGTTTCACAACATAACCAGTTGGGTCATCGCCCGCTCTAAAATATGAACTTTCGCTCCCCCCAAGGACTACTTGAGTTTGAACGAGGTCTTCAATTAGCACGTAATGCCCGGGAACTAATGTCTTAGAAGATGTCCACACGCCACTTTTTTGATTAGCGACTGAAGATAAGACGAAAGCAGAAATAAAGGATGCAAGCACTAAAGCGCCAGCGGCAATGAGTCGAGTTTGTAGTCTTTTCTTGTAACGTGTCATAACTGACAACTAAAGGCCCTTGGTTGCTTTTCTTACTCAAAGCTTTCAACAGTCATTCTTTCGGATGAGCCATTAGCCATCCATCGGCAGGAAGCAAAGACTTCTAAGAGCCTAGACAGTGAAGTTATGACCACACACGCAATTCATTCCCGCTTGGAAAAACCATCTCGAATCTCCGACTCAGATTTTCCGTTATGGAATCACCCGATGCTCGATCTCTACCGACCATTGCCACAAGAAAACATCGAGCAGAAACCCTTGCTTTACTCGGTACCCATATTTTTTGATGAGGAATATGATCCCGAATTTGCTCCTCAGCCCACCTCCGCAAGCGAACTTCCAGAGCTCGATGCATGGATTATGAAATTTGGAATGAGCGTGATTGAAATTTGGGCCGCGAGGCGTCAACCAGCTCAACTCTCTCACTGGTGTCATCGCTCTGTCTATTCAGATCTATTGAAAAGCGTAGGTTCACAAAAAGAGATTGGACATATCCGCAAATTGCATCAATGTCAGCCACTAGATGGAATAAGTGAATCGGTTATGACCATTCGCTTTCAATCTCGAATACGTTCTTTAGCAATGAGATTCGAGGGACTAGACCATCGTTGGCTTTGCACCTCGTTAACGCTCCTGTAAGAAAGAACTAAGCCTCACCATGGCAGCGCTTGTATTTCTTTCCAGAGCCGCATGGACATGGTGCATTTCGAGAAATACCGCTGCTCTGTGCAACACCCGATTCATCTGCCGCAGAATATTGCAGACCAAGCGGAGTCTTAGGGGTTTCAAGCCCCTTTGCTTTCACATCTTTTGTCGACTCTTCAACTGTCACTTCGACGTTAAACAAATAACCGGCAATTTCTTCTTTAATTGCATCCATCATTGCTGCGAATAGGTCATAGCCTTCTCGTTGATATTCAACAAGCGGATCACGTTGAGCCATGGCTCGTAAACCGATTCCCTCTTGCAAATAGTCCATCTCGAAAAGATGCTCGCGCCATTTACGATCAAAAACTGAAAGTAGAACCTTACGTTCTAGTTCGCGCATGACCTCAGAGCCAAGAGCTTCTTCACGCTTGGCATATGCACCAATCGCATCGTCAACGATTCGCTGTGAAAGGTAATCAGTGTCAATTGCCTTTCGACCACCCAATTCAGTTTCAAGTTCAGCTACCGTAAATGAAATTGGGTAGAGGGCATGCAAAGCAGTCCAAAGGGTTTCAAGATCCCAGTCTTCGGGAAATCCTTCAGCAGTGGCAGCGCCAACATAAGCGGCCAACGTATCTTGTAAGAAAGTTTGAACTTGGTCTTTAATGTCCTCGCCTTCAAGTACGAGGCGTCTTTCTCCGTAAACCACCTGACGCTGTCTATTGAGTACATCGTCATATTTCAAAACATTCTTACGAATTTCGAAGTTCTGTGCTTCAACTTGTGTTTGGGCTGAACGAATGGCATTGCTCACCATTTTAGATTCGATAGGTGCATCTTCAGGGAGGCCGGCGGCAGATAAGAAACGTTCAACCATTCCAGAATTAAATCGACGCATCAACTCATCTTGAAGTGAGAGGTAGAAACGAGACTCCCCTGGATCGCCTTGGCGACCAGACCGACCACGCAACTGATTATCAATACGACGCGATTCGTGACGTTCTGTTCCGAGAACATAGAGACCGCCAAGTGCAGTAACTTCTTCATGAGCTTTTGAGACAGCGGCTTTTTGCTTTGCAATCTCATCTGGCCAGGAAGCTTCGTACTCCTCTGGAGTATCTACAGGTGAAAGCCCTCGACGTTGAAGCTCGAAATCGGCCATAAAGTCTGGATTACCGCCAAGCATAATGTCAGTTCCACGACCGGCCATATTGGTTGCAACGGTCACGGCGCCAACAACACCTGCGCGAGCGATAATTGATGCCTCGCGTTCGTGATGCTTGGCATTGAGAACTTCGTGCGGAATTCCATTTTTGCGAAGGACTGCAGATAGCTCTTCAGATTTTTCGACGCTGACGGTACCAACCAAGACAGGTTGACCTTTACGATGGCGGTCGACAATATCTTGCGCAACAGCAGCAAACTTTCCAATTTCAGATTTATAGACTAAGTCAGCCTGATCAACACGCACCATTTCACGGTTTGTCGGAATAGGTACTACACCAAGCTTGTAAATTTGGTGAAACTCAGCGGCTTCGGTCATTGCAGTACCGGTCATACCTGAGATCTTTGTATAAAGGCGGAAGTAGTTTTGAAGTGTAATAGTTGCCAAAGTTTGATTCTCATCTTGAATCTCGATGCGCTCTTTAGCTTCTAGTGCCTGGTGCATTCCATCGCTATAGCGCCGACCAGAGAGTACGCGGCCAGTGTGCTCATCAACAATGAGTAGCTCGCCATTCATGACTACATAATCTTTATCTCTTTTGAAGAGTTCCTTAGAGCGGATGGCATTGTTGAGGTACCCAATAAGCGGAGTATTTACTGATTCATAGAGATTGCCAATACCAAGAAGTTCTTCAACTTTAGTGACACCTTCTTCTAAAACACTTGTCGTTTTTTTCTTTTCGTCGACCTCATAGTGAACGTCACGTACAAGTTTTGCCGCGATGTTAGTGAATTCCACATACCACTTCGTAGCCTTATCAGCTGGCCCGCTGATAATTAATGGTGTTCGTGCTTCATCAACAAGAATTGAGTCAACTTCATCAACGACAGCGAAGAAGTGTTCACGTTGCACACAATCTTCCAGGCTCCATGCCATGTTGTCTCTTAAATAATCAAAACCAAATTCATTATTGGTACCGTACGTAATAT
>QYPT01000087.1 GCA_007280125.1 Streptomycetaceae bacterium | reverse complement strand
GTCGTTGGCAGATCACCTGCAAAGTTTTCGCCCATACAGGTGGAGAACACGCCTAACAAGGAATATGTGGATGTATTTAACTTAAAAAATCCTTAAACTCTACCCATGAAGCGATTTCCCTTTATACGTACTGGTTTGATTTTTGCCATCTCACCAATCCTTCTAGCGTTCGTCACCTCACTCTTTCAAGGTGGCTCTATGTGGGATGAAGGCAGCGGTACTGGGGGATACATCTGGTTTATGTTCTTGACTCTACCGGTGGGATTTTTCCTCGTTGTCGTTGGTTTAGTTATGTTTGTGGTGCGTAGGTTACGTTGATTAAGAGTTACCAGACAAATGGCATCCATTCGGGATTACTAGAAATATAGCCGGTTAATTGAGCGTGTCAAGGCCCTGGAATCCCCTCGACCTTCCTGACTTCTAAGCGTGCGCTGCTAACAGCGTTGCTTGCAAATTCACGTGATTCTAGTGAACAGTTTCCAACTTAATCCCAGGGCATTCAATCTTCGATCAAAATTTCAGCCGGTAACGTTGCTAAATCCTTGCGTACTAATCTCTTAAGATTGATAGCACAAAATGGAAAATTAAAAACTAACACTCGGCTTATCAATTAAGAGTTCATCAAGGCGAATTTATAAATTGGAAGAAGAACAACGCAGTGAAGCGTCGCAACAAGAATGGCCAAATAACTGGAGCTGCAATAGAGAAAATTGCTCATTTCTTTTCAAGTGAGGGAAACAACGCAGAATAGAAATGATAGCTGTCGTTCATCTTGGATTACTGATCATGATCACCATTCGTATGTACCGTTGATATTGGCAGCAGTGATGCTCGATATTCCTGAAAAGCGCTTAGAAAAATTGGTAGAGGAGGGAAAGATTGATTATCTAAGCATCAACGGTTCAGTTCGCATTCCAATTAATTTGGTCAAGTACTCTAAAGAACTCAGTCTATTGAATGAAATAGAGACTGAGCGACGTGGTGTTGCCTACGAAAATGCGATTCAATATCTGCGTTTACATGCTTATGAAGAAGTCGAAAACAGTGTTCCAAGTGAGTTTGTCGATGGATGACTTTGAAGGTAATTTCTCATTTTCCGAAGATGAAGCCTTGAAAGCGCTCCAGGCATCCAGAAATCGTAAATCTTATGACCGAACGTGAATACCCCGAAATGTTGGCCTTGGTTGCCAGCGGCATGCTAAATCCATCACTGTTGGTTAAGCGTGAGGTTGGTTTGGCTGAAGGCGCTATAGCCTTAGCCGAATTGGATAACCAAACATTGGGTGGAATAACAATCATCCGGCCCTGAGCAATAAACTTTAAAATCGATTTAAATCTTCGCAAAATCTATAGCGCCTCATATGCCCTACAGTGGCAACCTGATGGATAACAAAAGAGTTAAATCTGCTCCCTTATATTTATCCTGGATCCTTATTGCCCAATCCCTATCAATTATTAGCTTTCTCTCGACAAGGACATTTCCGCATTTAGTGCGAATAGTTGGAAATGAACTGATCGCTCCAGTCTTCCGTGGCAGTGAAATTACCGCGGTGATCGCATCAACACTTATTCTTTTGACGGCACGGTCAGTTCGCCTTAGGCGGCGGCGAGCTTGGATAGTTGCGACCACTCTTCAAGGTGTTCTGATCCTCAATTCAATCACCCATGGCCTAGTTCAATTATTACTTAAACATAAGGACGAGGGGCTTGCCTTCCGGTCTGTTGGTATTTCACATCTGATCTCTGAACTCGTTATCTTTCTTTTACTGATCTATTTCCGCAAGGAATTTAAAACCAAGTCAGATATTCAGACGGTAATAAAATCGGTATTTTTCTTGATCCAAATCTCTTTGCTTTCGTACTTTGTTGGCCTCGCCTTCGTAGGTCTGGATAAAAACTCATTCGAGGTAAAACCTAATTTTTGTCAAATTCTTGAAATTACATCAAAGGGTATTTTTGGTATTTCAAGTTCAGTTCAGTACGTTAGTACTCATGCACAAAACCGCACTGAATACACGTTGGCGGCACTTGGGCTATTGATCGTTATTTCTACATCTTGGCAATTATTCAAGCCAAATCTGCATAAGGCAAAAGTAGATATTGAAAGCTTAACTGAGATTCGTACATTGCTATCGCATTATCATGATCATGATTCTTTAAGTTACTTTGCCTTGCGGGAGAATAAAAACTTTATCTGGTCAAAGAATATGAAAGCAGTAATACCTTATTCGGTAGTAAATGGAGTGATGATCACTACTGGAGACCCAATCGGTGATCGTGAATCTTGGCCAGCGGCAATGGCCGCTTTCTGCGTTGAGGCCGAAGACCATGCATGGATTCCAGCCATTTATGGTTGCAGTGAAGTCGCAGGAGTTATTTGGGCTCGGGAAACAGGGTTCGAGTCACTAGAAATTGGTGACGAAGCAGTTGTTCTGGTTGATAACTTCACTTTAGAAGGTCCAGAGATGAAAAATGTTCGACAAATGGTTAATCAGATTAAGCGTAAAGAATATTCAATCTCAATCAGAAAAATTTCCGAGATTTCTGTTACCGAATTAAATGAACTGAGTGAACTATCGGACAAATGGCGCAGCGGGGGAATGGAACGAGGGTTCTCTATGGCGCTAGGTCGTTTCTGCGATCCGTCAGATCCAGATCTGGTTATCGCGCTGGCGGTGCAAAATGGCAAAGCAATGGGGATGCTGCAATTTATTCCTTGGGGCATTGACGGTCTGTCATTAGATTCCATGCGCAGATCTCCTGATTCTGATCCGGGCATCAATGAGTTACTGATTTCTGAAACAGCAGCCTTCGCCAAGCTAAATGGCTTCAAACAACTCTCACTAAATTTTGCAACATTTAGGAGCATCTTTGAGAAAGGCGAGAGGCTAGGCGCAAGTCCATTTACGCGTCTTTCGCACAAAGTTCTAGTCTTCTTTTCGCGTTTCTTTCAGATGGAATCTCTCTACAGATTCAACGCAAAATTCAGACCCATTTGGATGCCACGGTACATATTGTTTCCGAGTATCGGTCGATTAATGAGAGTTGCGTTGGCTATTTTAATGATTGAGTCTTTTATACCAGCACCCAAAATTAAAAAAGCTAAGAAACTAGGGGTTAAGTAATGTTCCAATTAGATGGTGCCGTAACACTCTGGATCTCCCTAATTCTAACTCTCGCTACAACTTTCTCGATCGTAATTTTCTGGAAAAAGATTCTGCGAAGGGGTATTTTAAATTTCCTGACCAGATTTCTTTTAATAACAATATGTCAGATTTTGCTCGTTGTAAGCGTTGGGCTTTCAATAAACCGAACTAACGGGTTTTATTCCTCATGGGGTGATCTCTTTGGACAGGGAGTTGATTATTCAGCTGTGGCGGTTGCATCTACTGCCGCCACCAAGGTGGATTCGGCAGTTCTCAAAGTTGCCCAAAAATCCATTGATGGCCAAGTAATTATCAAAGAGATCGTGCACGGGAAGAATTCTGGGATCTCCAATGTGGTCTATCTAGTTCTGCCCAAAAGCGCTGTCACGAGCATTGAAAATGGCACTGCGATTGATATGAATAAGACAAAGGTTGTGGAATTCTTTGTGGGTTATCCATCCCAGCCTGAAAATTGGCTTAGATCTTTAGATCTGACTAAAGCGTTGGCAATTTCCGAAAAAGCTAATCCCGGTTTCTCAATAATAGGAGTGATTCCCACCGTAAATGTGGCTGGTGTGCAAGATCTTGAGTGTATGAATTTTCCTAAGCCTGGCGTTCAAACCGAAACCTGGCTGACTACTGATGTACGCACCTTTGTAAATAATAGGCTGGGTATTTTGCCGTCAAGATGGGGTGTAATCGGAGTTTCAACTGGTGGTTGGTGTGCAGCGATGCTGTCGATAAAACATGAAGATTTGTTTTATGGAGCGGTCTCGATCGCCGGTTACTATCGTCCTGCGCTTTCGAAGAATACAGATCCACTCGTAAAGGCGCAGTTAGAAGTTAAATATGATTTCCCAACTCTAGAATCGGCAATGACTGGCAAGATGGATATGTTGCTTATAGCTAGCGTTGGGGATATCTATTCCTTTGCCGAGACGAAGAAATTCAGAGCGCTTAGCCATTCAAATATCAATTATCAATATATTGAACTTCCCTCCGGGGGGGGCCATAACGCCCGCGTTTGGATTTCACAACTTGGCCCCTCGTTAGCCTGGCTAAAAAACCATTGAGATTTGTTACTTTGTAAGGTCCTAAATTTATGTATTTTTAATATGGTCATGAATTGCTAACGTAAGTTCATCGATACGTCGGGCTAATTTAGCGATCTCTTTTGTGACATCTAAAGTCTCACTGTCGATTTCAAAGGTGTGCTTGGCCAATTCGCTTGCGATTTGATCTTGACGCTTGGCCGCAATCAACAGAATAGCCCCTTGCATGGCAGCGAGGCAGGAGAGTAATAGATTTAAGAGAATAAAAGGATATGGATCAAATCCATGTCTACCGTTGTAGACCATCCAGATAGCCAGAAATATGAGTGCCCCAAATACAAAGGGCCAAGAGCCCATTTTATTTCGGACATAATCCGCTGATCGCTCGCCACGGGATAAGTCGCTGCCGGAACGAACATGTGGGTGAAGGTGCCATCCGTGTGGTTGTGTGAGGTTAGTTTCAGCTTTTTTAGTCATCCTTGGACTGTACTCCGCATTTTGCTTTTAGTTAATAGATATAAAAGTTCATTCTGACTCTGGATTTGAATTCTGTTAGCCTTTTCTCCATGAAGCAAATCAAATTATCCGATGGCCGCACTTTGGAATACGAAGACAACGGCGTTAAAAGCGATAAAGCCATTCTCTTGCTCCATGGCACACCTGGATCATGTAAAACTTGGTCAGGCTGGTTGACGCAGGTGGATCTTGGGTTTCCTTCATAGTCCTCCGTGTCCAAGCGGGCGAATGTCCCGCTAATTTGCAGATACACCTAGGGTCTGACAAATAGATATACCACCTGATTAAGCACGAACGGCAACCCCACAACTTATATTGTGAATATCTGCAAACATATCCGCCTCTCTCCCCGAACGCTCCAACACATAATCACCACACACCTGACAGAACGCGTCGTAGTAATAAAAGCCAATATCTTCGATCCACTTATAGTCATAAACAAATGCCACAACTAACTCACCGAAATCCGGCAAATTACGATGCCCCCTCGCACGATGAGCCGCATCCAATTCCAACGCTTGCAATCCACCAACTTCTGCCACCGTGCCCCTGGCCACCACCAACCCACACGTGCAGTGCCAAGACTCACCTGCATAGTTCACATACGCCAAATGCCATTTCTGGTTCTGCCACGAATTCAAATTCGCATAATGCAGCCACGCCTTATAGCGCCCATACCGCGCCATTCCCACAGCAGCGTTCTGCTCGCGCTTTAACGCTTCCAATTTCTCATTGGTAATTTTCACATCGACATATTTCTTTGCATCAGACATAACAAACACAGCCCTTAATGGACCTCACATAGAGACCCGCTCTTCTGGCGGTGTCATTCATCGCCAGCAGGTCTTCCTTTAGAACCACCGTGCGCGGTTGGCGCGGTTGGTACTAAGCAGCTAAAGGCTTATTGCTTAGTTCTTGACCTAGGGAGAAGGTAGCGCAGAACACTGACACGAGGCAGTTAAGTAACCCGGTGATTAAGAGTTAACGGACAATTCTGCATCCTGCAACCTAGATAACGGTGATGGTTTTTATGCTACGGCTTCAACACAATACGGATTGGATTACCAACTTTATTAGCTAACTTTTCTAACGCTTCAGCGGCCTTTTCTAGAGGCATAATCTCACTGATTGAGTGCGATAAATCTAAGCGTCCAGAAGCTATTAGTTCAATTAACTCACTGACGTGGTGATCCTCTGAACCGTAGTGTCCCATGATCTGGGTGCGCATATATGTAAAAGCCATATCGCTGGGAATAACAATAGGTTCATTCGCAATACCAACAATGATTAAACGTCCTTGTTCACCCAGCATTGATAGCGCTTGTTTTCTGACAGTTGCGACACCTGCAAAATCAAAGGCGACGTGTAATCTGCGATGTTGCTTTAACTCAGGATCATCAGGTGCAAAAGCAAAGTCCGCGCCACGGGCTAACGCATTAGCTCGCGCAGCTTCGCGCGGATCAATCGCAATGACGCTGCATCCAATGATTTTTAACAACTGCAGCGCATGAATACCTAAACCACCCAGACCAAAAACTGCCACCTTCTCACCGGCACGCACCTTTGCAGTTGAAGTAATTGCGGCCCAAGGCGTTGATACCGCATCAGGAATAATTGCAGCTTGTTCAAAAGGTAATGAATCTGGGATTCTGACAACTAATTGTGCTTTTGTTACAACATACTCAGCCCATCCGCCGTCGTAATCAAAACCCATAGTGGTTACTTGTTCTGCATGATTGCGCTCACCTGCAATGAGAACAACGCGATCACCTATGGCAGAGGTGCTTACTCCTGCACCTACCTGATCAATTGTTCCGGCAACTTCGTGACCTAGGGTGACTTGATCACCTACTAAATACCCAGGAGATAAAATTCCTTCTAGTAGATGTACATCTGATAAACAGACACCAGCTGCGCCAACTTTTATTCGCACCTGACCGGCGCCAGCGCTAGGTGTTGGCACATCGACAACTTTAAAT
>QYPT01000091.1 GCA_007280125.1 Streptomycetaceae bacterium | reverse complement strand
TTAAAAGTGACTGCGTAACCCTGACCAACATCGACAACGCCCGCATTCTCGCCGATGCCAACAAGTAGTGCATCACTATGCGGTGCTTTCTCTCCGAATTGCTTGAGGTGCACTTTCGATGACTTGTATGAGCAATGCTCAGACCACATCACCGAATACATTGCCAATTCACTCGATGACGGACGGCGCCCTAGGATCTCTCGAATACGTTGATATTCATCGCTTTCTAGACCCAGCGCTGCAAAAGGTTGTTCTTGATCTGGAGTCACCGCGGCAATGGCAACGGTATCTAGAGCCATCTACTTACCAACCATTGCGCTGAGAATTGATGTGAAGAAAGGCAATCCATCTGCAGTTGGTCCAGTTAGAGGATCAATCGCGTGTTCTGGGTGAGGCATTAAGCCCACAACATTGCCGCGAGCATTGGAAATACCAGCAATGAGATTGCGAGATCCGTTCGGATTTTCGCCGACATATCGAGCAATAACACGACCCTCTGATTCCAGCGCCGCCAGCGTTTGGTCATCGCATTGAAATGACCCCTCGCCGTTCTTGAGTGGGATAACTATTTCGGCGCCTTGTTTAAAATCAGTAGTCCATGGGGTTGAAGTATTTTCAATTCTTATCGTTTGCGGTGTGCAAAGAAAATGAAGTCCTTGATTCTGCGTTAGCGCACCTGGTAGCAAATGTGACTCGCATAGAATCTGAAATCCGTTGCAAATGCCAAGCACAGGCATTCCTGAATTTGCCTTCTCGATGATCGAACCCATCACAGGTGCGAAACGGGAAATTGCGCCGCAACGAAGGTAGTCGCCATAGGAAAAACCGCCAGGAAGAATTACTGCGTCAACTCCATGCAAATCGGCGTCATCGTGCCACAGAGCAATTGCATCGGAACCTCCCGCACGTATTGCACGCGCGGCATCGCGATCATCTAAAGAGCCTGGAAAAGTTACAACTCCAACTTTCATCTATTTCTCAACTTTCACAACAAAAGTTTCTATCACTGGATTAGCAAGAAGGGTTTCCGTAGCACGAGATACCTCTGCAAGTTGTGCTGGGGTTGGATCTCCATCAACTTCAATCTCAAATCGTTTTCCTTGACGCACCGATTGTGCAAAGGTGAAACCAAGTCGTGGGAGCGCGGCCGCGACAGCCTTACCTTGTGGGTCAAGGATTTCTGGCTTGAGCATTACTTCGACCACGATCTTTGCCATTGTGCGCTCCCTCTGCTTTGTTAGTTAAATTCCTTACCGGTCAGTCTCAAATATGCATCGCGATAACGCTGCGCTGTCTTTTCAACAATTTCATTTGGCAGTGTTGGTGGAGGAGATTCGCGATCCCAGCCACTGCTCGTCAAATAGTCCCGTAAATACTGCTTATCAAAGGAGGCTTGAGCACCGCCTGGCTTCCAGGTGCTTGCTTCCCAAAAACGCGATGAATCAGGCGTTAGCGCTTCATCTCCGAGAGTGATTTCGCCCAAAGCATCAAGGCCAAATTCAAATTTCGTGTCAGCCAAAATAATTCCGCACTCTTTTGCGTAATCGGCGGCAGCGCCATAAAGCTTTAGAGTGAGATCGCGCAATTCACCGGCTTCGGGTGAAACGTGAAGCGCTTCGTCAAAAGTTATATTGATGTCGTGATCGCCAACTTCTGCCTTAGTTGCTGGTGTGAAGATGTTCATCGGAAGCTGAGATCCATCAAGCAATCCTTCTGGCAAAGCGATTCCACATACGGTGCGAGAAGTCTTATATTCGCTCCAGCCACTACCCGTTAGATAACCGCGCGCAACGCACTCAATAGGAAACATTGTGAGTGGTTTGGCAATAACCGCGCGGCCATGTACTTCTGCCGGCACGTCAGTGCTAATGATGTGATTTGGCACAACAACTGATAATTTTTCAAACCAAAACATTGATAATTGATTCAGAACTGCACCTTTGCCAGGGATTTCTGTTTGTAAGACCCAATCAAATGCAGATACGCGATCGGATGCAACAATTAATAGTTGCCCAGTTGCATTTGTATATAGGTCACGAACTTTGCCCGTGCGCAGGTGATCCCACCCAGGTATCGAAGGCGCTGGCGGTGGGCCAGCTGGACCGAAGCCGCTCACCGAATAGAGCCGGGTTTGTACTGCGCTTGGGCAGGATGCGCGGATGTAATCGCGTCGATGCGACTAACAACTCGAGCAATTTGTTGGCGAGCATCGCCAGTAAATTCAATGGGGTCATTTATTAACGCATCTAAAGCATTGCGATCTAGCGGAATGCGCGCATCGGCACTGAGAGCATCAAGAAGATTGTTAACTTTACCTTCGCGCATTTCTAACGCTGCTTTAGTTGCGTGCTCTTTGATGACTTCATGTGCGATTTCACGTCCGACGCCCGCTTTAACCACTGCCATCAAGATCTTTGTGGTTGCAAGAAATGGAAGGTACCGCTCTAATTCGGCCTCAATAACGGCTGGGAATGCGTCGAATTCATTGAGCACAGTAAGAGTTGTTTCGAGAAGTCCATCAATTGCATAGAAAGCATCAGGAAGTGCAACGCGTCGAACTACGCTGCATGAAACATCGCCTTCATTCCATTGATCGCCAGCTAGTTCACTCACCATCGATGCATATCCGCGCAACACAACTGCTAGACCGTTTACGCGTTCGCATGAGCGTGTATTCATCTTGTGAGGCATTGCCGATGAACCAACTTGGCCAGCCTTGAATCCTTCGGTGACCAATTCTGCGCCCGCCATCAATCGAATTGAAGTCGCAAGTGAGGATGGCGCTGCCGCAATCTGCACAAGGGATGTCACAACGTCATAATCAAATGAACGTGGATAAATCTGTCCGGTGGAATCAAGGACGCGTTCGAAACCCAATTCGGATGCAATTGCACTTTCTAGATTTTGGTGCGCGGCAGATGATCCAAGTAAATCAATTGAATCCTGCGCCGTACCCACTGGGCCTTTGATTCCACGCATTGGGTATCGTTCTAGTAAACCTTCTAGGCGTTCGTAAGCAAAGAGTAATTCTTCTGCTGCACTAGCAAATCTCTTTCCTAGCGTGGTGATTTGTGCAGGAACATTGTGCGAACGACCAGCAATTGGTTGGTCAGCGTAACGCGAAGCAAGTTCGCCAAGTCGCGCCAAAACCGTAATCGTCTTGTCGTGCACAATATTTAGCCCGTTGCGGACTTGAAGTGCTTCGATGTTTTCCGTTAAGTCGCGACTTGTCATACCTGCATGAATAGCTTCATGGCCAGCAAGTGCGTTGAATTCTTCGATGCGCGCTTTCACATCGTGGCGAGTGATTTTCTCGCGGGCGTCAATGGACTCTAAATCAACATGAGAAATAACTTTTTCATAATCTGCAATCACTGCATCAGAAATCGAGTGACCCAATTTTGACTGCGCACGTGCAACTGCTAACCAAAGTTTACGTTCGGAAATAATCTTGGCTTCAGGTGCAAAAATCTCGCACATTGCCTTAGATGCGTATCTGCTGGCTAGAACACTCACGGGCGCATTCTCTCGCATTTAATTACCCTTCTCTGCAACTGAGGCATTGAACGCGATGTCGGTGCGGTAAAAAGAGCCGGGCAGGTCAATATGGCTGATGCCACGATAAGCACGATCGCGCGCCTCCGTTAAGTCCACGCCCATCCCAGTAATGCTCAAGATACGACCGCCTCCGGCAAAGAAAACGTGGGTATCGGAAATTGCAGGCATCGCCGCGATTGCGCCGACAGGTTGGGGGTCACTGGGATAGCCCTTTGCAGCCAAGACGACAGTCACCGATGATTCTGTTTTCCATTCAAGCTTCACACCATCAAGATTTCGTGTTGCAGCTTTATACAGGAGTGAGCCGAGAGGCGTTTTCAGTCGAGGGATAAGTGCTTGTGTTTCCGGATCTCCAAATCGCGCATTGAATTCGATCACGCGCACTCCGTGATCCGTTAACGAGAGTCCGGCGTAGAGCAATCCAACAAAAGGTGTCCCTCGTGCAGCCATTTCAGCAATCATTGGTGCCAGAACGTCATGATGAGTTTGTTCGATGATGTCACTTGGTGCCCACGGCAACGGTGAATACGCCCCCATGCCGCCAGTATTTGGACCTTCATCGCCATCGAACGCACGTTTAAAATCTTGTGCGGGCTCCATCGCAATAATTGTCTTGCCATCAGATATCCCAAAGAGTGAAATTTCTGGTCCGTCTAAGAACTCTTCGATAACAACTTTCTTACAAGCCAGCGCATGCGCCAAAGCCACTTCACGATCTTGAGTAACAACAACACCTTTACCCCCTGCTAAACCATCATCTTTCACGACATACGGTGATCCGAACGCGTCTAAGGCTTTTTCAATCTGAACACGATCTGTACATCTTGCGCTGCGAGCAGTGGCAACTCCTGCATCGTGCATGACTTCTTTAGCAAAATTCTTTGAGCCCTCTAATTGAGCAGCAGCCTTTGATGGTCCGAATGTGGCAAAGCCTTGAGCTCGCAATTCATCAGCAACACCATTGACTAAAGGTAATTCAGGGCCAACAACAACCAGGTCAACATCGAGCTCTTGTGCCAATGCGACTATCGCGGCATTGTCTGAGAGATCTAGCGCATGGATCGTGGCAATCTGAGCAATACCTTCATTGCCGGGTGCGCAATGAATTTCAGTAACTTCTGGATCGCCTTGGAGTCCTAGTGCGAGTGCGTGTTCTCTACCGCCGCCGCCTACTAGGAGCACTCTCATAAGTTAGACGAAATCCTTTACGACGATTGTTTGGGTACGGCCCGGGCCAACGCCAATAGCACTCATTGGAGCACCAGAAATATTCTCAAGGAACTTCACATAATCTTGAGCATTCTTTGGTAAATCCGCCAATGTCTTGGCGCTCGTAATATCTTCATTCCAACCCGGAAGATATTCATAAATTGGAATCGCGTGATGGAAATCAGATTGAGATGAAGGAAGTTCTTCTACTCGCTTGCCATCAATCTCGTAGGCAACGCATA
>QYPT01000034.1 GCA_007280125.1 Streptomycetaceae bacterium | reverse complement strand
GGATTATTGCGAAACTCGTTCTAACAAGTGGACTCTCTGCCTGGAGACTCACTCAACTCCGATGCACCGGTGCTTTTATATTTCTCCTTCTATTTGTACTAGCTCGCAAGGGCTCTTCGTTGCGCACCACCAAAAAAGAACTTCCTTGGCTTATCGCCTACGGAGTCATTGGTTTCGCATTAGTGCAGTTTGGTTACTTCGTTGCAATCAGCCGACTCCAAGTGAGTGTCGCACTCATCATTGAATTTACTGCGCCAATTTGGATTCTCTTTTATATTCGCTTCATAAAGAAAAGGCACGTTCCTAAACTTATGTGGATTTCGGTTGCTATGGGATTTTCTGGGTTGCTATTAGTTGCCCAGGCCTGGCAAGGAATGACACTTGATGGATTGGGAGTTATCGCGGCGCTCTTGGATGCATTTGCGCTTGCTGCATATTTCTTACTCGGTGAGAAACTCGTGGCTAACCGTTCAACGGATACGCTCACTGTTTACGGTTTTGCATTTGCGTTCTTAGGATGGGCAATTGTTTGCCCTTTATGGAGTTTTCCGTTTTCTATCTTTACCCAAAAGATTAATTTACTTGGAACCTTTAAAGCCTACGATCTTCCAGGTTGGGTATTGATTACATGGATTATTTTTGCGGGCACAATTATCCCTTATATGGCGGTTTTGCACGGGTTGCGATCACTCTCAGCATCAACAAGCAGTGTTATTGGAATGCTCGAACCCATTCTTGCTGGAGTATTTGCATGGTTCTGGTTGGGTGAAACATTTAGAATTATTCAATTAATTGGTGGAGTTGTCGTTATTGCCGGAATTATTACTGCAGATCGCGCGAGACTAAAAGTCTATTAACTGTCATCGCGCTGCTGGGTGTAATCCTTAGGCGCTGAGCTTTGAGGCATATCCACGAAACGAGCAAAGTGGAGCTGAGCCGAGACGGTGATGGTCCGAGTAGGCCCATTACGGTGCTTAGCAATAATCAAATCAGCCTCACCTGAACGATTTTGCTGGTCATACATATCATCGCGGTGGAGCAAGATAACGAGGTCAGCATCCTGCTCAATTGAGCCCGATTCGCGTAGATCCGAAAGCATCGGCTTCTTATCTGAGCGTTGTTCTGGCGAACGGTTGAGCTGTGAAATAGCGATAACAGGAACATCGAGTTCTTTTGCGAGGAGTTTTAGTTGGCGCGAGAATTCAGATACTTCCTGTTGGCGACTCTCTACTTTCTTTCCGCTAGACATCAACTGCAAATAGTCAATAACAATAAGTTTGAGATCGTGGCGCTGCTTGAGACGGCGAGCCTTTGCTCGAATTTCCATGAGCGACAAGTTGGGTGAATCATCGATAAAAAGTGGCGCTGCTGAAATTTCGCCCATGCGACGTGCAAGGCGTGACCATTCTTCGTCATTGAGATTTCCAGCGCGGATATTATTTAATCCAACTCGAGCTTCCGCCGACAACATACGCATAGTGATTTCAGATCGGCTCATTTCCAGTGAGAAAATAACCGAAGTGTTTCCGCCATGGATAGATGCATAGCGTGCAATATCTAAGCCAAGCGTTGACTTACCAACGGCAGGGCGCGCAGCAAGAACAATCATGTTGCCGGGATGTAAACCGTTAGTGAGTGTGTCTAAATCTTTAAAGCCAGTCTTTACTCCTTCTGCACCGACACCTTTGGAGATTGCTTCGATCTCATCGAGAGCTTGCGGAAGTAAGGTGCTGAGTTGAACATAATCCTCATTTGCGCGACGTTCGGTAACTGCGTAAACCTCGGCTTGGGCTTGGTCAACAGAATCATCTACATCACCTTCAGCGGTGTATCCCAATTGAACAATCTTTGTACCGGCTTCGACAAGGCGGCGCATAATTGCACGTTCGCGAACAATCTTGGCGTAGTACCCAGCATTAGCTGCAGTTGGTACAGAAGAAATTAATGTGTGTAAATACGGTGCACCGCCTGCGCGTGCAATGTTTCCGCTTTTGGTAAGTTCGGCAGAAACAGTAACCGCATCTACTGGTTCGCCGCGTCCGTATAAATCAAGAATTGTGTCGTAAATAATTTCATGTGCGGGGCGATAGAAATCGCGCTCACGCAATACTTCAACAACATCAGCAATTGCATCTTTGCTCAGCAACATTCCACCCAAAACACTTTGCTCTGCGATCAGATCTTGTGGTGGGGTGCGTTCGAATTCAGATTCCGAACGGTTCGTGCGATTGGGGAGTTCTGCGATGCTCACGCTTACCACTCTCTCAAAAGACACTGACATTTAAAGGCAAACGCCTGTGGGTGAAACCTACGTACGCGTGGGTAAAGAAGCGAGAAGAGTGGCCGTGCCTGTGGGTAAAGGTGTGGAGAAGTGTGTGGAAAAGCCCGTTTTCCTGTGTAAAGAGCTGTTAATCGGGTGTGGGTAACTTTCCGGGCCCAGCACATCCTCAACAAAATCGCAGGTCAGAAGGGGGTCAGGCCGCGAAATCATTGTGGAGAAAAGTTTTTTTCGCCATCTCAATTATTGATATTGCTCTCTATTACGCACGGATTCTCGCGCTCGTTGGATCAAAGAGTGGCTCCGTTGCAATGACGCCTTGCCTCCATTGACCAAAGAATTCAACATCGAGAATCGTGCCAGCTTCTGAGTGCGCAATAGGAAGGTAGGCATAACCAATAGCTTTACCCAATGTGTATCCCTGGCCTCCGCTTTTAATTCTTCCAACAATCTGCGCTCCAACTCGCACTGGTTCGTTTCCAAGTGGAACTTGGCGAATATCGTCAAAAAGGATTGCAACTAACTTTCTAGTTACATCCTCCTTGGATTTTATAAGCGCCTCTTTTCCGATAAATGAATCCTTTTTCATTGCTACCGCGAAACCTAAACCTGCATCCCATGGATTGGTTTCTGTGGAAATCTCTACCCCCCACGCCCTATAACCTTTTTCTAATCGCAAAGATTCTATGGCGCGGTATCCGCTTGTTTTCATTCCATGATTTTTACCAGCATCAATCAGTGTTGTCCAAACCTTCGACGCTTGATCAGATTCGATGTATAGCTCCCAACCCAATTCTCCGACGTAAGTAATTCTCGTGGCTCGCAACTTCACTCCAGCAATTTCAATCTCGCGCGAATGCATAAATGGGAAGTTCTCATTGCTCATGTCATAGGTGGTAACGCTCTGGATTATTTGGCGCGCATTAGGGCCCCAAAGTCCAAAGCAGGCAAATTCGCTCGTAATATCTTTAAAGAGAATCTCATTAAATGCATTCTCTCGAGCAAGTTTTTCTAGCCATTGACGATCATGTGTGCCAAATGCAGTTCCGGTAACAATCATGAATTCATCATTATTTATTTGAGCCACTGTGTAATCTGATTCGATACCGCCTCGAGTATTAAGGGCTTGTGTGTAAACGGTACGACCAATTCCTTTTACAACATCATTTACGCAAGTAAAGTTTAGAAATTCAGCTGCTCGTAAACCTGAAACAGTGAATTTTGAAAAACTAGATTCATCAAATAAACCAGCAGATTCTCGAGTGGCTAAATGCTCGGCACGCACAGCAGATGACCAGTGCTTTCCAGCCCATCCATATGGCTTGAACTCATCGTCGGTGGTATTTGATGCGTAGTAATTCACGCGCTCCCACCCGGATTTCTCGCCAAAAACAGCGCCAGCATCTTTGTGCCATTCATAAACCGGCGATTTCCTTAGCGGGCGTGCACTTTGACGCTCTTCACCTGGGTAATGAATATCGTAATAAGCCTCATAGTTTTCAGTGATTCTCTTGAGTGTGTACTCCGGTGATTTATATGAAGCTCCAAATCGGCGAATATCCATATGCCATAGATCCATTGTTGGTTCACCTGCAACTACCCATTCAGCAACTACTTTGCCAATTCCGCCCGCGCCCGCGATTCCATGTGCACAAAATCCTGCTGCTACATAGAAACCACCAACTGCGGCCTCGCCCAAACAGAACTCATTATCGGGCGTGAAGCCCTCTGGGCCATTGATGAAATTCTTGATTCCGACTTCAGCCATCTTGGGAACGCGTTTCTGTGAATTTTCAGCAATCTCTTCGAATCTATCCCACTCTTCAGGTAAGAGTTTTCCATTGAAATCTTGCGGGATATTATCTACGTGCTCGTAGTCGGTAACCCAAGCGCGTGAATTGCGTTCATATCCGCCCATAAGTAACCCACCTACTTCTTGGCGGAAATAAATTAAATTATCAGGATCGCGAAGTGATGGAAGGTATTTTTCTCCTACAGGCATAAAGTTTTCAGTAATTAGATATTGATGGCTCATAGGCACAATTGGAATACGGACATCGACTAGACGACCAATTTCTGGAGCAAACATCCCGCCACAGTTAACAACTTTTTCGCATTCGATAAAACCTCCATCTGTATCAACGCCAGTTACCTGTCCATTGAGTGTCCGGATTGCAGTCACGCGTGTATGAGTGAAGATCTTTACGCCACCTGCCCTTGCACCTGAAGCCAGGGCTTGCGCCAGTTGCGATGGGTCAACTTGCCCATCAGATGCCATATAACAGGCACCAACTACGCCATCAAGGTCGATGAGTGGAAACAGTTCTTGTGCTTGTTTGGGAGAAATCTCTTGAAGATCTAAGCCAAATGTTCGAGCCCAACCAATTTGTCGGCGAATCTCTTCCATTCTCTCTGGTGTCGATGCCAATTTAATGCTTCCGCACTCTTTCCAACTTGGCGGTGTATCTGTTGCTTCAAGTTTGCGATAGAGATCTACCGAATGCATGTTCATTTTCGTCAATGTTGGATCAGCCCGTAATTGACCTACTAAGCCGGCAGAATGGAATGTGGAGCCGCTTGTGAGGTCGCTTCGATCGAGCAAAATGACATCTTTTTCGCCAAGTTCGGCTAAATGGTAAGCAACTGAAGTTCCCCCAACACCCCCGCCAATTACTACAATTTTTGCACGGCTAGGAAGTAATGACGTCGACATGTAAGAAATGTATCCTGAAGAGGTGCCTGTGACCAATAGTTCACCTGAAGATTCATTCAGTGTTTTACTCAATCAAGTGCCTCGCCTTGTGGGGCGCACATCTGTGAGTGAACTCTCTGGCGGTTTAACAAATCGGAATTTACTTATAGAAACTCCAGAAGGAAAATTTGTCGCGAGGATCTCAAGTAATAAATCTGAACTACTTTCGATAGATAGAGAATCTGAATACCGCAATTCAATGATCGCTGCTGAGGCTGGAATAGGCGCCCCCGTTTTTGATTATCTATCAGGGCAAGGCTTGTTGGTCATTGGGTTCTTGAACGGGCGTACTTATGGCGCGGATGATGTCTCGGCAAATTTGCCTCGAGTAGCTCAAGCTTGTCGAACCTTGCATAGCGCCAAGCCGTTTGTACGTGATTTTAATATGTTTGAAATACAAAAAAAGTATCTTTCTATCGTTCAAGAACGCGGGTATCGAATTCCAGCAGATTATCTGGATTTTGCTGATCACGTTGGCCAAATGTCTGCAGCGATGAAGATCCTAGATGACGGCAAGGTTCCATGTAATAACGATCTATTGCCTGGGAACTTCATTGATGACGGAGAGAAGATTTGGCTTATTGATTATGAGTATTCAGGAAACAATGACGCATGCTTTGAACTTGGAAATATTTGGGCTGAATCTTTCTTGGAGCTCGAAAAATTAGAGGAGCTAGTCACCGCGTACTACGGGGGAGATCGTCCAGAGAAATTCGCCCGTGCATGGTTACAGGCTTTGCTTGGGAAATACGGTTGGACTATGTGGGCTTCAATCCAAAGTGCAGTTTCCGATTTGGATTTCGATTTCTGGGAATGGGGAATGGCTAAATACGATTTAGCTCAATCTGAGTTCACAAGTGATCGCTTTCAGAAAATGTTAAAACAAGTAACGCAAAAATAAAACGGGCCCGCTGTAATCAGCGGACCCGTTTTAATTGTGTGTGGAACTTAAGCGCCAACCACCGTTACGGTGACGTTTGCTACAACGTGGTGAGGTAATGAAACCTTCACTGCGTGTGTTCCTGTTGTTTTGACATGACCAGCAGTTTTAATGGCGTGACGGTCGATATCTAGACTTGTTGCTGCCTTAATAGCAGTAGCAATATCTTTATCTGTAACCGATCCAAAGAGACGTCCCGCTGCGCCAACCTTCACTGAAACAGTGACAGTTGCGGCTTCTAGAGTTGCCTTAACTTCCTTGGCATGGTCAATATCGCGGATTTCGCGTGATGCGCGAGCGCGGCGAATTCCATCGATCTGCTTCTCTCCGCCAAGTGACCATGCAATTGCATTTCCACGTGGAAGAAGGAAGTTGCGTGCGAAACCGTCTTTTACGGTCACAACATCGCCAGCGCGGCCTAGACCTGATACTTCGCGAGTAAGGATGAGTTTCATATCGTCATCTCTCCTTATCGAGCCGTTGAGGTGTAAGGCAACAGTGCGACTTCGCGGGAGTTCTTAACCGCTGTTGCAACTGAGCGTTGGTGTTGTGTGCAGGCGCCTGTTACACGACGAGCGCGGATCTTTCCGCGATCAGAAATGTACTTGCGAAGAGTGGCAATATCTTTGTAATCGATATAGGTCACCTTGTCGCGGCAGAAGCTGCATGGCTTCTTCTTGAACTTCTTATTGAGCGCAGCAGCCTTTGCTGATTTATTCTTAGGCTCCTTGAGCGCTCTGTTATTACGTGCTCCCATTGTGGTGCTCCTTTACGGGTGCCCTGCCTTGATTTTTCAATCAGTTGCAGGAATGGATGGATTGGTGGATTTAAAAGGGTGGTTGGTCGTCGTTGGTGGTGGTTGCCCATCCGCCGCCGGCGGGAGAGGTTGAAGCTGCAGCCCATGGATCTTCATTGAAAGTTTCTGTTGATGATGGTGCAGAGAATCCACCCGATGCCGCTCCACGACTGGCCTTAGTGACCTTCGCAGTTGCGTTACGTAATGATGGACCTACTTCATCAACTTCTACCTCAAAGACTGTGCGCTTTTCGCCCTCTTTGGTTTCATATGAACGCTGCTTAAGGCGTCCGGACACAATCACGCGCATACCTTTGGTGAGTGACTCAGCAACATTTTCTGCTGCTTGACGCCAAATGTTGCACTGCAAGAAAAGAGTATCTCCGTCTTTCCATTCATTCGTAGTTTTATCTAAGTAACGAGGAGTGGAGGCAACTTTGAATTTTGCGACGGCCGCACCTGATGGTGTGAAACGTAGCTCTGGATCATCGACAAGGTTGCCGATCATGGTGATGTTTGTATCTCCTGCTGCCATTTTTATCTCTTTTCTTGAATGTGAATTCGGAACCTAGAAAGTTACTGGATAAATAGAATGAACTACTCAGGCCGCATAACTTTTGTGCGCAAAACTGCTTCGTTCAAATTGAGTTGGCGATCCAATTCTTTGATGGCAGCTGGTTCGCAGTGCATATCAACAACTGCGTAGATTCCTTCAGACTTCTTAAGAATCTCGAAAGACATACGGCGCTTGCCCCAAACATCGAGCTTGTCTACGCGACCGCCGCTTTCTTTAATGATTTTGAGATATGTCTCAAGGCTTGGTGCGACTGTTCGTTCTTCTAATTCTGGATCAAGGATGACCATTAGTTCATAGTGACGCATGCGTTAACCCGACCTCCTCTGGACTAAAGCGGCCACGGCATTTCCGTGACAGGAGGGTTAGTGCTCCCGCGCTTGCTTCCGCCCAGGTGGGTGGAGATTAGCGAGGGGGCTAAGGGTAACTCTCTGCGGTCCCGAATAGAAAATCGGCAAGGCGCTTATGGGCTCTACGCCTGGCTTTCGAGGGGTTTGCCAGGTTTCTACGCACAAGGACGCTCACAAAATAGAGCGTGGTCGCTATCCGAATCAAGGTAGCAATGGCATAGGCCCCATCTGGAAGACCAAAGTGTGCGCCACTGACCAAAGCCAGGTGCTGCCAAATTGCCAGGTGATAAATCACTTCGCCACCTTGCCAGATCCAAAATGCAGGGACGTCTCGTTTCTCTCTCATTCCGAGTATCGCAAGCGGGACCAACCAGAGTACATATTGCGGTGAGTACACCTTCCCAAAACATAGAACTGTTGCCATGAGGATGAAGCTCACCTGACTCAGCGATGGTGTTATTTCACAATCAAAAAGATAGAGAGCTAACAAAACCGCAATAACGGCTAGAGAAAGAGTGCTGAAGTAATTGATATGGCTCATATTTATCCCTAACAAAGAAAGGGCGTACCAAACTGAACCCCAATCTGCATCCCTATCGAGGTTGAGTCCATAAAAACGCCACCACCCTTGAGGTGTTGTCAAAAATACAGGTGCATTTACTGCAGTCCACACCAGAAAGGTAATTAGCGCGTACTGAATTGCAGCACGCACTTTTCGTTCTCTCCAAAATATAAGAAAGATTGGTAGAAGAAGTAATACCGGAAAGAATTTGGTTGCGATAGAAATAGCCATGAAGATTGCACTAATCGAATATCTTCTCTTGTCAAAATAGAAGATTGCTAAGATCATTGTGATGATGCCCCACATATCCCAATTAATAAATAGTGAAGCAATCAAAGCGGGGGCTATCGGCACCAGGTAAGCGAACTTCGGTCGCATGTGACCAATAAGTAGCACCGTAAAAATCAGCAGGAGAACAATAAGCAATGCGTTGATGTAATAGTAATTCCGTATTTCGTTTCCGCTTGAGGGTGAGAGCCATGTTGTCGCCCACATAATTGCACCAGTGATAACTGGGTACTCCACAGATTTATCACCGTTGCTATAAGACCATTGGTGGGTGTCGAGATTCCTATCAGTAAAGAGTGCTGGAATATCTGAATAGCAGGCATGTATATCCACGTCAGGTGTAGACCAATTTGTGTTAACGCAATGGTTAAATTTTACAAATGAAAGTACTCCAGCAAGTAAAGATAGAAGAAGCAATAACTTCGTAGCCGCACTCCACGAAATGGAGATTCGCATGAGCCGAACTTAGTTTCCGCCGCTTACAACCGCGGGATCAGTTGGTCCACCCGGAATTGAATCCGGCGTCGGCGAAGACATTACAGTTGCCACTTCACCGCCAATGTGAACTGGTGCCGGGAATTTAAGTTTTGGCTCTCCTTTCAACGCGCCTTTCATAAACGCAGTCCATACTTTCGCCGGAAAAGTTCCTCCAGTAACAGAAGTTAATCCACCAATTCCATTGAGTGTTTCGGAGGCGCTGTCTCTAAAAAATGCAACCGATGCGGCCAGTTGTGGCGTATATCCACTGAACCACGCTGAGGCGTTTTGTTCACTCGTGCCAGTCTTTCCTGCAGCAGGCCGCCCAAGTCCAGCTGTTCCATAAGTGGCTGTACCGCTGCGCACAACTTCACTCAGTGCATACGTTAGATCGGCCATAACATCTTTGGAGAAGACTTCTTGGCCTTGTGGTTTGGACTGATACAAGACTCCTTTATTAGCGCCTAGTACTTGGCTAACAAGGAAAGGTTTGGCGTAAACACCTTGTGAGGCAAACGTTGCGTAAGCGGCGGCCACATCGACAACGTGTGGACTTGCAACTCCTAACACCACCGATGGTGTTGGCATCATGGCCACACTTGTTGGTATGCCTGCTCGACGTGCGACGTCAACAACACTGTCCGGACCAACTTCAATTCCAAGAGGTACATAAATGGTGTTGATGGAATGAGCGGTAGCTTTTAGTAAATCCACCTGTCCCCATTGTTCATTGCCATAATTTGAAACTTCATAAGGTTTACCTAAGTCATCAAAAACTTGTGGTGAGTCGCCATTCCATACTGACGTAAGTGGAATCCCTTTCTCTAGCCCGGCTATTAGAGCAAACGGTTTGAATGTCGACCCAGCGAGTGCAATTGATTGAGTTGCATCGCTTAACTGTCTGACTAAATAATCTTTACCGCCATATAAAGCGATGATTTCGCCAGTGCCTGGACGTATCGCAACCAAACCAATATGTAAGTTTGGTGGAGAATTCTTTGGCCATTGTTTTTCAACGGCATCAACCGCTGCCTGTTGTGATTTTTGATCAAGTGTTGTTTTAATGATTAGACCACCGACCGAAAGTTGTTCGTCAGTGAAACCTAAGGCGTTGAGTTCTTTTTGTGCAAGTTCGATAATGTGGCCCTTTGGTCCAGATAAGGATCCGGATGTAACTCGCGCCCGAACTTTAGGCATTTTAGCTTTCGCAGCTTCGTCAGCTGTAATCCATTTCGCGCCAAGCATTCCTTTTATTACATAATCAAAACGTGCAGATAAACGTTGGGCGTTTGCTTCTGAATATGAAGGGTCATAGAAACCTGGCGAACGTAAAATACTTGCCAACACTGCGGCTTGTGAGAGATTTAGTTGATTGACCCCGCGGTTAAAATATTGCTGCGCCGCAGTTTGGACCCCGTATGAACCTCGGCCGAAATAGATGGTGTTTAAGTAATTTTCTAAAATTTGATCTTTAGATAATTGATTCTCTAATTTAATCGCGATAACAAGTTCTTTGATCTTTCGTTGGATACTGCGTTCTGGTGATAAGAAAGCTGTTTTTGCATATTGTTGAGTAATAGTTGACCCACCTTGCAAGGCGCCACCACGCAAGTTATTAACAACCGCTCTCAAAATGCCCGTTGGACTAAACGCCCGCTCGGAATAGAAATTGCGGTCTTCGGCTGCAAGGACCGCGCGTCTAACATTTACTGGGATTTTTGCCAAAGGAACGATCGTTCTGTTCTCTGAACCGATTCTGCCGATTTCATTGCCGTTGGAGTACTGAATAATCGTGGCTTGGCTATTCACAAACGAATTGACGTTCGGGATGTTTACTGTGAAATAAGCATAAGCAAAGAGCGCTGACCCAAGGATAAAACCCGTGCCTCCTATAAAGATGGCTGAGCGGAAGAGTATTTTACGGATCACGCGTGAAGGTTACCGCTTTAGCCAATCTTCATCTTCTAAGGTGCGTTGACGTCGTGGTGATTTCCGCTCGGTGCCATCTCCCAAAATAAAAGATGCGCTCAGGTGATTCCATGAGCAATCTCGGCAAATTTCAACGACGTACACCCGAAATTCACCAAATTCCTTCTCCATTTGGGTTAGTTCATCCACAGACTTAATCCGACCTGAGTATTGCCCGAGTTGGTCTCCGAAGGTGTAACGCAACTCAACCAGTGTTTTCTTGCAGACAGGGCACGGTCTTTCAACTTTAACGCCATGAAATTTAGCGGCAAGCAATAAATAGGGGTCCGCATCGCAGGCATCTGCCCGACCTTTGAAAAGGGCCTTTAGAGTTGCACGTTTATCTAACGTGTAATCGATGTAGCCCCGTAAGGAATTCATGGGCTAAGAATAACGAGACGAGGGCTCCTAAAGAAACTACTCTCTCCCTATGCAGAGTTTGGGTTTTGTTGATCTACTCAAACACCCCAGATTGTCCCGCCTCTTCGCAGCCCGGTGGTTAGGTCAAGCAACCGATGGCTTATTCCAAAGCGCCCTTGCTTCCTTTGTGCTTTTTAGTCCTGAAAGAAAAGCGAGTGCGCTAAGCGCAGCTTTGGCCTTTGCGGTAGTACTTCTTCCTTACTCGCTGATTGGACCTTTCGTTGGAACGGTTCTTGACCGCGTTTCCAGACAACGTGCCGTCTTCTTCTCTAATCTATTTCGCGCGACAAGTTTGCTTCTCATCGCTTTCTTGCTTTCTCAAGGACGAACCGGTGTGGAATTAACATGTGTTGTTCTAGTTACTTTTGGACTCAATAGATTAATTTTGGCCGCGTTATCTGCTGGACTTCCGCTACTTGTTGACGGCGAATCATTGATTAGTGCAAACGCGATGGCCGTAACCGGCGGATCAGTTCTTTTGGTTATAGGTGGAGGCGTCGGCTTTGGGTTGCGTAAACTATTTGATTCTTTTCATAACGCTGACCAGTCAGATGCCTTGATGATTTTGGTTGCAGCAATCGGTTACGTTGTTGCATCTTTGTTGATGCTTCGATTGAAGAGGGATGAGATTGGGCCGTTAAAGCATCAGAAAGCAGAAGCAAGTTTTGCTCATGGGTTTAATGAAATGCGTGAAGGGTTTGCTTTCTTAGCCCGACACAGCGATGTTGCACGAGGAATTGCGGCTACCGCCATACAGCGAGGTGGACTTAACTCGCTATTGATAGTCGCCATTTTGCTTGAACGAAATACTTTTCATTCTTCATTAAAACCTGAGGATGGGTTATCTGGAATTGCAGTTGCTCTTTCTTTATCGGGTGTAGGGATCACGATTGGTGCACTTGTTGCCCCTTACGGTGTTAAGAAATATGGTAGACATCGTTGGATTCGCGCGATGATGTTTTGTAGCGGTCTTACCCCATTCTTTCTAGCAATTTCGCACACAATTGTTCCTCTATATATTGCAGCATTCTTTACAAGTATGTGTGGTCAAAGCCTGAAGGTGACCAATGATGCTTTGGTGCAATCTAAAATAGATGATTACTACCGGGGGAGAGTGTTTGCTGTCTATGACGTTGTAGTGAATGGTGCAATTGTTTCTGGTGCACTTATTGCAGCTTTACTTGTCCCAGCTTCAGGAAAATCATTTGTAGTTCCAGCACTAGTTTCACTGGTCTATATAACCTCAGCCGCGTGGTTTCTTCGCCCTTCGCGTTTTAGTTTTTCTCTTTAGCGTTCCACCATTTCATTAGCTCTTGCTCTGCACGCTCTTGACCAAGAGGGCCATTCTCTAAACGTAATTCGAGAAGAAAATCAAGTGCGTCACCCACTATTGACGAGGGTTTTACATTAAGAAGACGCATTACTTCAGCACCATCTAGGTCTGGACGAATCTTAGAAAGCTCTTCTTCTTCCATGAGAACGCCTATGCGATCTTCTAAACTTTGATAAATCGCAGCCAAAGAGTCGGCTTTGCGTTTATTGCGTGTCGTGCAATCGGCTCTAGTTAATACATGCAAGTGTTCTAGAAGCTCGCCAGCATCGCGAACATAGCGTCGCACAGCAGAATCAGTCCATTCGCCATCGCCATACCCATGAAAACGCAGATGTAGCGAAACCAGCGTGGAAACATCATCAATAACATCAGAGCTAAAACGCAATGTTTTTAAACGTTCCTTTGTGAGTCTGCCACCAACAACTTCATGGTGGTGAAAAGAAACTCCACCACCGGCTATTAAGCTACGAGTTTTCGGTTTACCGATGTCATGTAGAAGTGCTGCTAGTCGGATAACCAAATTTGGACCATCTAAACGATCTTCTAGTGCAATAGCTTGTTCAAGCACCGTTAAAGAATGTTCGTAAACATCTTTATGGTGATGGTGTTCATCAATCTCAAGTTGAAGTTTTGGAATTTCCGGTAGAACAATTGCAGCGATACCTGTGTCAACCAACATCGTGATTCCGACGCGAGGGTTTGATGACATGAGAAGTTTAATGAATTCGTCACGCACCCTCTCCGCCGAAATAATGGAAATGCGTCCGGACATTTCTGTCATTGCTTGTAAAACTTCTGGAGCGACTTCAAAGTTAAGTTGGCTAGCAAATCTTGCCGCACGCATCATTCGCAAGGGATCATCAGAGAAAGAATTCTCTGCACTATTTGGAGTGCGTAGAATTCTTTTTCCCAAATCAGAGAGTCCATTAAAGGGATCGATGAAAATCGGAGTTCCCTGTGTTAATTCAAGAGCCATCGCGTTAACAGTGAAGTCACGACGCGATAAATCGCCTTCAATGTTGTCTCCGTACTCAACCTCGGGTTTGCGACTATCTACTTCATAACTTTCAGTACGGTAGGTAGTTACTTCGAATGTTGTATCTCCACGCTTTGCTGCAACGGTTCCGAATGCAATTCCTGTATCCCAAACATTGCCTGCCCACGCAAAGAGAATCTTCTTAGATACTTCTGGACGCGCATTTGTGGTGAAATCCAAATCATTTCCGAGCCGGCCCAATATGGCATCTCGAACAGGGCCACCAACTAACGCCAGTTTGTAGCCAGCGCTTTTAAAGGCGTCGGCTAGTGAGCTGGCCAGTGGGGCCCGTTCTATGAGGGAGCGAATCGCAAGTTCCCCCGCGGCTCCTAATGCACTCGTCACAATGAGTAAGGCTAGAGCAGTACCCTTACTTCATGATCCCTGCACCCAGTGCGGGCAGCGAAAGTACGAAAAAGAAGAAGCGGCGCAGACGCCCCGCTAATCGCGCCCCACACGATCCACATGCAGTACCGGCTCAAAAAGTCGCGCCTAAAAACGAGCGTTCAGGCGGGCGACCCTACGCAAAACGCGTTGATGAAGTAAGCGCGGGCGGTCTTGTTATTGATTTTTCGGGAACACAAGGCCTACTCATTGGCAGGTTTGATCAAAAAGATTCATCCCATACAAAACTCCTATGGTCGCTCCCAAAGGGTCATATTGAACCTGGAGAAACACCCCAAGAAGCTGCAATTCGAGAGGTGATGGAAGAAACCGGGATTGAAAGTTCAATTGAGCGAGAACTTGGCGTGATTGATTTTTGGTTTATGGCTGGTGGAAAAAGAATTCATAAAACCGTTCATCATTATCTTTTTCGCGAAACTGGTGGGTTGTTGGCTCCCCAAATAAGTGAAGTTGATGAAGTGAAATGGTTTCCATTGGCTGAAATTACAGAACGTTTGGCATACCCCGATGAAAAGAAGTTAATCGCTAGAAGTGGTGACTTGCTCGCATGAAGATCTTGCGTGGATTCATCGCTACATTATTTGTTTTCGTACCTGTGTTCATTTTTATGCCCAATTCATATGCGGCGACCACTCAAAATATTATTTTGGTTGAACCACCTCATAGGGACTATCAAAATGTTTTCTTTGGCGATGCGTTCGCTCTTTCTCTTAAACCCACGGGGAGCTTGGGACTTAAAGTATTCGCTCCTGTGCAAGAGCCGCGTACTTGGCTTATTGATGCCGCACTTATTGACGAAGTTCAAGCGCTCTCTGTAAAGAACTCTGATGCTCAAAAATGGTTGGAGCAATTAAAATTAGTTTCTATTACAGATTCAATTATCGCCGTCCCGTACGCGCACCCAGATCTAACCCTTACTAAACGACTAGCTCCAACAGAGCTTAATTACTATTTTGAATTCAGCAAAAATAAATTGCAGGTATTTCTTGGCAGAGACGTCATCATTGATAAGACTGCAAACTGGAGCAACGGTAAGGCCAAGGTTTCAATAGAAGCCGCATCTGCTTACACCTATAACCGCAGAGCACTAGTTTTTATGAATACAGTTATTCCATCACTACAACTTGATGATTTTCGATCTAGGCTTGCTTACTTGCTCTCAGCAGGAATGAGTGATTCCAGAGGGCTCGAATTAGCAAATAGCGCCAATCTCGCATTAGTTGCTGAAAAACATAAATTGCGAATCATTGGGGGTAATTACCACCTCACTTCTTCTCGCGAAAAAGTACCTGTGACATTAGTTAATGATTTTGACGTCCCGCTAAAGATTTCACTTCATTTAATGCCTCAAACATCTCGCATCGAATTAGGCGAGATAGGCGAGATCACTTTGGAAGCTAATACGAAAACTCAGGTTCTCATCCCCGTAACTGTGATCGCATCGGGTACCACCACGGTCATTGCGGAATTTAGAAACAACAAAGGTAGGACATTTAATGATGTCTCTGTTTTGACTCTCAATCTCTCTGTAATTAGCCCTACAGTTGCATGGTTTACAACTGGTGCTGCGCTCATGCTCTTCCTGGCGGCCGTGGCACAAAGTGTTCGACGAGTGAGGCGGTCTCGTAAATGAAGCCAGCTGAAATCTTTCATGCTTCTAGTGTGATGGCCCTTGGCACAATTCTTTCACGGGTCACTGGATTTATTAGAAGTATTTTGGCTGTTGCCGTTTTAGGTACAGCGTTGTTGGCCGACACGTATAACGTGGCAAACACTCTTCCATTTATTCTTTATAACTTGTTAGTTGGGGGAGCGCTCACTGCGATCTTTGTTCCGCAACTTGTTAGATCTTTTGATGATGAAGATGGCGGACACGCTTTTGCATCTCGTCTTATTACAACTATAAGTGTGATTTTGTTGGCATTAGTAGCGATAGGAACAATTCTCGCCCCATTGCTGGTGAGAATTTATGCTCCTGAATTTTCTAACTCAGGGTTTGAAAATGAATTCCGTTTAGCAGTCGCATTTACAAGGTATTGCTTGCCGCAAATATTCTTTTTGGGTTTGTTTACAATGCTTGGGCAAGTTGCTAACGCCCGTGGATCTTTTGCGCCGTTAATGTGGGCGCCTATCGCCAACAATGTAGTCGTTATTGCCATTTTCTCTGGGGTTTTATTACAGGCTCCGCACCTAGCAAGTGGAACTATTACTTCAAGCCAAACTCAAGTTTTGGGATGGGGTACAACGCTAGGTGTTGTGGTTCAGGCGTTGATTTTAATCCCTGTGGTTAAACGCTCTGGTATTCATATACGTCCAAAATTGGGTTGGCAAGGATTAGGGAAATCATTTTCACTTGCCGGGTGGACACTGGTTTATGTATTGATTTCACAATTGGGTTACTTGGTTACGGTAAACATTTCAACAAGTGCAGCAGTTAGAAGTGCAAAGGAAGGGGTATTAACTGGTGTTGGTTATACACCTTTTAGTAACGCTTACCTTATTATGATGTTGCCTTATTCGATTGTTACAATTTCCATTATCACCGCGTTACTCCCGCACATGTCGCGGCTAGCAATAGACGGCAAGCGCGACGAGGTACGAGATCAATTAGTGCGTGCAATAAAAATGGTTGGTGTAATAACTATTCCAAGCAGTGTTGCCTTTATTTTCTTTGGACCAATAATAACTAAGGTGCTCTTTTTTGGAATTAGTAATGATGATTCAACCTACATTGGCTACGTTCTATCAGCACTAGGTATTGGGTTGGTCTTTTTTAGTATTAACCTCATTCTTATAAGGGGTTTTAACGCTTTTGAAGACACTCGAACACAGGTCTTGTCTATATTGATTATCAATATTATTGCTGTCGCTCTATCATATTTATTTCTAGAAACTCTCAAAACTCGTTGGATTACCGTTGGTTTAGGTGCTGCTTTTTCAATTAGCTATATAGCTGGACTTTTTGTAACCCTTGCCCTCTTAAAGCGTCATACAGGGGTGATGCGTTTCTCTGATTTCAGCGGGCAACATTTCCGTTTGTTTGCGGCTTCCGTTTTTTCAATGGCTCCGCTTTATCTTTTATCTTCTTATTTAGACTGGGTGAACGGGAATTCCAGTAAACTTGAACATCTTGGTCAACTCTTCTTAATAATGCTTATCGCCCCTATTGGGTACTTCTTTATCGCCCGTGCGATGGGGGTGATTGAGATTTCCGTTACAAGTGAACTTGTGAAAACTCAATTTGCGCGCGCCACGAATAAACTACGTGGGTCCAGCTCTAATCCGAGGGAATAACTCACACTAGTATGCGGTTATGGTGATGAAATGACATCTAATCAAGAAGTACATCAAGTAGTAATTGTCGGCTCTGGGCCTGCTGGTTATACAGCTGCCATTTATGCCGCACGTGCGCAGTTATCTCCTGTGCTTTACGAGGGTTCTGTAACTGCCGGCGGTGCGTTAATGAATACCACTGAGGTAGAGAATTTTCCTGGTTCCACTGATGGCGTGATGGGCCCAGAATTGATGGAGTCCATGCGCAAGAAAGCCTTGCGTTTTGGGACCACACTAATTACGGATGACATTGTTGAGATGGACCTAAAGGGTCCAATTAAGACCTTAACCGATGGCTCTGGAAATGTTCTACGTGCTAAATCGGTCATTCTTGCCATGGGTTCTGCATTTAAAGAAATTGGTCTGCCCAACGAGAAAAGACTCTCAGGGCGTGGTGTTTCTTGGTGTGCGACATGCGATGGTTTCTTTTTCCGTGATCAAGAAATTGCAGTTGTTGGTGGCGGTGATTCCGCGATCGAGGAAGCAACTTTCCTCACACGTTTTGCTAGCAAGGTTGTCATAATCCATAGGCGTGACACTTTAAGGGCATCAAAAATTATGATTGATCGGGCTTTCGCAAATCCTAAGATTGAATTCTTATGGAACCATGAAGTTACGGATGTACTCGGCGAGCTAAAAGTTGATTCTTTAGAGTTACGAAATACCATCACTGGAGAAAAAACAGTTCGGGCCTTTACTGGGTTGTTCGTTGCTATTGGTCACATTCCCAGGAGTGAGTTAGTAGTAGGTCAAGTGGATGTTGATTCTGAAGGTTATGTTCAAGCTGCAGGAAGAACCACACACACAAACCTTGAAGGTGTCTTTGCCTGTGGTGATTTGGTTGACCACACCTACCGTCAGGCAATCACAGCGGCAGGCTCGGGCTGCCAATCCGCTCTAGATGCCGAAAGATTTTTATCCCACCTGTAAAGTAAGCCGTTGAAACAATTAATAAGGAGCAAAAAATGGGCGCACTAGAACATGTAACTACTTCCACTTTTGATGAGATGGTATTAAAGAGCACAACTCCAGTGCTGGTTGATTTTTGGGCCGAATGGTGTGGACCTTGCCGTGCAGTCGCTCCTATTCTCGAAGAAATCTCGAAAGATTATGGCGATAAGATTAAAATTGTAAAACTTAACACTGATGAAGAGTCTGCGATCGCAGTTAAGTATGGGATCACATCTATTCCAACTTTAAATGTGTTTGTTAATGGACAAGTTGTTAAAACTATCGTTGGTGCAAAACCGAAACCTGCACTGCTCAAAGAGCTTGAATCCTTTATCTAATTAGGCCTTGATGGATGAATTACCTCTTAAACTAAAAGACCAGAACGATGTGGTGACTCATGTCATCAATATTTTGCATCGTTTAGGTTTGTTGACCTCTCACCATGATTCCTTTGATTCAACAGTGGTGGATTCTGTTCGTGCCTTCCAGCAATCACGCGGTCTTGTTGTCAGTGGAGTTGTTGATGCCACAACGCTGAATGCTTTAGAGGAGGCTCGCTGGAAACTAGGTGACCGATCTCTATATCTTCAACCTTCTCCCATGATGCATGGTGATGATGTCGCAACACTTCAGAGTCGATTAACTGAAATGGGTTTTAATTGTGGTCGAGTTGATGGAGTATTTGGACCTCGCTTAGAAGATGCAGTTCGAGACTTTCAAAAGTCTGTTGGTGTCGCAATAGATGGCAAGTGTGGTCCGGCAACTATTACCGCATTAATGCGTTTATCAAGAACTGTTTCCGGTGGAGCGCCATCGATTCTTAGGGAAAGTGCTATCCAGAAAAATCGTGGACCGGCGCTAGCTAATAAAGTAATCGTCCTTGATCCTAGTTTTGGTGGTCTTGACCAAGGCAACTGTGGAAATGATGTTGTTGAATCTGAAGTTGTCTTTGATATTGCACAACGTCTTGAAGGAAGATTGTTGGCTTTAGGAGTTAGTGTGTTTTTAACACGGGGAGCCAATAATTCACCGTCGGAGAGCCAGCGATTAATCCTTGCAAATGAAACCAATGCTGACCTGGTTATCTCGCTTCATTTAGATAAATACCGCAACGATAAAGCACATGGTGTTGCTACATATTTTTACGGCAGCCTGGCTCACGGAATACATTCCGTAGTGGGTGAAAGATTTGCCTCTATCGTTCAGCGTGAAATCTGCGCTCGTACAGATTTATCAAATTGTCGCACTCATGCTAAAACATGGGACTTATTACGGTTAACGAAGGCCCCAACAGTGAGAATCGACCTTGGTTATGTATCAAATAATGGTGATGCTCAACGCCTCAGTCGACCTGACTTTAGAGATGTGGTCGCTGAATCTGTTGTGATAGCCATCCAGCGGCTTTATTTAGCCTCCGAAGATGATGCCAAAACCGGAACTTTACGTATTGCCGATCTTCGCAAGGCTGGCATCCGTAAATAGGTTTTCATGCCCACTAGTGAATGTGGCACACTTCCACAATGTCTGAACTGGTAAATCGCTACCAAACTGGAGCGCCTCAAAATCTCGAGCAGCATTTTGCAGTTCGCGCCGCAGGGATGCAGGCCAGTGAGATTCGTTCGCTTTTTGCAGTTGCATCTAGACCTGAAATTGTTTCTTTAGCTGGAGGCATGCCCAACCTCTCTGCTTTGCCAATGGACATGATGGCTTCAGTTATTCAAGATTTAGTAATGACCAATGGGGCAGAGGCTCTTCAATATGGAAGTGGACAGGGTCACCCTTTACTTCGTGAGCAAATCTGCGACGTAATGGCTTTAGAGGTTATTCGTGCAAACCCTGATGACATTATTGTTACAACGGGTTCACAGCAGGCGCTGGATTTAATCTCACGTATCTTTATCGATCCAGGCGATGTCGTGCTTGTTGAAGCGCCATCGTATGTTGGAGCTCTTGGAACTTTCCGTCAATATGAAGCACAGGTTGTTCATGTTGGAATGGATGATCAAGGGTTAATTCCACAAGCTTTGCGAGAAGCCATTACTAGCGTTAGAGCTTCGGGAAGAAAAATAAAGTTTTTATACTTAATTCCAAATTACCAAAACCCAACCGGTGTATTGCTGCCAGCCGACCGACGGACAGAGATTTTGGAAATATGTAGAGCTGAGCAAATTTTTGTGGTTGAGGACAACCCATACGGCTTGCTTGGTTTTGACCGTCCATCTCCAAATGCAATGCGTGCTGAAGATAGTGAGAATGTTATTTATTTAGGAACCTTCTCGAAAACTATTGCACCTGGTTTGCGCGTTGGTTGGGCGCTGGTTCCTCCCTCACTAAAAGAGAAATTAGTTATTGCCAGTGAGTCATCAATTCTTTGTCCTTCAAATTTTGCCCAATTAACAATCTCTCGATATTTGGCTAATCAACCATGGCGTGACCAGATTGCCTCTTTTTGTGAACTGTACAAAGTCCGTCGCGATGCAATGCTTGAATCACTAGAAGAACATTTCCCTGCCTCTGCTACCTGGACAAAACCTGGCGGAGGTTTTTATGTGTGGGTGAATTTACCTCCCGAGATAGACACAAAACTTATGGTTCCTAAAGCCATTGTTGCCAAGGTTGCTTATGTGCCCGGAACAGCTTTCTATGCGGACGGCTTCGGTAGTTGGGCGATGCGTTTATCTTTTTGCCATCCAACGCCCGAAAGAATTAGAGATGGCGTAAAGGCGCTTGGTGGGGTTGTTAAGCAAGAGATTGCAAGGCGCGGTAGTGGGTTTGAAATAAAGAGTTAAATTATTTCTCGTCCAGTAAATCCACGATACGTTCTAGGTCTGCAAATCCTGAAAATTCGATTGTAATTTTTCCTTTAGCTTTGCCAGATTGGACACTGACGCGAGTGTCATAAAGCCCGGATAAGCGATCGGCAACTTCCGCAAGGCGCGGCTCGATTATCGATGGTTTGTTCTTCTTTTTCTCTTGTGTTTTTGTACCGAGTGAAACAATCTCTTCGGTAGCACGAACACTTAGTCCTTCTGCGACAATCCTTGAAGCTAAGCGCTCTATCTCCCCTTCGTCAGCGAGTCCTAAGAGCGCACGTGCATGACCGGCTGATAGAACACCTGCGGCCACTCTTCGTTGCACACTAGCGGGTAAATTGAGCAATCTCATTGTGTTTGTTAAATGTGGTCGTGACTTACCTAATTTTGTAGCTAGCTCTTCATGTGTGTAATTAAAATCATTGAGAAGTTGTGCATAGGCTGCACCTTCTTCTAATGGATTTAATTGGCTGCGATGAATATTTTCAATAAGGGCTTCGCGGAGTAATTCATTGTCTGCTGTTTGACGAATTATTACTGGGATTGTTTTTAATCCGGCAGCCTTTGCTGCACGGAAACGACGCTCTCCCATAATTAATTCATATTTGCCTGGAGATGTTTCGCGGACCACTGGAGGTTGTAGAAGTCCTACTTCTTTAATTGATTGCGTGAGTTCATTGAGTGCGTCTTCATCAAAAACAGTGCGTGGTTGTTTTGGGTTTGGAAAAATTGCGTTGATAGAGATTTCATTTTGTTGTCCTACTTCAACGCCGGACACAGAAAGTGATGTAGGAATAAGTGCGTCGAGGTTTGTTCCGAGGCCACCTTTTCTTGCACTCATGCGCTTTCTCCTTTTTTGTAATTAATATTTACAACATTCGAATCAAAAGGTTTACCGCGCTCTGCAATTTCGCGAGCTACTTGAAGATAAGCAATTGCACCGGGTGATCCAGGGTCATATGTCATAACTGTTTGCCCATAAGAAGGCGCTTCGGAGACCCTTACGGCGCGAGGAATTGGAATATCAATAAGTTCTACTGGGAAGTGTGTACGCACACTTGCGGCAACATCGTTAGCAAGGCGAGTTCGTCCATCAAACATTGTTAAAATTATTGTTGAGAGTTTTAGTTGTGCGTTAAGTCGCTTCTTTACAACAGAGTATGTTTCTAATAATTGAGTTAGACCCTCAAGAGCGTAATATTCACATTGAATCGGGATGAGTAATTCTTGTGCAGCGGCCAACGCGTTAACTGTGAGTAAACCCAAACTTGGTGGGCAATCAATAAATATATAGTCGTAGGCTTCGTTCTTATTCTTTCGAATTTCAATGAGATCGTTTAGTGCTTCTTTAAGACACATTTCTCTGGCAACCATCGACACTAAGTTGATCTCGGCTTGAGCAAGTGCAGTGTTGGATGAAATGCATTCAAGGTGCGGGAAGCCTGCAACTTTTTGTACAACAGATTCGATTGAGCTCTCCCCCATGAGGACTTCGTAGATACCGTTATTTTCTCGATGCTCAACACCCAGAGCGGTACTGGCGTTACCTTGTGGATCTAAATCGATAACTAAGACTCTTAGGCCACCCATGGCTAAGGCGGCTGCAATATTTACAGTTGTTGTGGTCTTTCCTACCCCACCTTTTTGGTTGGAAACAGTAAAAACACGTGGGTACTCAGGTTTAGGCATGGGCTCTTTAAGTCGGCGCACACCGACCACTGTCCTTGGCGTTGTTTCACGTGAATCATCCACGTGGGCTAGTTAACCAGGCTTTCTGAGAGAAATAACACGGCCTAGGGGTAAATCTTCACTGATGAGCTCGTGTAGTTGAGCTCCAGGTACTGTTTTGACCTCTTCACTGGCGCTTGAGCCTTTAATAGCCAAAAGGAGCCCTCCTGGTTTAAGGATATGCCAGGTCATTTTCTTTAGTTTCTCCATAGGTGCCACGGCGCGGGCTGTAACGATAAATGCCTTCGGTTTATAGTCCTGGGCTTGGCCGCGGAAGACGCTCAGATTGGAGACATCAAGTAAGGCAAGTGCTTCATTGAGGAAATCAACGCGGCGTTGAAGGGGTTCTACTAAAACAACAGTTAGATCAGGTCTAGCTAAGGCGATAGGGATCCCTGGCAAACCAGCTCCTGAGCCAATATCAACAACTGTGGCTCCCTCAGGAATGAGGGGTAGGAGTGGTAAAGAGTTAAAAATGTGGCGCTCCCAGATGATCTCGCCCTCTTTGGGGCCAATGAGGCCGCGCTCAATCCCTGCCGAGACAAGAAAATCCGCGTAGAGGGCTATTTCTCGCTCCCTCTCTGGGAAGTAGCGAGTTATTAAGGTTTCACGTGAAACCATGAAATTAATAGAGCTTTTTAGGCTGGGAAGATTACGACGCAGCGGTCTGGATCTTCACCTTCAGATTCACTGCTTAGTCCAAGAGTTTGGATTGTGTCGTGGATAAT
>QYPT01000025.1 GCA_007280125.1 Streptomycetaceae bacterium | reverse complement strand
GTAAGCAGGTAAATCAGGATGGTCAATCAGTTTTCGGTAATGCGCAAAAGAACTTTCACTGAGAAGGTCCATGCAATCGTTCCATTTCAACAGGTCTTCACGCGGTTGGCGGGGACCACGATTAAGAACGGTTGCTTCAAGGGCAGCAGCTAATGAAAGCTCAACATTTTCGCGTGCAAGTGAAGGCAGTGAATACTTATCGCTGATTACTTCACCTTGTTCGGTCATTTTAATTTGTCCATCGATGGATCCCCAAGGCAAAGCAATGAGTGCGTCATATGTAGGCCCACCACCACGTCCGACAGATCCTCCACGTCCATGGAAGAGTCGTAATTTCACGCCATGGGTCAAGGCAACATCACGTAAGCGTCGTTGAGCGCGATGAATTTCCCATTGACTGGTAGTAATTCCGGCGTCTTTATTTGAATCCGAGTATCCCAACATCACTTCTTGAACGTCGCCACGAAGTTTTACTAAGGAACGGTAGGCAGGTTGTGTAAGTAGCGCCTCAAGAATTACATCGGCAGAACGCAATTCAGCAACTGTCTCCAGCAGTGGCGCAAAACCAATAAGAGCTTTCTTGTTAGATAAATCAACTAAGCCGGCTTCTTTTGCTAAGACGACTGCTGCGAGCAAGTCATCGGCCCCTTTAGTCATTGAAACAATGTATGTCTCGATGACTTCTGGGCCGAAGCGATCGATAAGGTCACCTACAGCTGAAAAAGTATTGAGTGTCTTCTTGCCGAGTGCATCGAGTTGAGTGGGATTGCAGCGATTTACCTGTGTGAGCTCGGCTCCGAGTTTCTCGTAGCGCTCTTCGGTGGAGAGTTGCGCATAATCTTCGCCTAAGAATTGAGCGAGGGCATGATGATGCATTTGCGCATGCTCGCGAATATCCATAGTTGCATGCGTAAGTCCGAATGTAGCGATCGTCCGAATTGTTCGCTCGAGCAATCCTGTTGCAATTAATTCACCTCGGTGAGCAAAAAGTGAATCACGCATTAAAGTTAAGTCACTCAATAATTCCTGAGTGTCCTTGTAATCGCGGTGTGGAACATGCCCAGCACCTTGCGCATGACGAATGCGAGTGAGATTAAGTCGATGCACAATTGCCGTGGCCTTTAATCGATACGGCTCTTCAGCATTGATTCTGCGGTAGCGCGCTTCAATTTCTGGAATGAGTTCTAGGTCTTGCTCAACTGATGCCAGAAGTTCGGGGGAGACGCCAGTAATTCTTGTTGAGATAGAGAGCACTTGGCGAATTTCGTTCATCGCATCAAGGGTTACACGAATTGCATGTCCTGCCTGAAGAACTAAAGTCTCTCGCGTAACTGTTGGAGTCACGTTTGGATTGCCATCGCGATCACCACCGATCCATGTACCAAATGACAATGGACGGCTCGTCGGAGGCAAGTCGAAATCTAATCTTTTAAGTTCTTGCGCTAAGTCATCTAGAACTTCGGGAACTGTTACACGGAAAAGATCATCTAAGTAGTAAAGAGCATTCATCGCCTCATCCAGAGGTTCTGGTTGACCAAGTCTTAATTCATCTGTTTGCCAAAGAAGATCAACAGTTTCCCCAAGACGCCTTTGTTGAATAACTGAAGTTTCCTGGTCTAATAAATCAGCGATCTGTCCTAATTTTCCCAAAATTGAACGACGAGCAGCTTCTGTTGGGTGTGCAGTAAAGACTGGGCGCACCATGAAATCTGAAAGCCACAAAGCAATATCTGCATTGGTAATTTCATGCCCTGCAACTGGATTTTCTTTTGCGCTGATGATTTTGTCTACTGCACGTGAAATCCAGGATCCACTATCAATGCGCACTTGTGCCAAAATGCGAGAACGATGAACTTGTTCTGCCACGTTTGCTAAATGGAAGTAGGTACTAAAGGCGCGTACTAATTGGACTGATTCTTCAACACTTACATTGGCAAGAAGTTCGGCGCCACCACCCTCTCGTACTGCGCTTCGGACCGCTTCAACGAGTTCAAGGAGTTCCAGGCCTTCTTGACGTACGAGAGATTGACCCAACAGGTCACCGAGTCTGCGAACATCGCTGCGAAGCTCGGCATCGTCATTGAATTCTCCAACGACTAAGTTCTCAGCAGACATGCGCTAATTATGCAGGTGTTTCTGCTCTAGACTCACATGTACCCCGTCTCGGAGCCCTGGGACTTTTGCACTGTGGGGCATATTGGCATTTGTTGTGTGGCTCTATTGCTAGGAAAGGAGTGATGATGCGCGGATTACTGCCTGCTCTGTCTCAATCAGTGGACATAGTTTCCAGCATGAGCGAAGCACGCACGATAGTTGCTCCTTCATCAATCAATCCATTTCTCCTAGCGCTGCGCGCGAAAGATCGTCCTCTCATTGTCGTGACTGCTTCTAGTCGAGCTGCTGAGGATTTAGCTACCGAATTGCGAACTTTGCATGACAACGTTTATGAATTTCCAGCATGGGAGACCCTTCCTCATGAAAGATTAAGTCCGCGAAGCGACACAATTGCCCGCCGAATTCATGCGTTGTATCAACTTGAAAAATCTATTGGTACAGATGCTCATCCCGTGATTGTCACTCCAGCCCGAGGACTTATTCATCGCTTCATTGCGGACTTAGCCAAGAGCCCTTTAGTTGAATTAGAAATTGGCCAAGAACTTGAGTTAGAGAAACTAGTACAACATTTATCTGATCTAGCCTATGAACGAACTGACCTTGTTGAGCGCCGCGGAGATTATGCGGTACGTGGTGGGATCGTTGACATATTTCTTCCTTTATCCGACCACCCAATTCGTGTGGATTTCTTTGGTGATGAAATCGAAGAACTCAACTATTTTGAAGTTGCCGACCAGCGCACCTCAACGCCAGTCATAGGCAAATTAGCAATCTATCCATGCAGAGAGTTGCTACTTACCCCAGAAGTTCGAGCCAAAGCTAGTTTGCTGCCCGCAACATTTCCCGCTGCAAAAGAGGTATGCGAGAGAATTGCTGATGGAATAATTACCGAGGGCATGGAATCGCTTATTCCGTTGCTGGTTGATAAACAAGAAAGCATTCTTGAACGTGCACTTCCTAACACCGAATTGATTTTCTTGGATAAAGAGCGCATCCGTTCTCGCTCGGTCGATTTGTTGGCTACAAATAAAGAGTTCTTGGCTGCTTCATGGTCTAACGCTGCAAGTGGCGGAGTTTCGCCTTTACATGATGGCGACGGAACGTATTTATCATGGGAAGAGGTTGAAGAGCAGGTGCAAGATTTACACTTGCCTACTCGCAGTTTCAATTCCTTCGGAAGCGACCTTGACGAAGAGACGGCCTTTCTTGACGTAAGCCCTATCGAACCGATGCGTGGTGACGCTGATAAAGCAGTTGCATTGATTGCCGATTCTCTGGCACAAAATCACACTGTTGTCTTTTCTGCGCTAGGTGCTGGAATGGCAGAACGCTTTGCTGATGTCTTTAGAAATGCGGATCTACCTGTGCGGATGGTTGCTGAGCTAAATGCTCAACCAGTCCATGGAACCGTTTATGTGACAACTTCAAATCTAAGCCACGGTTTTCTCTCTCATTCTGCCTCATTACTGTTTATTACTGAGCGTGATCTATCGGGGAATAAGGGCAGTGGAAAAGATGGAGATCGACTTCCTTCACGCCGTAAACAAACAATTGATCCCCTTGAGCTCAAAGCTGGTGACTTTGTAGTACATGAACAACATGGAATCGGTCGATATGTTGAACTCGTACATAGAACTACAGGCGTGATTACTCGCGAATATCTAATTATTGAATATGCATCCGCTAAACGCGGAATGCCAGGTGATCGAATTTTTGTACCTACCGATTCGTTAGAGCAAGTCAGCAAGTACATAGGTGGCGAATCTCCGACAGTTCATAGGATTGGTAGTGGAGATTGGCAAAAGGCTAAAGGCCGCGCGCGTAAAGCTGTACGTCAGATTGCGGGCGAACTAATCCGGCTCTATGCAGCACGTACTAGCGCTCCGGGTTTTGCATTTTCACCTGACACGCCATGGCAGCGCGAACTTGAAGATGCATTTTCTTATGTAGAAACTGCTGATCAGCTATCGACCATCGATGAAGTCAAAGCTGACATGGAACGCCCATATCCAATGGATCGAATTATTTGCGGAGATGTAGGCTACGGAAAGACTGAAATTGCAATTCGAGCTGCATTTAAGGCAGTTCAAGATGGTAAACAAGTTGCGGTGCTTGTTCCGACAACATTACTTGTGCAACAACACAGCACGACATTTTCAGAGCGTTATTCTGGATTCCCAGTAAGAGTTGCTGGACTTTCTCGATTCAATAGCGCGAAAGAAAGTAAAGAGATCTTGGCAGATCTAACATCAGGTTCAGTGGATGTCATCATAGGTACGCACCGATTACTTTCAGCGGATGTTAATTTCAAGGACTTAGGTTTAGTAATCGTGGACGAAGAACAACGTTTTGGAGTTGAACAAAAAGAGTCACTGAAAAAACTTCGCACCTCGGTTGACGTACTAGCTATGTCTGCAACTCCGATTCCGCGTACGTTAGAGATGGCAGTTACTGGAATTCGAGAGATGTCCACAATCACGACTCCACCCGAAGATCGACATCCAATTCTGACCTATGTCGGAGCGAGTGAGAAGGCACAAATATCCGCAGCGATTCGTCGCGAATTATTGCGCGATGGACAAGTTTTCTATATTCATAATCGAGTGGAATCTATTGATCGTGCAGCATCCCAACTTCAAGAACTTATTCCCGAAGCTCGAATTCGAGTCGCACATGGGCAAATGGGAGAGCACATGCTTGAAGATGTCATTCTTGGCTTCTGGGAGCGCGAATTTGATGTTTTAGTCTGCACCACAATTGTTGAAAGCGGACTTGATATTTCAAATGCAAATACTTTGATTGTCGAGCGTGCTGATCTTTTCGGACTCTCTCAGCTTCATCAGTTGCGCGGTCGGGTAGGTCGTGGCCGAGAGCGCGCATACGCATATTTCTTATACCCAACCGACCAGCCACTTTCTGAATTAGCACATGATCGACTCAAGACAATTGCAGCCAATACTGATCTAGGTTCTGGAATGCGAGTAGCCCTCAAAGATCTCGAAATTCGCGGTGCCGGCAATTTGTTGGGCGGAGAACAATCAGGTCACATTGCCGATGTGGGATTTGATTTATATATGCGGATGGTTGGAGAAGCTGTACAAGATTACAAAGCAGGAATTATGGAGACGCAAGAGAAATCACTTGAATGCAAAGTAGAACTCCCAATAAATGCGCATCTGTCACATGACTACGTCCCGGGTGAGCGTTTACGTTTGGATCTCTATCGTCGTCTAGCCGATGTAACATCACCTGAAGCCGTTGAAGAAATTCGTGCAGAATTGGTCGATCGATTCGGTCCCCTTCCACTAGAAGCCGCGTTTTTGCTGGGAGTGGCGGAACTTCGCGCCTTGGCAAAAGAGGTCAAACTCACGGAAGTTGTCATGCAAGGAAAATTTCTTCGCCTAAATCCTGTGAAGCTGCCCGAATCCTTGCAATTGCGCCTCACTCGCCTTTATCCCGGTTCCTTGTGCAAGAGCGCGACAGGGGCCCTTCTTATCGCCCTTCCAAGCGGGTCGGCGTGGTCACCGTCATCTCAGACACCTGTAATGGTGGATACTTCTCTTCTGGCGTGGGTAACCGAAGCCATAAACACTCTTGTCAGGCCAACCCTGGCACCGAACATGACAGCGAAGTTGTCACCGAAAGCGAGTACGACGTGAAAAAAATCATTGCCGTTCTAACAGTAGCTAGCGCCCTTCTACTTTCTGGGTGTTCTCAAGTAGGCGTTGCCGCATCTTTAGGCTCAACCAAGATTACTCAAGCAACTGTTCAAAAGAGTATCGATGACATTCTTGCAGAACGTAAGAACGTAGATACAGCGGGAATGACTTTAGATGCGGGCCAAGATCTCAATCGCGGACAATTGCGCTTTCACTTGATGGCCGCACTCCTCAAGGATGTTGCAGCTGATGGCAAAATGGTAGTTACTAAAGCGGAAATTGATGCTCGCCGCGAGACAATCCTCGGTCAAGTTGGTGGCAAGAACGCTCTTCCTAAGGCACTTGTTGGCGCAGGAATAGCTGCAGATGATTTAGATGCATATCTTGAACTCATTATTATTTCCGAAAAACTTTCAGCCGCTGCTGTTGCTGCGGGAATTCCAGAAGCCAATACCGGATCTGAAATTCAGAAATTGATTATCGCTAAAGCAGAGAAGTTGAAAGTAACTGTGAATCCTCGTTACGGCAAGTGGGATCCAGCACTTGGGGATGTCGTTGCAGCAAATGCTGCAGGTTCTGCGACATCGGCTTCACCAACACCTGCTCCATGACGACTTCTCACCTGCAACGACTAGTTGCGGTGATGGATCAGCTTCGTTCACCCGGTGGATGCCTGTGGGACGCTGAGCAAACTCATGAGTCCCTTATCAAGTTTCTCCTTGAAGAGTCTTATGAATATATCGAAGCGGTAGAAACAAACGACCGCGAAGCAATGCAAGAAGAACTTGGCGACGTATTGTTGCAAGTATATTTTCATGCGCGAATGGCCGAGGAGCACCCTACGCATCCATTTTCTATTGAAGATGTTGCGCAGACGGTTGCCGATAAATTAATCCGCAGACACCCACATGTATTTGCTGATGTAAAAGTTTCATCTAGTGATGAAGTCCTTGAAAATTGGGAAGCTCTTAAAGCACTAGAAAAAGGACGAACATCAGCAGTTGATGGGGTCCCGATCGCACAGCCAGCTCTTACCCTCGTCACTAAATTGCTTTACCGGGCTGAGAAAAACCGTCTTGCCCTTGAACTTCCGACAGAAATTACTACGCCTAGTGCACCAACAGAGGAAGCGGTAGGCGATGTTCTTCTTGCAACAATTGCTTGGGCAACATCCCAAGGAGTTGATCCCGAAGGTGCGCTACGCCAGGTCTCTCGAGCCTTAATCGCGCAGATTTCAGAAATAGAATCTAAAACTAATTCGTAATTTTATTTAAACGATGATGTGTCTTTTTAAGGATCGGGTAAAGCCGACGATATTCAGCATATAAGTCTGCATAAATTTTGGCATCCGGTCCATCAGGCAAGAACGTGTCAGTGACTATTGCTTGTTCTCCCGCAGCTTCAAGAGTTAACTCACCTAAGCAAATACGTGCCCACGAAGCCACTCCTTTGAGTTGAGCATCGCGCGGATCGGCAGGGCGTTCGACGGGTCGATTGAGCGCATAGGCATGCATTTGGCACCATAAATCTGACTGTGCTCCGCCGCCGATGATGCGGACTGAAGCCGGTTTCTTTCCTAAGAATTTTTCGTATGAATCAAAGAGCCAACGTGAATTAAATGCAACGCCTTCCATCACTGCACGAATCATCATCGCTTCATCGGTACGAAGTGAGATATTGAGAAAAGATGCACGAATCTTCTTGTCATCTACAGGGCTTCGTTCGCCGTTGAGCCACGGCGTAAATATCAACCCTTCTGATCCAGCCGGAGCAGTGTCGGCCTTAGCTAGAGCACTTTCATAACTTTCGTCTTTAAATATATTTTCTTTGAGCCAGCGAAGTGCAGATCCACCAGTCTCGTGATTGTTGGCAACTATAGGAAAATTCTTATCAAGCCCAGGAACGCTTGCTATGGAGTGCAGTATGTCTGTTTTCTTAAATGGAACACGTGCTCCAATCCATGCAGTGGTTGAGATTGTGACATGAGTGTCAAAGGGTTTAATTGCCCCACTTCCGATAACAGCCGAATGTAAGTCTGGAATTCCACAAATGACCGGGACATTGGTAGGCACACCAAGAGATGACGCAACGTCGGATAAAAGTGTTCCGAGGATTGACCCAGTGGGCATTAGGGGAGCGAGTTTTAATGGGTCACGACGCGCTTTGCGTACAAGAGATGCATCATATTTAAGAGCACGCCCTAAACGATTATCCGTCACCCAACTCAGAATCATTGATGCAGGTGTTGCTCCCGCTTTGCCAGTGAAGCGCATTCCTATGTAGTCAATGGGCTCGAGCAAATAGGCTGCTCGGTTATATGTCGATTGCATTTCATGTTGCAACACCATCGAATGCCCAGTTGGATCTGCACCACTTGGCGTTGGTCCTCCGCCTGTTTTGCGCACCCACGGAATGACTTTGTGTGGTGCGAAGCCCTGATAACTAATTGGCCCACCGATAATTTCTCGCATATATTTTTCACCACGGTTATCAGACCAGAGCATCACATCACCCACGGGGATTCCATGAGAGTCAACGGGAACTGTTGAGCCCCATTGACCTGTAATGGCAACTGCATGCAGACCTTCAGGATTAACATTGCTTGCAATAATTGCTTCACGAGCGCCCGCGACTACTTGTTCCCACCACTCGTTAGCATCTTGAGTTGCGGTGCCGTCCAATCCAATTTTTACACTTACTGTGCGGACACTGACTGAAAGCAGGTGATCATGAAGATCAACCACGGCAACCTTTGGGCCTCCATTGCCTAAATCAATTGCAAGTATCCAGCGCTCCATAAGGAGATTATTCCGCTGGAGCTAACTCATGCATAGCATCTAGGTATCCGCTCATGACAAATGCCAAAGTTGCATTCCCTTTAGGCGTGCCACCAAATCCATACATTGCCCCGCTTTGCGCTACCTCGCCCTTGTGTTCCTTGGCATATTCCACAGAAGCTTTGAGATCCACCAAATAATCTTCTATGACATTCTCTCCAGTATTTGGACGAGTTACACAAAAATGAAGCCCAGGTGGCATCTGAAGTGCGTTCATTCTCCAACCACGTCGTTTGAGTTCATCATTGATTAGATAGACGTCAAGTTCTTCTGAAGTGAAAGCAACTAGGAATAGAGGATCACCAACAACCTGAATTTCAGGAATATTGTTTCGAATTCCATCAACAATCTTCTGTGCAGCATCATAAATTTCTTTCGCAGCGTTGCGATAGCCACTCTTGCCCATAAGTAACATTGATGCCCATGTTGATGCAATTAGTCCGCCACTACGAGACCCTGCAAAACCCGGTGATAGGTACAAGCCTCCGGGCCAATCAGGATATGTGAAGTATTGGTATGAACGTAAAGTCCTAGTCTTATAGAGAAGAGCTGAAGTACCTTTCAATGCATAAGCATATTTATGAGTATCTGCACTAATGCTTGTTACACCAGGAACTCGAAAATCCCACTGAGGAACGGCGACACCGTTTGCTTCAATCCAAGGCAAAATAAATCCACCAAGACACCCATCAACATGCAAACCTATTCCATGTTTGAGTGCCAATTGCCCGAGCTCTGGGATCGGGTCTATTAACCCATGAGCGTAATTGCCGGCAGAACCCACAATAGCAATTGTGTTCCCATCAATTAATTCCGCCATCTTCGACACATCAACAAGGTGGTCGGCTCCTAAAGGCGCATGACGCATCTCAATCCCTAACCAATGTGCACCTTTATCAAGTGCGACGTGAGCTGTTACGGGAATGACAACATTTGGTTGTGTGATTCCGCGTTCACGTGAAGCCTGCTCGCGATAAGTGTAAAGAGCGGTTATCAAGCTCTCGCTCCCGCCGCTAGTCACAACACCGCATGCATCACTGTCTGGTCCACTACCGTTCAACATATCTATAGCCATCGCAATAATTTCCGCCTCAAATTTCGTGGCAGATGGATACATATCCCTTTGTAAAACATTCACATGTGCAAATTCTTCAAAGACTTGGCTAAGGGAATGGTAATGACTGTGGTCTCCGCTATACAGCGATCCTGAGACTCGCCCGGTATCACCAATTGAGTCTTCGCGCGCTGCAAAAGCTCGAACTTCTGCAATGACTTCTGCAGGCAATCGGCCTTCATCTGGAATAGAGGAATAAGTATGCGAGGAGTTTCGGTAGGGGTACAACTCATCCATCATGGAATCCATACCGTTTGCATCATCCGACATTTTTAACCCCTAATCTAACTTCTATCACAACGTTGCGAAATCATACTATTGACGAGAGGCTATGGCATGGCTTATTCATTTGCTGGCAAAGTATTTGTTATCACTGGTGGCGCCGGAGGAGTTGGCTCTCATCTCGCTCGAGAATTTGCTGGCAAAGGTGCCCACTTAGTTTTGATTTCTCGCAATGACAAGAAACTTGCAGAAGTAATCGCTGGTCTTTCGGGCGAAGGTCATATGTACATTGCCTGTGATCTCACTGATAGAAATGAAATCAAGAAGGCAATTACGGTCATTGAAAAGAAATATGGACATATTGATGTTCTTATCCCGAATGCCGCGATTACTTCGACTGAGAGATTCGATGTACGCTCGATTGAAAGCATCGAGCGCGAGCTTGATATTAATTTAGTGGCACCATTAGTTTTCATTAGGAGTGCAATACCTCTTCTGAAGAAAGCAATCGATCCCCGAATTATTACGACTGGCTCACTCGGAGGAATATTTCCACTCGGTGAAACACCAATGTATACAGCGTCGAAATTTGGTCTGCGTGGAGCGATGCTTTCAATGAGTTTAGATCTAGCAAGTAAAGGGATTAAAGCAGGATCGGTTCTTCCATCTGCAACGGATACCCCTATGTTGCACAAAGAAGCCATTGAAGGCGGCAATTCCTTACAATTTATGGATCCACCACAGAGCACCCAAGATGTAGTTAAATCGTTTTACAAAATGCTTAACAAGCCTCGCTTTGAAATCTATCCAAGAAATAGCGAGTCATGGCTTGTAAAAATTGCCCTACTCATACCGAATCAACTGCCTCGACTGATGCCATTATTTAGAGGCAGCGGAGAGAAGGGTCATAAGAAATACCTTAAGGAATTGGAGAAACGTGGTATCGCTCGAAAAGTAGGCGATGGATGGGAATATATCGAATAAGAGCTTTAAGACTCTTATCGCAATTTAGATGATGCAAGTTCGGCATATACATCAGGTTTTGTAGTTCGCAATCGGTGGCCGTAGAGAATTCCACCTATCGCAATGATTAAGAGTAAAAATGGGACCAAGTTAACAGTCTTACTATCGGTCCCGGTCAAAGTGTTGTAGTGCATTGCAGCTAAGAAGAATGCGGTAACAAGACCAACAAATCCGATGATTGGGGCAATAACTCCTTGCCATAACTGTCTATCAGGACGCCTCCAAAAGAATGCAACTACTGAAAGGGAAGCCATCGCCTGAAGGGCAACTATCCCCAAAGTACCTACTGCAATCAGGCTTGCCGCATAAACGGTATAGGGATCGACGCCGCTGATTGCAAAACCAACTGCAGTTACTACTGCAACGACAGTGATTGCAACACTAGCAATATGTGGACTGAAATAATGCTTGTGATGTTGACCAAATCTTTTTGGCATAATGGATTCGCGGCCAAGTGCGAATAGATATCGGCTTGCTGCATTATGAATGGCTGAATATCCTGCCAAAACACTCGTACACAGAAGGACTGCGGTGACATCGAAGAGTATTTCTCCACCATATTGCTGGACAAGATTTAATACAAAAAGACCGCCATCTTTTTTAGATAAAGTACGGACATTATCAATACCTACTGAACCAATAATGATCCACGTAGAGAGAATGTAGAAAATTCCAACTGAAGAAACCGCAAGGTAAGTTGCGCGTGGAATGCTTTTTTCTGGATCTTTTGTTTCCTCACCGTAAAGGGCGGCTGATTCAAAGCCGATAAAGCTAGTGAAAGCAAAGAGCATTGCTATACCGATAGGGCCCGAAGAGATTTGACTGTGGGAAAATGAAGCCAAAGGGAATGATTCAAAATGTTTCTTGTTAAGCACTAACCCTTCGAAAACGAAGAGAATTGCAAACTCTGCAATCATGAAGAACCCAACAACCTTTGCTGACATCTCGACTGACCTGTAACCGAGAATTGCAACTAAGAGAATTCCAATAGCCGTGAATACATACCAAGGGATATCTATCGCAACAGCGGCGAGCACTAGTTGCTGCATGAAATATCCGAACGCACCAGCTAATCCACAAGCTTGAGCTGTATAGGCAGCGAGAGCAACGTATGCCGATCCGACTCCAACTGGCTTAGTGAGACTGCGCGCAATGTATGTATAAAAAGCACCGGTGTTAATTACTTTTCGACTCATGGCTGCGTAGCCAACGGAGAAGCAAATGAGAACCAAGGTTGCGAGAAGGAATGCAGCAGGTAGACCGCCGCCGTTTCCGTAGAGAAGTGCCAAAGGAACATTTCCCACCATTGCTGCCATTGGGGCTGCAGCCGCTATAACCAGAAAAACAACACGTCGGGTGGTTAGGTTGGGGCCTTCTTTAGTGATGGCGTACTCCTTACCTAGTTGGTTAGTTATACAGCCTCGAGAGAGAAAATTCGTGATGTCCGCCTCGTTCGGCTTTAGTTTCTTTTCCATTAGCCACCGCAACAATTTCATTAAAGATGCGATTTCCTACCTCTGAAAGGCTTTCGACTCCATCGGCAATTGTTCCTGCATTAAGGTCAATCAAATCCTTGAGTGATGTAGCCATCGGCGTATTCGTAGCTACTTTGATTACAGGCATAGTTGCTGACCCTGTTGGTGTTCCACGTCCTGATGTGAAAACTACGATATTTACATGACCTGCAGCAAAACCAGTTAATTGTTCGATGTCATGACCGGGTGTATCCATAAAGAACAAACCAGGTACAGCAGGAACCTCTGCATATTCAAGTACTCCAGTAAATAAAGCGTTACCAGCTTTCTTAGCCGCACCAAGGGATTTTTCTTCAAGCGTTGACAATCCACCCTCAATGTTTCCGCGTGAAGGTTGAGCACCTCGCAAATCAATTCCTTCGTAATTAATAGAGCTCTCATAACGCAAGACGGTGTTCACAATTTCAACGCCAACTTCTGGAGTGATTGCTCGCGCCGCTAGAAGATGTTCGGCGCCGAGAATTTCCGTGGTCTCTGCCAAAATCGATGTTGCACCCAAATCGACAAGCATGTCACTAGCAACACCAAGTGCTGGATTAGCTGTGATTCCAGATAATGCATCGGAACCTCCACATTCAAGTCCTAGAACAATTGCTGACCAAGGAGCCGGAATCCGATCTTGTAACAATGCGCGTGCAATTAATTGGTCTGCTTCACGGGTTCCGACATCGACGAGCTTGTGCATCGAACCAACGTCAGCGAGAGAGAGATGTACAAAGTTCGACAGGCCAAGTAATTTAGCCCGCTCAATGATTCTCCGTTCATTAGGCGAATCCAGAGTCACGAAAATAGTTGCGAAATTGTTAGGATTAGAAGCAAATCCAGCAAGAGTAGAAACAATTCGCTCGAGGTCTGCGTCAATTTCTCCTGACCAATCGTGAGTTATAGCTACTGCGCCTTGGGATGCTTCTTCGATAGCGCGAGCAGAGGATGAAAGCGCCGAGTGCAAAGGCAAAACGAGAATATGGTTTCGTAAACCCCATGATCCATTTGGTCGTAGGTAGGCCTTTAGCGGCGAATTATTCATGTGCTTCGAACCAAACGTGGAGCAAGAATTTCTCCAGACTTATTAGTTTCTGCAATCGTTTCTTGTCCATTCGCAACTTCGAAGATTAGCTTCACAATATTCACGACAGTGGTCTCCGCTGGTAGGTCGAAATCCGCTGATATTGCTTGATGCAATGCGCTTTCACTCGCAATATTGATTACAGGAATAAGAGGAAAACCTGAGGCAGGCTGATCTCCCGTCGGGAAAGAGAGAATGAGATGCACTTTCTTCTCCATAAGATGGGAAAAACTATCTGCGGGACTCTTCCCACTGACTAAATCTGTCTGGATATTTAGGGCTCTCAAGGCCCCTATTAAGTCCCTAATGATTGCTGAATTACTTGGGGCATCAATTCCAACGCGAAAATCCTTCAGCTGAATCCTCTTAGCGGGATATGAATCTTGCAAGCTCCGCGCCGAAGCAGTACCGGCTGTGACGGTGGCTTCTACGCCGCCTGAATCTTGAATAATTTGATACTTAGTAGACACATTCTTCGCGACAAGTTTCTCTGCTAGTTCTTGACCTTGGATGGTTTCGCAACCAAGAGAGATTATGAGGACAGAAGAAACATTGGGGTGGTCGGCTAACGATGCAAAAAAGTCACCGATACCAGCAACATCGGCACCAATAATCCCACAACCATGTTGATGGGAGAAAGTCACCGCGTTAACAGCGTTAGCAATACGCCTAGAAATATGAGTAGAGCAGACCACCGAGGGAAGAATTAGTTGGTAATTCCTAACACCTAGTCCCCGACTCCCATGATCAAAACCTTCAATCTTCATACTTCACCACTTGAAAGGCGATCACCAAGAACATTGTGGACGTGAACATGTGAGCCAGCAGTTATGCGAGATATCGCATGCCCCATACGCTCGCCGTACTTGATGATTCCTTCATTTAGTTCGATATTTGCAATTGCTATTTTATGTCCGCGAGGAATGCTTTCTAATGCGGAAAACTTCTTACCATCTTGTTCGATGACTTCACCATTGCCAATTTCCGAAAGACAGACAGCAACATTGTCAGAAGAGTGCAGGATAAGAATCTTTCGCATGGTCCTGTTATTTGCTCTTTCTCTTCAGGGTAGCCGCGCCAGCTGCCAGGAATAGAAGAAGAAATAGAGCAATCAATTCAAAGTCATGGGTTAAGGAGCCTTGCCCCATTATGACCTTTTTCATTGCATCTACTGAATATGTGAGGGGCAAGAAGTGAGAAATAAAACGAAAGAGCCCGGGCATGGATTCAACGGGTGCAAGTAGGCCACTTAAAAGCAGTTGGGGAAAAAGAACAACGGGTAGGAATTGAACCGCTTGGAATTCTGTCTTTGCAAAAGAACTAATAAACAATCCAATTGCCAACCCTAGTAACGCGTCTAGAACTGCAACGGTAATCATCATGAATTGGGAGCCTGCAACCTTTAGTCCCAACGGACCGATTGCCACAGAAGAGACAACTATGGATTGAACAAAGGCTGCGATGCCGAAAGCCAATGCGTAGCCCAAAATAAACTCTAATTTAGTAATTGGGAGAATCAGCAAGCGCTCTAATGTTCCAGATGATCGCTCTCGAAGTGTTGCCACCGAAGTTATTAGAAACATTACCAACATCGGGAAAATACCCAACAAAGCCGCTGCTGCATGTTGAAAGGTCTGAGGTTGAGCTTGGTAAACATACTTAAGGATTGTCATCAACAAGCAAGGTGCGACAATCATGAGTGCCACAGTGCGTGGATCATGGCGCAACTGAGAGAGAATTCTCTGGGTCGTCGAGAAAATTCTACGCGCGTTCACTGTGCACTCACCAGGGAAATAAAGACATCTTCCATCTCGGTGCATTGTGTTTTTGCCTTAAGCTCTTTAGGTGTGCCAGTTGCGAGCACTTTGCCTTCTCGTAAAAGCATGAGTTCATCGCAACGTTCAGCTTCATCCATAACGTGGCTACTAACAATGAGAGTCTTGCCCTGATTAGCAAGCTGATGAAAGAGCTTCCATAATTCGATACGTAAGACTGGATCTAACCCAACTGTCGGTTCATCAAGAATAAGTAATTCAGGCGAGCCCAATAATGCAGTGGCAAGTGCAAGCCTTGCCCTCTCGCCTCCCGATAAAGTGGACGCCAATTGCTTGCGATTACTTTCTAAATCAACAAGTTGCAGCATTTCATCTACAGAAATCTCTAAACTCCCAAGAATTCTTGAAAAGTATCTCAAGTTCTCTTCGCATGTAAGATCTGAATAGATACTCGCACTCTGCGTGAGGTATCCAATCTTGCTCCGGAGACCAATGGAACCGGCTTCCATACCTAGCACTGATACCGACCCTTTAGTGATTTGTTGCACTCCGACAATGCAACGGAAGATTGTTGTTTTCCCGCCTCCACTAGGACCAAGGAGTCCCGTTATTTTTCCACTTGGAACAGAGAAATCCAAGCTAGGAATCAGTACTTTGCCATCTCTTACGACATTCATTGATTTGATATCGACAGCGTTGGTCATATGATTACTGTACCCCTGAGGTCAAGAGAGTTAGAGTGCAACCCATGAATACGAATAAGCATTTGAGATTTGCGGTTCTCGGGATATCGGTCTTTCTTTTATTAGTCGTAGCCGTCCCATCTAGTCAGGCACATAGCAGTGTTTTAACTTCTAATCCTTCCTCTGGGGCTGTGGTATCCGTTATGCCAGATACGGTCGCAATCGAATTTGATGAGGATTTAATTGTCATTGGGAGTGCCGCGACGAATGTAATTCTAATTACCGACGAAGCTGGGGTACGCATTGATGATGGAGTCGCTACAACCTCTGGCGCGACCCTAACAGTTGGCATCAAGGATCTTTCAAGCGAAGGGGTTGTAAATGTTGCTTGGAGAGTCGTGTCCAGTGATGGACATCCGGCCGAAGGCACGTATCAATTTAGTGTTTCTGCAGGGGCCTCAACGGGAACCTCACCTGAAGTAGTTAGCCCGGCTGTCACTCCTGATAAAAAAGATAACTTTCTAGTGCGCCATCGCGAGCAAATCTATCTAGTTCTCGGAGCTCTTATTTTTATTGGTATTTGGGCGGAATTCGATCGACGTAGAAAACTGCTCGATTGAGGAGTTATTGCTCATGGGTAAGAGTGTTCTTAATAAATTTCCTGGCCTAGCGCTAATCGGAGCGATAACTGGAATTGCGTTCCTGATTAATTCGTTCCAACCCGCGATAAGCCCTTTGGCGTTGTGTGTCGCGTTTGGATTTATTGTTGCAAACTTTACGGTATGGCCAGATTGGGCGGCACCTGCGAATAATTTTGCTTCTAAGAGATTACTTCGAATTGGTATTGCCCTTTTGGGGGCGCAGGTAAGCATTGCGTCATTGCGAGCCATCGGCCTCAAAGGATTACTCACTGTACTTGTCGTGGTCATTTTCACCATAATTGGAATCTTGCTGTTGTCCAAACTCTTTGGGATGACAGGTGACCTTGGGTTGCTAATTGGCATTGGTTTTGGAATTTGCGGCGCAACAGCGGTAGCTGCAATTCGACCACAAACTCGAGCCACTGAAGAAGAAACCTCTTACGCAATAGCGCTCATTTCACTCTGTGGGACCCTTTCGATTGTAGTTTTACCTTTTCTTGGCCACCTGATGCATCTAAGTGATCGCACATTCGGCGCGTGGGCAGGGGCTGCAGTACATGATGTCGGACAAGTGGTTGCAACAGCATCGGTCTGGAGTCCAGCGGCTGTTTCTGCAGCAATTATTATTAAATTATCTCGAGTCTGTTTGTTGGCGCCAATCGTGCTGACTCTCTCATTTCGCCATCGAAAGTACCTTAAGAGCCAGGGCAAGAGCGAAAATGCCAGTGCAAGAATCCCGTTTATTCCATTTTTTGTCCTGGGATTTATCGCCGTTGCAGCACTCCAAAATGTTCTAGCAGTTCCCGCACATTTTCATGATGACCTTGTTCTGACTAGCAAAGTTCTTATCGGAGCAGGTTTGGTTGCATTGGGGTCCGGAGTCCGATGGAAGTCAATCCGATCAATTGGACCGCGCCCGCTATTTATGGGAATGATTGCGTGGGTAATTGTGGACGGCGTATCTCTTGCCGCTGTGCGAATCAGCGGAATGTGATTTAAGAGCCCTCGTTGATTAACTAGTCCGCAAGCACTAAATTGCTCTCTATGACAAAACCATGGCATGGCATTCTGACTGCAACGGCAACACCATTTCGTAGCGACTTAAGTCTTGATTTTGAAAAATATGCCGAGCATATTCAATGGCTAGCCGCAAATGACACCCATGGCGCAATTACAAATGGTTCTCTAGGTGAGTATCAAGTTCTTACACCAGAAGAGCGCGCAAAATTGCTTGTGACTGCAATAGAAGCCGCACCTAAAGGTTTTAATATCGTTGCGGGAGTAGGCGCTTATGGTGCAACTGAATCTCGCAAGTGGGCAGAACATGCCGCTGAAGTTGGAGCAACGGCGCTAATGCTTTTGCCTCCAACCTCCTACCGCGCGAATGATGATGAAGTTGTAGCCCACTACCGCGAGGTCGGAAAAGTTGGACTCCCGATTATCGCCTACAACAATCCTTTTGATACCAAGATCGATCTAATTCCAGAACTCGTAGCCAAAATCGCTGATGCAGTTGAAAACGTAGTCGCGATTAAAGAGTTTTCTGGAGATGTTCGTAGAGTTTGGAAGATTCATCATCATGCACCACGAATTGAAGTACTTATTGGTGCCGATGATGTTTTACTAGAACTTGCTACAGGAGGGGTTGTTGGCTGGATCGCAGGTTTCCCTAATGCATTCCCTAAGGAATCAGCAGAAATTTACAACTTAGCATTGGCTGGCAAATTCACAGAGGCAGCACCTGCGTATGCCGCCGTTCATAATCTCTTTATGTGGGACAGTCGCAAGGAATTTATTCAATCCATCAAATTAGCGATGGATGTTGTTGGCCGATACGGTGGCCCGACTCGTTTACCTCGCTTACCTTTGCCGGCAGCTGAAGAAGCTCAGTGTCGCAAAGACATTGCTCAAGCAATGGAGTTTTACGCAAAGCGAAAGAACTAGCCGTAGTTTAGGTATCTACATGAGACCCAGTTTGCGGACCGTCACAACGGTTGAGTCACATACAGAAGGAATGCCAACTCGTGTTGTCACAAGCGGGGTAGAAACGATTCCAGGTTCGACCATGTTTGAGCGCCGTCAATATTTCTTGAAGAACATGGACTACATCCGGGAATGGTTGATGTACGAGCCTCGCGGGCATAGCGCAATGAGCGGCGCAATATTGCAACCATCCACTCGTCCCGATGCCGACTGGGGAGTTTTGTATATTGAAGTTTCCGGGTGTTTGCCGATGTGTGGCCATGGAACTATTGGAGTTGCTACCGTATTGGTAGAAAAAGGTTTGGTTAACGTTGTCGAACCAGTGACAACTATTCGACTTGATACTCCTGCCGGCTTAGTAACGGTTGATGTGGCAGTCAAGAATGGCAAAGCCGAAAAAGTCACACTTACGAATGTTCCTTCATTTTCGATGGGCCTTGATCAAATTGTTGATGTTCCAGGATTTGGAAAAATTACTTATGACATGGCTTTCGGCGGAAATTTTTACGCAATTATTCCCATTGAAAGAATCGGCTTAGAGTTCGTCCGCGCGAATGGGCAGAAGATTCTCGATGCCGGATTAGCAATTTCCGATGCCATTAATGAACAGAACAGACCAATTCATCCAGAAAATCCTGAGATTAACGTTTGTCATCACATTGATTTCATTGCTCCTGGCAGTGATGGGCCGATGCACTGGAAAAATGCAATGGCGATTCACCCAGGATGGTTTGATCGCTCTCCCTGCGGAACAGGCACTAGTGCCCGCCTCGCTCAAATGGTTGCGAGAGGGTTATTTACCGACGATGATGTCTTGATGAATGAATCTTGGATTGGTTCACGATTTGAAGGACGAGTGCTCGAACACACTACTGTCGGAGGACTTCCAGCAATTGTCCCGACCATCACCGGACGCGCCTGGGTCATGGGCGAGGCGACATGGACTCTCGATCCTGAGGATCCATTTCCACAAGGTTTTTTACTTTAACTTCCTACACTTCGAAAGGTAATCATGGAAAAAGTACGTTGGGGTTTCATTGGCGCAGGCAATATTGCAAAGAAGGCGCTATACCCGGCCCTCATGAAATCTGACGTCGGCGAAATCTACGCCGTCGCAGGAATGGATGAGACAAGAGCGAAAGCGCTTTCACCATCTGGCCGTACTTATGATTCTTATGAAGCTCTCATCGCCGATCCCAATGTTGAAGCCGTTTATATTTCGCTACCCAACTCGCTGCACATTCCTTGGTCAATAAAAGCTATGGAGGCAGGCAAGCACGTTTTGTGTGAGAAGCCCGTCGCGATGAGTGCGGATGAGTTACGCACAGCCATTGAAGTAAAAGAAAAAACTGGCCTGTACTTCATGGAGGCAAGTTGGAATCGTTGGCATCCCAGAACAATCCGATTCAAAGAACTTTATGATTCAGGGATTATCGGAGAAGCCAAATCTATCCGCGCATGTTTTACTTATGATGGACTACCAATAGACAATATTCGTACCCTTCCTGAATTAGGAGGAGGCGGCACTTATGATCTCGGCCCTTACTCAACAGTGGCCCCATTGTGGTTATTAGATTTTGCCCCTCATAGTGATATAGAAACTGAAGTCACATGGCACTCAAAAGGTACGGATGAAACCGTTCGAACCACATTTACAATCGGTAATGCAACGGCAGAGACAGTCACTTCTATGAACACTCCCGATACTTTGTACTTTGACGTCACGGGCGAGCATGGATCTCTATCAATGCCTGGAAATCATGCTTTCAATTCTCATAATGAGCCAAGCGCAATCGAGATTACTGTTAATGGGGTTAAAACGCTTGAGAATTTCGAAGCATGTGATCCCTACCAATTAATGGCGGATGATTTCTCACGCAGAATTCGTGGTCAAGAAGGTTGGCTAATGCCTCTTTCGGAGTCCGTTGCATTTGCTGAATTCTTGGATGAAATATTCGAGACATTTAACAAATAGTTCACTGCCTCTTTCGCGCTCCACCCATTAGGAAAGACTTTTAGCATTTCGGTAACACCGCTGAGATCAGCACCTAAGGTCAAAAGCGGTTGTTCGACGTAGCCATCTCCACGCGTGTTGCCCAGACCGATATTGGCCATGAGGCCGTTGCAAAGGCATTTGCGACCGAGCGCATCCTCGGCGGTCCCGCCTTTCTTAATAAAAACATGTGTTGGTTCTGCCGAGCATCGATACCCGAGTGTGCCTGGAGAGCGCTCGTAAGGAACGCGCAAATATCCAAGGTCGCAAAGACGTGGTCGAGCCGCATATAGAGGTGTTTCTGACAAAGTATTTTGAAGAGTCACAACCTTGAAAGGGAAACCTGTTGGAGATGCGAATGGATCAGTACGCACAACCAAACTTCCAGCACGCAATTCATCAATCATGATCTTGCGAAGTCCTTCATCAAGTCCAGTTTCAAATGCAAGAGAAAAAAGAGTTCCAATTTGGACCCCAGTTGCACCACTTGCCAAGGCAGATTGGACATGTGCTGGTGTGGAATATCCGCCCGCTAGCCAAAAAGGTAAACCGACTTTGGCTACCTTTTCAATATCGGCTTCATCGCGTGGTCCAAATACTGGTTGCCCATCATCATCGAGAATCATTGTTCCTCGTGGAGGAGCGTTATGGCCACCAGCGTTAAATCCTTCGATGACAAAACCATCCGGACGAGTTACCTCATCTTTGGCTAGATATGTTGCAAGGATATGCGCAGAAATAATTGCTAAGAATTTAGGACGATGTAATGGTGGCAGATCAACACCTGTAAAAATTTTAGGGTAGAACGTAGATTTATATTGCGTGGTTGCGCCATCGACTGCAATATTCAGCGAAGCATTATTATGCAAGGCAAGATCATTAAGCATCTGTGGAATTTCAGCCGGAATTCCCGCACCCATCAGCACGTAATCAACACCAGCTAGCATCGCGCCGTAAGCGCCACTTGGCGTCGCCATCTGAATCTTCTCGAGGTAATTGATTCCTACAATTCCATCATGTCCTTCTTTGGCCAGCCATACTTCTGCAAAATTAGAAAGGACAAGAAGTTCAAGCGCCTCGGCATTTGGGCTAATTGTTAATTTAGAAACACTTGCATACTGATGGCTTGGATCTCGCCCACCTTCACTGAAGTACCTGGCCATAACTCGTTCAGCCATTGCGGGTATAGGGAAAGCCCTAAGTGCTCTACGAAGGTCGCCCGTTACATCACCATCTTGTAAGCGTCTAGCAAAGACCGCATCAATGGCGGTTCCAGAGACAACACCTAATTGACCGGTTTGCGAAACAGCTCGAGCTAGTTGCCATGACGAGACAGCAATACCCATGCCACCTTGAATGATGAGGGGCAGGGTTTTTTCAGCGCTTATCACGTGGCAAGGGTAGCGGAGTGAAGAGAGTTGAATTCCAAATACAGGGGAGTCAGCGCTCTCTCACCCCAAGAATCAACCTTCGTAGGCTCCCGTAAGCACTGGAGAGTTCTCTAACAAAGCCCATTCCTCATCGGTAAAGAGTCTGGACCTAATAAGAAATCGGAAGCCTTCTGGAGCCTCTAAAGAGAATCCGGCACCTCTTCCAGGTACAAGATCAATCGTGAGATGAGTATGTTTCCAATATTCAAATTGAGGAAGTGAAATCCACACTTTAATAGGCTCAGCAATCTGATCAACAACTAAATTGCCTAGGAAAACATCAGACCCACCAACACGAAATTCGCCCGCCAGATAACACATGGGTGAAGATCCATCACAACAACCACCGGATTGATGAAACATTAAAGGCCCATGCATCGCTGTTAGTTTTCGAAGAAGCACGCAAGCTTCTTCGGTTACATCAACTCTCGAGGGTAAGTTATCGATCACGAATCAACTGTAGAACAAAAGCGCGAGGGCCGCACCAATTGGCTGCGGCCCTCGCGTTGTTGCTTAGTGGTTAAAAGAAGCCCAGTTTCTTCGGAGAGTAAGAAACGAGCAAGTTCTTCGTCTGCTGATAATGATCAAGCATCATTTTATGAGTCTCTCGACCAATACCAGAAGACTTATAACCACCAAACGCTGCGTGTGCTGCATAGTCGTGGTAGCAATTAGTCCAAACACGGCCGGCTTGAATTTCACGACCAGCTCGATAGGCAGTGTTGATATCTCTGGTCCACACTCCTGCGCCAAGACCGTACAGCGTGTCGTTGGCGATTTTCATTGCATCATCAAAGCCATCGAACTTCGCGACAGAAACTACTGGACCGAAGATTTCTTCTTGGAAGATACGCATGGAGTTATTTCCTTCGAAAATAGTTGGCGCCATGTAGAACCCGCCGGAAAGGTCTCCGCCGAGATCCACTCTTTCTCCGCCCATAACTAGGCGGGCACCTTCTGCTTTTCCGATATCGATGTACGACAAGATCTTCTGCAGCTGATCATTACTAGCTTGAGCACCAATCATGGTGTCGGTATCCAATGGATTGCCTTGAATTACGGCCTTAGTACGCGCCGTGGCATCAGCTAGGAATTTGTCGTATATCGGAGCGTCAATAAGGGCGCGTGACGGACACGTACAAACTTCGCCCTGATTGAGATTGAACATTGTGAAGCCTTCAAGTGCCTTATCGTAGAAATCGTCATCGGCTTCTGCGACATCGCGGAAGAAGATGTTTGCGCTCTTGCCACCAAGTTCGAGTGTGACGGGAATGATGTTTTCAGCGGCATATTGCATGATTAATCGACCAGTAGTTGTCTCGCCAGTAAAAGCAACTTTTGCAATTCTGCGAGAGGATGCAAGTGGCTTGCCAACTTCAACGCCAAAACCATTAATGATATTAAGGACACCAGGTGGAAGCAGGTCTTTAATGAGATCCATCCAGAAGTGGATAGAGACTGGAGTCTGCTCTGCTGGCTTAAGAATAATGCAGTTACCTGCCGCCAATGCCGGTGCTAGTTTCCACACTGCCATAAGGATTGGGAAGTTCCATGGAATGATTTGCGCGACTACACCAAGTGGCTCGTGATAGTGATAAGCAACGGTGTCATCATTGATTTCTCCGAGAGTACCTTCTTGTGCGCGAAGAGCTCCAGCGAAATATCTGAAGTGATCGATAGCAAGTGGTAAATCAGCGGCCATCGTTTCCCGAATTGGCTTGCCGTTTTCCCACGTTTCCGCGAGTGCAAGCGATTCAAGATTCGCTTCCATACGATCTGCGATTTTGAGCAGGATATTTGATCGGTCAGTAACCGAGGTTTTACCCCATGCGCGCGCAGCTGCATGAGCTGCATCGAGTGCGAGTTCAACATCTGCGGCATTTCCACGAGCAACCTCGCAAAATACTTTTCCGTTGACTGGACTTACATTCTCAAAATATTGCCCGGATGATGGAGCAACAAACTCTCCATTAATCCAGTGGTCGTATCTACTCTTATAAACCGCAATCGCTCCAGGTTGTCCTGGTGCAACAAATATCTTTCCCATGTTTTCTCCTCGACGAGGGGTTGGCAAGGGTGCCTTTCCCCGTGATGGGTACGCTAAACCTGACTCTTCGCGCGTTCCTAGGACTTTTCCGAGTGGCAACCCTTAAAGGGTTTAGACGATTTCTTTGGTTACTATCGCTAAATGCAAAGCGAAGAGACCTCAAGAATTCAAGGCAAAGTTGTCAAAGTGTTGGCGCTATCGCAGGTACTCAGCGGAGTTGGTGTTGCGGGCACAGTGGCTGCTGGATCCTTGTTGGTTTCCTCTATTTCTAATTCTGAAACGCTAGCGGGGCTGGCCCAAACTACTTCGGTACTGGGAGCTGCTGCAATGGCTCTACCGCTTTCGCGTTTGACTCAACGCGGTGGTCGCCGACTGGGACTCTCGCTGGGTTATTCAATTGGACTCCTTGGAGCGATATTCGCAGTTGTTGGCGGTGCGCAGCGAATTCTTTTCATGATGCTCTGCGGAACATTCATGTTAGGTGCCGCATCCGCAGCAGGATATCAAGCACGTTTTGCCGCGGTAGATCTTGCGACAAGTGAATCTCGATCTCGCCAGCTTTCTTTTGTCGTATGGGGTTCAACAATTGGAGCTGTAGCTGGTCCTAACTTGATGGAACCTTCAGGAAATTTTGCGGAATATATTGGTCTACCACGACTTGTTGGACCTTATTCAATTGCAGCAATCTCACTGATGCTAGTAGTAATAGTTATTCAATTATTCTTGCGACCAGATCCTTATCTCACAGCAATTCACATTCGTGATATCTCAAAAGTGCACCACCCCGTACTTCCCGTAAAGCAGGCTTTGGCTTTAATCCGTAAGAATCCTTCTGCACTCTTCGCGATTGCATCAATTGCAATAGGACATGTTGCGATGGTTTCGGTTATGTCAATGACTCCAATACACATGGCACATTTTGATGCGACACTCACGATTATTGGTATTGTGATTAGCGTTCACATCGCAGGTATGTACGCCTTCTCTCCTGTTGTTGGATTCTTAAGTGACAAAATTGGCAGAGTGCGTGTAATTCAAGGTGGAGTAATAATTTTGCTTTTATCAAGTTTCGTTTCAGGAACTGCTTCACCACACGATTCCGTTCGTTTGGGGTTTGGACTTTTCTTATTAGGACTTGGGTGGTCATGCACCCTCATCGCAGGGTCGGCACTGCTATCAGAATCAGTGGAAAGCCATTTGCGACCATCCTCACAAGGAGCCAGTGATTTAGTTATGAACCTGATGGGCGCCGGAGGGGGAGCACTTGCAGGAGTGATTATTGGAACTTTGGGGTATGGCTGGTTATGTCTCTTTGCTGCAATTCCAGTTGCATTGTTGGGAGCATGGTCTCTAGGAATTAAATCTCTCTAAAATGAGGGATGATTTTGTGATACCCTAGGGGGTATGTCCACATTAAACCTCACCAATGAATCCTTTGCAAGTACGATTTTAAAAAATGGAATAGTCTTAGTAGATTTTTGGGCCGCCTGGTGCGGTCCCTGTCGCATGTTTGCCCCGATCTTCGATGCGGCGTCGGGCAAGTATCCAGAAATAACATTTGGGAAAGTAGACACAGAAGCAGAGCGAGAGCTTGCTGGTAGTGCTGGCATCACCTCAATCCCTACCTTGATGGCCTTCAAAGATGGCATTCTTGTTTTCAGTCAGCCAGGAGCAATGCCTGCCCCTAGTTTTGATGAACTCATTAACGCAGTGCAGGCGCTAGATATGGATGAAGTACGCGCCAAAATTAAAGAAGAAGAAGCAGCAAAATAGAGGAGAGTTAAAGTGGCACGAGTCGTTATTTTAGGTGCTGGGATTTCCGGACATACAGCGGCGCTGCATTTACGCCGAATGCTCGGCAAGGTACATGAAGTTGTTGTTGTCACTCCCAACTCACAATGGAATTGGATTCCATCCAACATTTGGGTCGGCGTGGGAAAAATGACAAAGGAACAAGTGACTTTCCCTCTCGCTCCGATCTATCATCGCAAAGGGATTGTTCTTCATCAGGCATTGGCTACTGCAATTCATCCAGAAGGAAATAGTTTGCACGAACGTCCTTTTGTTGAGATTCAATACACTGATTCAACAAGGGTTGGCGAAAAAGACAAAATCGAATATGACTTTTTAATAAATGCCACAGGCCCGAAACTCAATTTTGCAGCCACTCCTGGACTCGGCCCGGATGGGCACACCGTTTCAGTATGCACGCCAACTCATGCAATCGAAGCAGCAGCTCACCTGAAAGAAGTAATCAACAAACTCAGGGAAGGCTTGCGCCAAACTCTTGTCATTGGAGTTGGTCACGGAACTTGCACGTGTGAAGGTGCTGCCTTTGAATATGCCTTCAATGTTGAACATGAGTTGAGATTAGCTGGCGTGCGCGATTTGGCAGACGTGGTTTATCTAACTAATGAATTCGAACTTGGCGATTTTGGAGTTGGGGGCATGACCTTCACACAAAATGGTTTTGAAACAACAAGTAAGTTGTGGACAGAGTCTCTCTTTCGGGAAAGGGGAGTTCACGCCATTTTGCAATCTCACGTAGAGAAAATTGAAAAAAATGTGATTCACTATGAGCAACTAGACGGTGTTAAACGAACTCTCGCTTTCGATTTTGCAATGTTACTTCCGCCATTTAGGGGAGTGGATATGCAGGCATTCAATGTGATGGGCGAAGATATATCTGCTGAAATGTTTGCACCAAGCGGATTTATGAAAGTCGACGCTAATTACACTCAGAAAGTATTTAGTGAATGGCGTGCAGAAGACTGGCCAAGCACCTATCAAACGCCTTTGTTCTCGAATATTTTTGGTGTCGGAATTGCATTTGCTCCACCACATCAAATATCAGAACCGCGCAAAAGTTCCGTGGGCATTTTAATTGCGCCTTCACCTCCGCGAACAGGCATGCCATCTGGAGTTATGGGCAAGACGGTCGCATTAACAATCACGGATCGGATTCGGACAGGTGAATCGGCACCTGCACATAAAGCTTCGATGGCGAATATGGGTGCAGCATGCATAGCGTCAGCTGGTTCAGGAATGCGTACCGGAACTGCCGCTGCAATGACCATGTACCCAGTGGTACCTGATTACCAAAAATACCCAGGCAGTGGACGTAGCACAGTAGATACTTTTGGTGAGATCGGACTAGCGGCTCATTGGATCAAATACCTCCTGCACGTGATGTTTATATATAAAGCTAAAGCGAAACCTTTTTGGTTTCTCATCCCTGAATAATTTCACTGGCACCCGAGGAGGATAGTTATGGAAAACGAAGAGAGCAGCGTGGCCAAAGCTCCGCTTCCTACGCCTGCCACATTAAGAGCTCGAAAGAATTTGCTGATTCAAAGCTGGAGATTTATCGCAATCAACATCCGAATGGTGAAAATGATCTTAAAAGGGCATCACTGAGCCGATTTGACCTATACCCCCAGGGGTATGCTAGAGTTCCCTTCTACTCGTAAAACAGGGGGAAAAGATGGCCAGTAAAGCTCCAGCGCACGTGCTCTCAGACCCAGTCCAGCTTGACGCTCTCACTAAGAGACTCAAACGGGCGCATGGGCAATTAGGTGCCGTGGTGCGCATGCTTGAAGAAGGTCGCAGTTGCGAAGAGATCGTTAATCAAATGGCAGCTGTAGGAAAGGCTGTAAATACTGCGGCATTTACTTTAATCGCGGCCAATCTCAAAGAATGCATTGAGGATGACAAGAGCAATGCGCCAGCGGTTACAGAAAAACTCCAAAAACTATTTCTAAGTTTGGCGTAATGATGAAAAGAATCGCACTAGCACTTATAACCGCAGTTACCTTGACCGCCTGTTCTTCGACAGGTAGCGCCATAACAAATCTGAACTCAACTGAATTTTCTGCAAAAACCCAAGAAGCCGGAGTTGTCATTCTTGATGTTCGAACGGCTGGGGAATTTATGACAGGACACATTGCCGGAGCGATCAATATTGACGTAGAGGCAACAACTTTCGATAATCAAATTGCGCAGCTTGATAAGACGAAGACATATGCGGTCTATTGCCATAGTGGACGTCGATCTGGAATTGCTACTGTAGCAATGGAAAAAGCGGGATTCACATCTATGTTTAATTTAACTAACGGCGTCGCAGACTGGATCGCAACAGGCTTGCCATTGGTAACAACATAATGAAAATAATTATTGTAGGAGGAGTAGCAGGTGGAATGTCTGCAGCAACTCGTCTGCGCAGGCTAGATGCTGATGCAGAAATCATCGTGCTTGAGAAGAGTGGCCATGTTTCATACGCCAACTGCGGATTGCCTTATTACGTCGGTGGCGTCATTGAGGATGAGGCAGCGCTCTTTCTTCAAACTCCTGCATCTTTGCATGCTCGATTCAGGCTAGATGTGCGTGTTTTGACCGAGGCGCTGGAAGTAGATGCGCAATCTAAAACAGTAAGTATCCGAAATTTAGTGTCAGGTGATATTTCATCGCTCTCATACGACAAATTGATTTTGAGCCCAGGTGCATCACCGATAGTCCCAAATCTGCCAGGAGCAGAACTCGCGATGACACTTCGAACAGTCGAAGATGTTGAGCTTATTGTTGAGCAAGTGAAACTTGCCCCGCGTACAGCGGTAGTCATTGGCGGCGGTTTCATAGGCGTGGAAATCGCTGAAAACCTCGTACATAAAGGGATTACGACATCGATTGTTGAGGCTACTCCTCAACTTCTTGCCCCACTTGACCCTGAAATGGCATCTTTTGTGAGCGCGGAAATGGTGCGAAACGGCGTGCATGTCTATCTAGGCGATAGCGTCACAGCAATCACGGCGCAATCTGTCTCTTTAGCAAGTGGAAGCGTTCTCTCAAGTGATCTTGTAATCATGGCTATCGGGGTTCGCCCAGACACTGCTTTGGCCAAGAGCGCTGGTTTAACAATTGGAGATCGCGGCGGAATTGAAGTGAACGATTTCAATCAAACAAGCAATCCTGATATTTACGCTGTAGGAGATGCTGCTCAAAAACGTGATTCACTCGATGGCACTTCAACACTCGTTCCTCTTGCAAACCTCGCTAATCGTCACGGACGAGTTGTAGCTGATCACATTAATGGCCTTACGGTTCGCCCGGTACTAACAATCGGTACCGCAATCGTTAAAGTATTTGATCTCATCATTGCGACAACTGGTTGGAATGAGAAAAAGCTCCTTGCTGCAAAGCGGCCTTATCAAGCCATTCATACACATCCTGGCTCGCATGCTGGTTACTACCCAGGAGCGCAAACAATGTCTCTTAAACTTCTACTTGATCCAACGAGCGGTGAAATTCTTGGCGCACAAGGCATCGGAAAAGATGGAGTCGATAAACGCATTGATGTAATTGCCACGGCAATACGTGGCAAAATAACGGCACCAGAATTAGCTGATCTCGAATTAGCCTATGCGCCACCATTTGGCTCAGCAAAAGATCCAGTGAATATGCTTGGTTATATTGCAGAGAATCTAGTCTCGAAATTAACTGGCAACGTTCAGTGGCACGAAGTTGATGCTTATCGTGAAAAAGGTTACGCATTGGTAGATGTCCGCGGTGCCGGCGAATATGCTCGTGGGACGATTCCGGGTTCGATCAACATCCCTGTCGATGAAATTCGCGAACGCATTGCAGAGTTCACAAATAAGAATGTTGTAGTTAACTGTCAGGTTGGCCAACGTGGTCATACTGCGGCTCTACTCTTAAAAGAACATGGCTTTAATGCATTAAATCTCGATGGCGGTTACTTCACATGGAGTAATTCACCAGCTCATTTACAACTAACTAGCGAAACTAAAGAAACTAAAGAAAAGGGATAGATATGTGCAGCAGAACTACATGCAGAACGTGCGGTAAGCCAACATGGTCTGGCTGTGGCAATCACATTGAACAGGCGCTTCAGGGTGTACCTAAGGGACAACGCTGCTCATGCGACAAAAATGCGAAGCCAGCAAAATCTGGTGGAGGCTTTTTCTCTCGCATCCTTGGCGGAAAGTAGGAAGTGACCACTTCGGAGCGAGATAATTGGGCGCAAGCGTTATCGAAGTGGGCAATCCCTAAGGATATTTTGGATCAGGCGCAGGAAAGCCCATGGATTCATCCGCCTGCACTCTTCCAAATTCCTGAAAAAATTGAGTTAACAATCTCCCATCAGAGAGCCCTAGAAGTTTTGCCCGACGATGGTTCTGTTTTAGATATCGGTTGCGGAGGTGGAATCGCAACTTTCGCGCTGACTCCTCCAGCATCACATGTCATAGGGGTAGACCATCAAATTGAGATGCTTGAAATGTTCTCTCGCAATGCATCCGAACGTGACGTCACATGTGAAACTTTTGATGGTTTCTGGCCAGGTATAGCCGATGAGGTACCGGCAGCTGATATTGCTACCGCTCACCACGTTGTTTATAATGTTTCTGATATTGGACCGTTTCTTTCTGAAATGAATTCCCACGCAAACAAGCGCGTAATTATTGAAATGCCAGTGCATCACCCTTTAGCAAATATGTCAGCGGCATGGAAGCATTTTTGGAATTTAGATCGACCGGTTGGGCCAGTACCGACAGACTTAGTCGCTGTATTGAAAGAAATAGGAATTAGCGCCAAGGCTGAGTATTGGTCAGGACAGATGAGATCATCGATTGATTTTGAACAAGATAGTGAATTTATGCGTATACGACTCTGTTTACCCAAGGAACGGTTGGATGAAGTACGGGAGTTCCTCAAGAGTCATCCCGGAACGGGCGAGCGCGACCTAGCAACAATCTGGTGGGATGTTTAACCTTTGCGTGATCTAAAGTAGTTAATCCAGCTGTAAGCAGCACTTGCTATTAAATACGTTGCAACGCTTGCAAGGGCAGCGATAAAATCAACGCCAATTCTCGAGGGATGTAATCCATCGATGAGGATAAGCGAACCAAAAACTACGCCGGCAAAAGCCAACGGGGGAGTTGCTGCACAGACATACTCGCTTCCTTTTCGTCCAAAGCGGACGCCAGCGATTGCGCAAACGCAGAGTGCCAAGGCGGTGAGGATTCCGACACCGTGGCGAAACTCCAATTCGGCGAAAGTAATTAGCCCAATGAGAAGCGTCTGTAATACGCCAACACCTTGTTTTGTCAGACCTTTTTTAGATAGTGAGATTGCCGGTCTTTGCGCTGTTCGGGAAGTCATTCGTTCTCCTCTTCGAGCTCTTCTGCATCAATAAAGTCATCAGGTGCATCTAGCGCAAGATTGGTCTTGAGCAGGCGCACATTCTCTGAAACCTCAGGCAGTGACTTAAGTTTACTGTCATCACCTGACACTCCAAGATTCATGATCTTCTTCGCGGGGCTGAGCACCGTGCTCTCTGCGGTGGGAATCATCTCGTTATAGGCCTTAAGCGTGCTTTTGAGACGCTCGCCAACTGTCAAAATCTTTGCGTGAAGCGCACCAACATTCTTGAGGAAAGCCCCCGCCAATTCCTGGATCTCCGTGGCGCTCTCGGCTAACCGATTGCGGCTGAAAATGTAACCAACTGTATGAAGCAGCGCCATCATCGTTGTCGGAGTAGCAATGGTGACGCCTTTTGCAAATGCATAGTTAAGTAAGTTGCTATTAATCCGGAGTGCTTCCGTCAAAATAGATTCAAAGGGAGCAAAGAGAACTACAAAGTTTGGTGAGGAATCCTTATCGGCGTATCCGCGTTTAGCGAGCGCATCAACATGTTTGCGTAAATCTTCAGCATGCTGAGTAATGAGCTCTTCACGCTTATCTGGATCGGATGTTTCATACGCTTCAAGAATTCGCTCAAAAGGAAACTTTGAGTCAATGAAAAGCATGCTTGAGCCCGGCATTGAAATGGTGATATCGGGAATTCCAGTTTTCGCGTCATCATCTTTAAATGATTTCTGTCTGGTGAAATGTTCACCTTCGATAAGCCCAGAAGTTTCTAGCAATAGCTCTAATTGAGCTTCTCCAAATTTGCCACGCTTTTGCGAACTCGTTAGTGCGCCTGCGATTTTTGTTGTTTCATCGAGCAGAGCCTTATTTGCTTGTGCCATGTTGGTGAGATCTTTACGAAGGCCTTCTTCTGCCGTACTTCGACTAATCGCAGCATCACGTGCTTGAGATGATAAAACTTCGACAGATTTCTTCATCGCCTCAAGTTCTGTTGCTAAACGTGTTGTCTCCGTCTGCGCACTTTGCATCGTGGTGATCTGTTTTTCTAGCGATGCGACCGAGCCTTTTGCCAGCGCCAACTCGGCAGCGACTCCTGCCGTGCGTGATTTCGCCAACAAGTACCCAATAATTGCGCCCAAAGCCAGGGCGATTGCGCCTATAAGAATGGTCATGGGCCTATCGTGGCAGGAACCACTGACGAAGACCCGTAGGCTCTACTCCTTGTGAGCCTCTCAATTGGAATCGTCGGAATGCCCAACGTGGGTAAGTCCACCCTTTTTAACGCCTTGACCAAGAACAACGTCCTGGCTGCCAACTATCCCTTCGCCACGATTGAACCCAATGTTGGGGTTGTAGGCGTGCCGGACCCACGTTTAGCCGTGCTTGCAGGAATCTTCGGATCACAAACGCTTCTGCCGGCAGTTGTCTCTTTCGTGGATATTGCAGGAATCGTGAAGGGCGCCTCGGAAGGCGCGGGACTTGGAAATAAATTTCTTGCAAACATTCGCGAAACTGATGCAATCTGCCAGGTGATCCGCGTATTTAGCGACGGCGATGTCATCCACGTTGAAGGTCGTGTAGATCCAGCAAGCGATATGGAAATCATCAACACAGAATTGGCGCTCGCAGATTTACAAACAATTGAGAAAGCTTTGCCTCGACTTGAAAAAGAAGCGCGCGTTAACAAAGAGCGTCAACATATGGTGGATGAAGTCAAAGAAGCTGAACGTATCCTTAATGAAGGTAAGCCACTTTCTAGTAGCAAAGTGAACCTTTCTCTCATTGCCGAATTGCACCTCATGACCGCTAAGCCTTTTCTTTATGTATTCAATGTTGATGCTGCTGAATTAAATGATCAAGAACTGCGCGCTAAATTGGCAGCTCTCGTTGCACCCGCTGAAGCAATTTTCTTAGATGCAAAGACTGAAGCTGAGCTCGCTGAACTTAGCGACGAGGATGCACTCGAACTTCTAGAATCAATCGGCCTGACCGAACCAGGTCTTGCTACCTTGGCACATGTGGGATTTAGAACCCTTGGACTTCAAACATATTTAACTGCGGGACCTAAAGAAGCACGTGCCTGGACAATTCACGTAGGAGATACCGCGCCAATGGCAGCGGGCGTCATCCACACTGATTTCCAAAAAGGTTTCATTAAGGCTGAAATTGTCTCTTTTGATGACCTTGTTGCTGCGGGCTCAATGGCTGAGGCAAAGGCCCATGGCAAAGTGCGCATGGAAGGCAAGGAGTACGTCATGCATGATGGCGACGTTGTTGAATTTAGGTTTAACGTATAACAGGGCGCAATCAGCGAAGAAAAAACGGAGAGAAAAGCTATGAACATAATCAAATCAAAAAAACGAGTATCAATAATCGCTGTGGTTACGTGCTTATTAGCCGGCCTCGCGGTTACCAGTTATGCATCCACTACAAGTAAGAGTGAATTCAGCCAAGTAATCAAAGTTACTCACGGAAAAGTTGATGCAACCAATAGCCAGCGAATTGATTTAGGTAATCCAGGTGCAAGCGTGGGGGATGTTCTTTCTTTTTACTTGCCACTCACCTCATCTAAAGCCGGCTACCTCACGGGAACACTGACCGTTACTGGAAGTAATCAGCCTTCAGAGGGAATGGAAGTTCGCATCGCCGCACTGACTTTTAGTATCGGAACTCAATCCGATCAAATAGTTGTCGGTGGAAGCGCCTTGTACAACACTGTTTCTCCAACACTTTCGATCGGCGTTAAGACGATTCGTCCAGTAGTTGGTGGCTCAGGAAAGTACGCGGGCGCACGCGGTTGGGCTGAATCAGTTCAAAACGCTGACGGTACGTGGACACACACCTTCTACATTTCGAAGAGTTCGCAGAACAATTAAGTTTTAAGCGCCGGTGTAGTGCTTTCCGATTTCGGTAAGCGCTTTATCCAACATCTCTAAACCAAGACGAGCATCGGCTTCGGAGATGTTGCATGGTGGCGTCATGTGCAAGCGATTGAAGTTTGGAAATGGCATCAAGCCATTCTTCTTGCATGCTGTAATGAGTTCGTTCATTGCAGGACTTGACGCACCATAAGGAGCCATTGGATTGCGGGATTCGCGATCAGTGACGATATCCAACCCCCAGAAAACTCCTGCACCGCGAACATCGCCGATGACCTTATGTTTCTTTGCTAATTCGCGAAGACCAGGGCCCAAGATTGTTTCGCCTATATGCGCTGCATTTTCAACAATGCCTTCTTCTTTCATTGCATCGATAGTTGCAACGGCAGTAGCGCAAGCAAGGGGATGACCTGAGTAAGTAAGGCCGCCTGGGAATACACGATCATCAAAAGTTTTTGCAATGTAATCAGGAATGATTACTCCACCAAGTGGAATATATCCGGATGTAACGCCCTTGGCGAAGACAATCAGATCTGGTTCGACTGCCGAATGCTTAAATGCAAACCACTTTCCTGTGCGACCAAAGCCTGCCATAACTTCATCCGCAATCCAAAGGATTTCGTATTTATCGCATAGCGCGCGAACGCCTTCTAGATATCCCTTAGGCGGAACCAGAATTCCAGCAGTTCCTGGAACTGACTCAATCAGAATCGCGGCAATCGTTTTAGGGCCTTCGAAAATAATTGTTTGCTCTAGGTGCTCAAGTGCACGTGCACATTCTTGTTCTTCATCTTTTGCCCAAAAGGATGAGCGATAAAGATAAGGACCCCAGAAATGGACGTGACCAGTGCTGTTCTCATTTGGGAAGCGGCGTGGATCTCCTGTTGCGTTAATCGCAGAGCCAGTGTTGCCGTGGTAGGAACGGTATGTTGAAAAAATCTTTTGCTTACCAGTATGTAAGCGCGCCATGCGGATTGCATTTTCAATCGCATCAGCACCAGCATTGGTGAAGAAGACTTTATTAAACTTTGGTCCGGCTAATTCAACAATGCGAGCAGCGGCTTCATTTCGTGCAATATTTGCATGCTGCGGGGCAATCGTCGCTAGTACAGCGGCTTGTTCTTGAATAGCTTTAACAACTTTTGGATGTTGGTGACCGATATTTGTGAAAACTAATTGGCAAGAGAAATCTAAGTATTTCTTTCCGTCGTAATCCCAGAAATATGAGCCTTCAGCGCCAGCAACTGGAATAGGTGCAATCTGTGCCTGGGCAGACCATGAATGAAATACATGGGCACGATCGGCTGCAAATACTTTTGCGCCAAGTTCTGGATTGGGCACTGGCTGAGTCATCTCTAGCTCCTTATTAGTTTTTCTTATATTACCTCTGTATTCCAATCATTTACTACGCCTAAAAACAGCACGATTTAAGGGTTATGCACGCTGGATGGTATTCTGCGCACGCTCTATTGATGTTGATCATGAGCACAATCGAGTGAATCTGAGGAACAATGTCTAAGCCATCAACCGCGCACTTAGCTGGATTACCAGTCAAGAAGCGCGAAAATCTTCGTAACGTAGCCATCATTGCTCACGTTGACCATGGAAAGACCACTCTTGTTGATGCCATGTTGTGGCAGTCAGGGGCATTTGCAGCCTACAAGAAGCAAGGCGAAGGCCAAGAGCGCATGATGGACTCGATGGACCTTGAGCGCGAAAAGGGCATCACGATTCTTGCCAAGAACACCGCTGTAAAGCGTGGAGACACCATTGTTAACATCATCGACACTCCAGGTCACGCTGACTTCGGTGGCGAAGTTGAGCGCGGCCTTGAAATGGTTGACGGCGTTATCTTGCTGGTCGATGCCTCTGAGGGCCCGCTGCCACAAACGCGCTTCGTATTGCGCAAGGCACTAGAAAAGAACCTTCCAGTTATTTTGCTTATTAATAAGGTAGACCGTCCCGACTCACGTATTGCTGAAGTTGTTGACGAAACCTACGAACTATTCCTTGACCTAGATGCCAATGAATCTCAGATCGAATTTCCCGTTGTCTATGCATCAGCAAAGGCTGGTCGCGCATCATTGACTCGTCCAGCAGATGGCGGAATGCCGGTTGAAGAAAACCTCGACGTTTTGTTCGACACCATCTTCTCTGCAATTCCAGCACCCGTCTATCACGAAGGCGCACCGTTGCAAGCGCACGTCACCAACCTTGACTCATCACCATTCCTTGGCCGCTTGGCACTATGCCGCGTCCGCGAAGGTGTTATCAAAAAGGGTCAGCAAGTTACATGGATTAAGACTGACGGAACAATGGAGCGCGTAAAGATTTCAGAACTTTTGATTACTGAAGCTCTAGAGCGCATACCAACTCTAGAAGCTCACCCTGGCGACATCATTGCTGTTGCAGGTATCGAAACAATTACATTGGGCGAAACTCTTGCCGACAATGATAATCCAGTTGCACTCCCATTGATCATCGTGGATGAGCCATCTATTTCTATGACAATCGGTATCAATACATCACCACTTGCTGGCAAGAGCGGAAAACTTCTCACTGCACGTCAAGTGAAGAGCCGCCTCGATGCTGAATTGGTCGGTAACGTTTCACTCCGTGTTCTTAACACTGAGCGCCCAGATACATGGGAAGTACAAGGTCGCGGAGAACTTCAGCTTGCCGTACTTGTTGAAATCATGAAGCGCGAAGGATTTGAATTAACAGTTGGTAAGCCACAAGTAGTTATCAAGATTATTGACGGCAAAACTAATGAGCCAATGGAGCGGTTATCTATTGATGCACCTGAAGAATATTTGGGTGTCTTGACACAGTTAATGGCGCTTCGTAAAGGTCGCATGGAGCAAATGGTCAATCACGGAACCGGTTGGGTTCGTCTTGATTACAAGGTTCCATCCCGTGGACTTATTGGATTCCGTACTGAGTTCCTTACAGAAACTCGCGGTACTGGTTTACTCCACCACGTCTTTGATGGCTACGAGCCATGGCACGGCGATATCCGCACACGCGGAACAGGTTCTCTTGTTTCAGATCGCATGGGTGTAGTTACTTCTTACGCCCTGTATGGAACTCAAGATCGCGGAACAATATTCGTCGAGCCAGGCGATGAAGTTTACGAAGGCATGGTTATCGGTGAGAACTCACGCACCGAAGATATGGACGTTAACTGTGTTCGCGAAAAGAAGCTCACTAACATGCGTGCCTCGGGCACTGATGAATCAGAGCGTTTGATTCCGCCTAAGAAGCTCAACATGGAAGGCGCTCTTGAATTCTGCCGCGAAGATGAATGCGTTGAAGTAACCCCTGCTGTTGTCCGGATCCGCAAGGTTACCCTCAATGGCGACGAACGAGCACGTGCTACGGCGCGCGCTAAACGAGCCAACGCCTAGTAATCGCTGTCAGTTAGACTGCACCCATGTCTAAAGTCCTTGCATCATTGCCCGTTGGTGAACGTGTTGGTATCGCATTTTCTGGTGGGCTGGATACGTCAGTAGCCGTTGCATGGATGCGAGCAAAAGGCGCAGTCCCTTGCACCTACACCGCAGACCTTGGTCAATACGACGAACCCGATATTGATTCGGTTCCTATCCGTGCAAAGGCTTACGGCGCAGAACTATCTCGCCTTGTTGATTGCAAAGAAGCGCTAGTAGAAGAAGGTCTCGCAGCTATTGCATGCGGTGCATTTCATATTCGATCTGGCGGCAAGCAATATTTCAACACCACACCACTTGGTCGCGCAGTAACTGGCACGCTATTGGTGCGCGCGATGTTGCAAGATAACGTTGAAATTTGGGGCGATGGTTCTACCTACAAAGGAAACGACATCGAGCGTTTCTATCGCTATGGCCTTCTTGCTAACCCAAATCTGCGTATCTACAAGCCATGGTTGGATGCTGATTTTGTCCGCGAACTTGGCGGACGTAAAGAGATGTCCGAATGGTTGGTCAACAACAAGTTGCCATATCGCGACAGCGTTGAGAAGGCATACTCCACCGATGCCAATATTTTGGGCGCAACACATGAAGCCAAGACGCTTGAAAATCTTGATACATCGTTAGAAATTGTCGAACCAATTATGGGTGTGCGCTTCTGGGATGAATCAGTAAAGATTGCAACAGAAGATGTCACGATTGCATTTGTTCAAGGTCGTCCCGTATCTATAAATGGCAAAGATTTCACTGACTCTGTTGCGCTCATGCAAGAGGCAAACGCAGTAGGCGGTCGCCACGGACTTGGCATGGCAGACCAAATTGAAAATCGCATCATTGAGGCTAAGAGCCGTGGTATCTATGAAGCACCAGGAATGGCGCTTCTATTTATTGCTTACGAGCGCCTCATCAGCGCCATTCACAACGAAGACACAATCGCAAATTATCATGCTGAAGGCCGTCGTCTTGGTCGACTTCTTTATGAAGGTCGTTGGATAGATCCGCAAGCCTTGATGCTTCGCGAATCCCTACAACGTTGGGTTGCATCCGCAGTAACAGGTGTAGTCACCATTCGCCTTCGTCGCGGTGATGATTTCTCAATCATTAATACAACAGGACCTGCATTTAGTTATCACCCAGATAAACTTTCAATGGAACGCACCGAAAATGCTGCTTTTGGTCCCGTTGACCGTATTGGTCAACTCACAATGCGCAACCTCGACATCGCAGACACTCGCGCCAAACTCGAGCTCTATCGCGCACAAGGTCAACTAGGAGATGGACATTTTCAATTGATAGGGCAACTCGAAAATGGTGGGGCCGATGCAATCGCCTCTTCCAATAATAAGAAGAGCCCTGATGCAAACGTTCCACTTAATCGTGCCGCAATGGAAACTGGTTCGGATTAACCCCCATGCCTCACTTGGAACGTTTTGGCACTTATGTCATCTTATCGCTCTCAACAACAGAGAAGATCTTTGCTTTTCACGGTAATGTCCAAGTGAAATATAAAGAATTGCTTTCCGTGAAGCCTGTTGCAAAAGCATGGACAACGAAAGTCTTGCGTGGCCTTCGTGCGCCAGGGACAGGGCTTCCATATGTGGTTGCACTAGGTACGTGGCGCCTTCGCAAAGGAAAGAACTTTGTTGCCGTTTATGGAAAACGTCCCGCCTATATATTCACCTTCACTGGTGGAGAATTCCAACAATGGATCATCACGCCAGATAACACTCCTGATGAGATGGCCAAGATGTTCGAAGGTCTTTACGCAGTCCCTAGCGTTTAATTGCAGTCCAATGTCACCGGAGTCAGGTTGAATGGCTTCCGTGAGTAAAGAGTCAGGTGCCCAGGTCGGATCACTAATCCGCCGTCCCATCCAAACTCGGGAATTGCTCTTTAGTGCCGAACAACAAGAAGCGGTTGCCCATCGCGGTTGCCCGTTGGTTGTGTTGGGTGGGCCTGGGACAGGCAAAACTTCAATACTTGTTGAAGCAGCTCTCTCGCGAGTGGTCCAAGGGCAAGATCCCAACTCAATCTTGATGCTTACCTATGGACGCGAGCGAGCATCCGAATTGCGTGACTCCGTAGCGCTTCGAACTACGGCAATTATGAAAGAGCCGATTGCTAGGACATTTCACTCTTTGGCCTTTTCAATATTAAAAATGAAAGCAGTTGAAAGCGCATCTGAACCAATTCTTATGTCAGGTCCCGAGCAGGAGAGTTTTATTCGAGACTTGCTAGATGGAGATAGCGCATCGGGTAAGAATTATTGGCCAGCAGATTTAGAGAAGGCACTGACAACAAACGGCTTTGCACGAGAATTACGAGATTTAATTTTGCGCGCATCAGAGAGAAATCTGACACCAGATCGATTAGCGCAATTGGGCAAAGAACATGGCGAAACATATTGGGAATCGGCAGCAATCTTTTGGAAGCAGTATCAAGATGTTATGGACTTGCAGACCGATTCTGCAGGAGATGCGAAGTTGCGCATTGACCCCAGCCAGATTGTTGCCGAAGCCTATTACCACTTACGAGCACATCCAGAGATCGCGGTCGAACTTCGCGCTCGCTTTACAACAATTCTTATCGATGAGTTTCAAGAGAGTGATCCTGCCCAACGCCAGCTTCTGCGCGAACTAGTCGGAAGCGATGTTGTTCTCTGCGCTGATGGCGATAGCGCGGTGGGTCGCTTTCGTGGCGCAGACCCTGATCAGTTGAGCGCCGAGTTAGATTGGTATGTTGAAAAGGGTAAGCAGATTGTTTTACATGAAGTTTTTCGAAGCACCCCCGAAATCTTTGCAGTGGGACAGGTGGTCGCCAGTGAATTTCGTGGAAGTGCGGTGCAGAGAAAACGTGAGTGCCACGTTGCACCTTTAGGCACAGATCATCAGGGAGTTGTCGTAGGTCGCTTTAGGTCAGCAAGTGAAGAAGCCCAGTTTATTGCCTATCAATTTCGCTATGCCCGCTTGATTAATAAGACCCCCTGGAGTGAAATGGCAGTAATACTGCGGACTCCTGGTGCGGGTGCATCTGTACTTCGCCGAGCTTTTTCTCAAGCAGGGATTCCAGTTGCCTCCGAAATAGCTGCGCTATCGAGTAACCCATCGATAGCCCCATTCCTTTTGCTTGCTCAGATTGCAACCGGAGACAAAACTCTCACACTTGATAATTGTGAAAAACTATTGTTAGCTGAATTTGGTGGAGCAGATTCAGTTTCAATTCGCAGAATTCGTAGAGCACTGATTGCTGCACGTAGCGCTGATGATCAACGATCGGGTAGCGAGTTACTTATCGCAGGTATTGATAAAGGTGAAATTTTTATTGAAGGCGCTGATTCACTCATACGTATTCATGAATTATTAGCGAAGGCGCGTAAAGTTCTACGAGCTCGCACTACTCAAGCCGAAGATCTATTGTGGGAAATCTGGAATAACGCCTTGGCAAGTGATGGCCAGAGATTATCCGAAAGTTGGCGGCGCCAGGCACTGCGCGGTGGCACACGTGGGGCATCTGCAGATCGCGATCTTGATGCGATGATGCAACTCTTTGAATCAGCACGTCGATTTGCCGAACGCTTTCCGCATTCTCAGGCGACAAGTTTCATTCGACAGATTTCTCAAGAAAATATTCTTGGTGATGTCATTACTGCACAAGGTCAGCGCCCAGATGTTGTAGAGATTTTGACGGTACATTCGTCTAAAGGTCGCGAATGGGAAATCGTTGCTATTGCAGGCCTGCAAGAGGGCGTGTGGCCAAACTTGCGCCAGCGCGGATCACTGCTTGGCTCCGAACGCCTGGTTGAACGTATTCGACATGGCGCTATGGCCCGTAAAGAATTGGATGCGCTTACTGCCAGTGGATTAGTTGAGGATGAACGTCGCCTTTTGCATGTGGCCGTTACTCGAGCCAAGAGTCAATTAATAGTTTCGGCGGTGCAAAAAGAAGAAGATGAGCCCTCCACCTATTTCGAAGAAATTGCCACTCACGTTTTGGGTGAGTGGAGTACCGACCCTGTAATGACGCCAGTGCCACGCCCAATTACCCCAGCAGCTTTAGTTGCGACCTTGCGCAGTGAACTCCATGGGGAAAATCGCGATTTTGCAGCGCAAATCTTGGCTCGCTTGGGCAGAGAAGGCCTCAAAGAAGCAGATGTGGATTCATGGGCTGGCGTGGCACCGATAAGTAGTAGCGCTCCAATTATCGCCCCTGACGCCTTAGTGCCTGTCTCTCCAAGTAGCGCCGAGAGTTTCACAGAATGTGGCGTGAAGTGGTTTCTTGAAAAAAGTGGCGGACAAAATGGCGATAGCACCGCTCAAGTATTGGGCTCTGCCATTCACGCCTTTGCTGCCCTTATGGAAGAAGATGCAACGCTAACCGAGGCCGATTTAGTGGGCAAACTCCAAACTGCTTGGAAACTTATTGATCCCTCAACCGGGTGGGTTAGTTCTATGCAACTCGAACGCGCCGTGGAAATGATTCATAGATTTGTTCGCTATCACTCGGCACGTTCCAACACCATTGTTGGAGTTGAAGTCAGTTTTGATGTAGTCGTAGGTCGCGCTCAGATTCGTGGAAGCGTAGATCGTCTTGAAGTAACAGCAGAGGGCGCTCTCTTTGTCATCGATTTCAAAACCGGAAAAACCATTATTTCCATTCCTGATGCTGTAGTGAATAAACAGATGCAGGCATATCAGCTGGCGATAATCGAAGGTGGGTTTGCGGCCAATCACGAGAGTCGTATCAGTGCTGGTGCCGATCTTGTCTATCTTGCCGATGGTAAAGATGGCACCGCGCGCAACCAACCGCCAATTGACCTCGAAGCTGTTAAATCCGAGATTGCTGGGATTGCCGATGGCATGGGCGCCGCAACTTTCTTAGCGGTGGCAAATAAGCGATGCAGAGATTGCAATCTACGAAATGTCTGTCCGATTCAAAGTGACGGCCGGGCGGTGATGGAATGACATCTATTATTAAGTATTCACCAGCGGATATTGCAAAAGCTTTGGCTAGCGTTGATAGCAAAGTGCGCATGCCTACACCAGAACAAGCACTTATCATTGCGGCGCCTTTAGAGCCTGCTGTTGTAATTGCTGGTGCGGGATCGGGCAAGACGGAAACAATGAGCGCGCGCGTTCTTTACTTGGTTGCTAATGGTTTAGTAACACCTGATGAGATTCTTGGTCTGACTTTTACACGGAAAGCAGCAGGCGAATTAGGAATACGAATTCGTAGCCGTCTGCGTCAACTGCGAACTGCTGGCCTTTTGCCCAAAAACATAGCGATTGACGCTGCTGTTATGACCTATCACTCCTATGCCGGACGCTTACTTGGAGAGCAAGCGATTCGTTTTGGAATCGATGCTGCTGATGACCCGATTGGTGATGCGGCAGTGTGGCAGATGGCATCTGATCTTGTTCACAATTGGGATGATCCAGATTTCAAATCAGAGAGCGCAGCGAGCACCGTGATTACCGATGTCATCGGGCTTACCAAATACATGTTGGAACACCAATGTAGCCCTGATGAAATTATTCATGAATCAATGAAAATTCTCGATCACATTGACTCCTTGGGCACCAAATCCAATAAGGAAGTTCGAGATGTTCAGAAAGTACTTAACCAGCGAATTTCCATCTTGCCGATGGTCGCCTCCTTTATTGAGCGACGACAAAAGAATGGTCAACTGTCATTTGATGACCAAATGTTCCTGGCTTCAAAGGTAGCGGTAGAAGTTGCCGAGGTAGGTCAAACCGAACGCGAACGATATAAAGTTGTATTGCTCGATGAATACCAAGACACTTCGCAATCGCAAGTGCGTATGCTTTCGGCTCTCTTTGGTGGAGGACATCCCGTCATGGCGGTCGGTGACCCATGCCAAGCGATTTACACTTGGCGTGGAGCCTCTGCAGGAACTATCGGAGCATTCGCACAGCATTTTCCAAAGAATGCACATCAGCAAGGTGCTGGTCAGTTTTCACTCTCTACAACATTTCGCAATGATGAAATCATCTTGACTCTGGCTAATGAGATCTCTTCGGTTATTCGCCAAGATGCCAAAGTACATGTTGCACCGCTTGTTGCGCGCAACGGAGCCGGACCTGGTGAATTAGCATGTGGCGTTTTTGAGACACAAGAAGCTGAGGCGATAGCTATTGCCGAATACTTCGCCCCTAAGTGGTTTAGCTCTGAAAGAGCGGCCCAACCAGAGAATAAGCGGACCTCATTTGCTGTGCTTGCTCGCACACGTACTCAAATTCCAGAGATAGAACTTGCTTTGCGTAGTGTGAATATCCCGGTAGAGGTTCTCGGCGTTGGTGGTCTCATTCATGTTGCAGAGGTTGCTGATGTCATCGCATTACTTCGCATAGTCACCGACCCAGAATCTGGGGCCGCTCTCATGCGGCACCTTACGGGGCCGCGACTTAATCTAGGAGCAGCAGATATTGCCGCTTTGGGGCGTTATTCGCGCTCATTAAGTGATAAATCACGAGAGAATTCAAAGACTTTCATTGCGAAAATTGCTGCAGGAAACCCGTTGCAAGAAGAGGCAGATGATCAATTCTCAGGGAGCATCATCGAATCACTTGATGAAATTGCAGAAGCAGATAAGAGCGCATTCACTCAGATTGGGTACACGCGACTTACCAATTTTGCTGCCGATCTTCGCCGATTGCGTTCTCGCGCTGGCGGACCGCTAGTTGATCTCATCTGCGAGATCGAAGACTATTTGGCTCTAGATGTAGAAGTTCTATTACGCGATGGAACTCAAAATGGCCGAAGACATCTAGATCGCTTCATTGATGAAGCCGCCAAGTTTGCACGTGGCGGCGGAACTGCTTCAGAATTTCTTACCTGGCTTGATGTGGCATCGGATGAAGAAGGTGGACTCAAATCTGGAGCACCCGAGATCCGTAGGGATGTAGTGCAAATTCTTACAGTGCACAATGCCAAGGGCGCCGAATGGGATGTGGTTGCTGTCCCCGGCCTTGCTAAGGGCAGCTTTCCCAATAAAGGTAAAGAGCGCGATAACTGGTTAAGTAATGAAAAACACATTCCCTTTCCTTTGCGCGGTGATAATCACGAACTTCCTATGATTGATATTTCTCAATGTTCAACGAATACCGAGGTAGGTAAGAAGCTTAAGGAATTTGAAGGGGAGTGCGATAAGCAAAAGCTAACTGAGGAGATTCGCCTTGGTTATGTGGCTGTTACTCGTGCCCGTACTCACTTAATCTGTACAACTTCGCGATGGCGCGATGGGAAGACCGCGGTTGAACCGAGCGCTCTTTTTGCAAGTGTTCTTGAGGTTGCAAAGAGCCATGGCGGAATCATCCTCTCCGAATGCGAATTAGAAGATGGCGCAGTTAATCCCAAGTTAGAAAACCCTAAATCAGAGATGTGGCCACGAGACCCATTGGGCATCCGCCGCAAGGAATTTGATGAAGCACATACTTTAGTTCGCGAAAGTGCACCGCATGATTTAGTACATGCCGAGGAAGCTGATGACCAATCCTGGATTCGGGATGCACATGCGCTCATCAACGAAATGAAGCCCAGTAAAGAGAGAGCATCTGCATTCCTGCCACCTCGTTTATCGGTATCAACTCTTGTGGCACTGCGTGAAAACCCTGAAGAATTAGCACTTTCTATCCGTCGGCCAATGCCACGGCCCCAAGATGAATACTCACGCAGAGGTACCGTTTTCCACTTGTGGGTTGAAAAATACTTTGGTCAAGCCACTCTCTTTGATGAAGATGACCTAGATCCGATCGATCAATTAGAACCTGACCAAACTCTCGAATCCCTCAAAGCATCGTGGCTATCCAGTGAATGGGGAACACGTCATCCTCATGCAGTAGAAGTTCCTTTCGAAACAATCATTGCAGGAGTTCTTGTGCGCGGACGGATAGATGCCGTGTATAAAAACGGTGATCATTATGAGGTTATCGATTGGAAAACTGGATCTAAGAAGTTAGGTGAGTCGGCAGCGATCCAACTTGCCATGTATCGCCTTGCATGGGCAAAACTAGTGGGCGTAGATGTAACAAAAGTTAGCGCCGGTTTCCATTATGTTCCAACAGGGATTACAGCCCGACCATCAGATTTGCAATCAGAGCAAGACCTTATTGATTTAGTGGAGAAGTACTAGTCAACCTCTACTGTCAGCGGAAGATGATCGCTCATGCCTTTATGTGTGGATGGAACGTGCACGACATCTTCTGAGGCAACTTTTTGCGAGAGAAGATAATCAATCTGCACTTTAGGCATCCAACTTGGAAAAGTTTTCTGTGACGCTAAAGAATTCCAGTTAATCCCTCGAACAATGAAACCGAAGGGGACGTTGAGGTCGCCCATAATAAGAATTTTTTTCTTGTCTTTAACAGGGAGTGTATTCGCCCATTTTTTAACCTTCATCAGTTGAAAGAGGTTAAAAAAAGGAACAAATGAGAGATGTGTGTTAATGATGAGCCATCCATTATCAAGCACAGCGCCGAGTGCCGAGCGAGGATGATCGCGAACATAGAACCGTTTCATCTTTCCATCTACTGGCCAGGTCATAGGCATTCCAACTGGTGAGCCTTTAAGTTCTAAACGATGCCAGGAGAGAACGGGAATCTTTGATACGAGCCCAATTCCATAACCGGAATCAAATGGCGCGCTATGTGCGGTTACTACTCGTACATCGGTATGGAGAGTCTTTCGCCAATCCTCATCGGGGGAGCCCATAAGCGAGGGGGCAAATGCCCAATGCTCGGTCTTTAATACTGCCGCCACATCGGCGACTTGGTTGAGATTGCCTGAGCGCTCTAAATTGAGATCAACTTCTTGTAGGCCAAGCACATCGGGGGAGAGAAGAGCGATTTCGGCGGCTAATAGGGCGACCTTATCGACCGCCTCATCAGGTGGCATAGCCAGCCCGTGTAGCGAATTCCATGATGTGAGGCGCATGGGCTCATGCTAGTAGTGTCGCCCATCATGAGCGCGACAGAGCCAGCGGGACGTCTCCGCAATCTAATCCTTGCCAAACCCAGCATTGACCGTGCCAGTGAATTGCGTACTGACCCTGCCAAGTTAGATGAACTCTGGTTAACGGCGAAAATTCTTATTTTGGCCGGAGACAGATTTCAATCCTCACTGGATGCCTTGGTTTTGCGTAACTCAACCCAAGTCGAGGGCGATGGCGAAAAATATTTCTTGGGTATAGATCGAAGTAATGGGCAAAGTTATTTCGCGTGGCATATCCCAGCCGTGGATCCTGAAGATCCAGATTTTCACACTTTGAGAGAAGTCGGCAGCAATCTTTCTGACCTAGAAGCTGGACTTGCGGTGCATGCGGTTGGATTGGGCAATTGGCATCGGGTGCATCCGATGTGCTCGCGTTGTGGCGCACCAACTCGAGTTGACCTAGGTGGAGCTGTGCGCATTTGTGATGTTGATGAGAGCCAACATCACCCACGTACAGACCCTGCAGTTATCGTTCTCGTTAAAGATCTAGATGATCGAATCATCTTGGGCCACCAACCGATTTGGCCAGATAAAAGATTCTCAAATTTCGCAGGTTTTGTTGAACCCGGTGAATCATTTGAACAATGCGTTGTACGAGAAGTGGCAGAAGAATCTGGCGTCATAGTGCATTCGGTTTCGTATCTCGGATCGCAACCATGGCCATTTCCAGCATCCATCATGATTGCATTCGAGGCGGTCACATCTGACCCATCAACTGCAATTGCAGATGGCGTTGAAATAACAGAAATCCGTTGGTTTTCTCGGGCTGAAATGAAAGCTGCAGTTGTAAGTCAAGACATACTTTTACCACCACCAATTAGTGTTGCACGCCGCATGATTGAACATTGGTATGGACCGGGAGCAATGGAGGATCTTCAAGGCGGTGACAGTTGGAGGCCGTAAACGAACCCAACGAACTCCGCGCAGAAGAAATTCTCGCTGCCCTTGATGATGAGCAACGCGAAGTCGCACTTGCCTCGCGAGGACCTGTCTGCGTGATTGCTGGCGCAGGTACAGGAAAAACCCGAGCAATTACTCACCGCATTGCATATGCCAGCGCAATTGGCGTGATGAATCCACAGAAAGTCTTAGCGCTAACCTTTACCGCACGAGCAGCGGGAGAAATGCGCGCCAGGCTTCGATTATTAGGCGTGCCTAGCGTTGCGGCCCGAACAATTCACTCGGCAGCCCTCAAGCAATTGATCTTCTTTTGGCCACAAGTATTTGGTGGTCGTACGCCTGATCTCTTAACAACAAAGACCGCCTTCATTACTGAGGCAATTACTCGCACCGGACTAACCTCATCATTAAGTATTACTTCGCGCGAATTACTTCGTGATATCGCTTCCGAGATTGAATGGGCGAAAGTTTCGCAGATTGCTCCTGAGGATTACATGGAGGAGACGAAAGTTCGCGCCGAACGAAACCGTATAAATCCAGGCCAAGTTGCACAGGTATATGAAGCATACGAAAGCCTGAAACGACAAGAGCGGACTATTGATTTCGAAGATGTTTTGCTCTTAACCACCGCGATGATTGAAGAAGAGCGCGAAGTTCGCGAGAGAGTTCATGATCAATATCGTTTTTTCACTATTGACGAGTATCAGGATGTTTCGCCATTACAACAACGATTAATCAATGCCTGGTTGGGTAACCGCCAAGAAATTTGTGTTGTTGGCGATCCTGCTCAAACTATTTATTCATTTGCAGGTGCCACACCCGTATTTCTCAATAATTTCACTCATCGATTTCCAGAGGCACAAGTTATTCGCTTGACTACTGGATATCGTTCAACGCCGGAAATCATCTCTACTGCAAATAGCGTCTTGCGAAGTGGCGCAATGGGTCAAGAAATTGTTGCGCTTAATCCCCATGGCAATAAGCCCGAAGTAACGCAATATAAGGACGAAGCAAGTGAAGTTGCAGGAGTCGTGCAATCAATCATTGCTATGACCTCAACTGGTATTGCTGCTCAAGATATAGCCGTACTAGCCCGAACAAATGCACAATTAAATACGCTTGCTCGTGCGTGTGCAGCTGCGCAGATTCCTTATCAAGTACGCAATAACGAACGTTTCTTTGAGCGGACTGATGTACGCGATTTTCTAAAGGAAATTCGACGAGCATCTGTAATTCCGACAGAGGGAGTTACCTGGCTTGATGAACTGCGCACGATTTCGCAGCCTTTTATTAGCGGTGAAAGCACGGATGGGATTACCGCGCTCATGCATTTGGCTCGCGAACTCGATGCCGATGCGGCATTCACTCCTAAAACGTTGCGAACATATTTGCGCGAACTCGAAGATAGGGCCGAGCAGAACAATCCACCGGTTATGCCCGTAACAACCTTGGCAACCCTTCACGCGGCTAAGGGCTTGGAGTGGGAGCAGGTCTTTCTAATCGGAGTAAATGAGGGAACTCTGCCTACGCATGAGAGCGCGGTCGAGGAAGATCGGAGACTCTTCTACGTTGGAGTTACGCGTGCGCGGACACATTTAGCACTGAGTTATCGTCAGAATCCGAGCCGATTCCTGCGTGAGGCTGGGTTACTGACCAGTTAGTGATAATTCATTTGCATCATCATCAACCTTTGCTTTACCCTTGCCATTCACGCGATTGAATGATCACGTGATTTGTATAGAAATGAAAAACAGAAACGGGAGGCACAAAATGCAGTTGTTTACAGCTACTTTCGCAGTTGCGCCTTCAGCGACTTCTTTTCATTCACATTCATACGCAGCCACAGCTAATCGTGCCTCAAAGCGCACAGCGTGGTATCCCGCCTTTGGTGAGATGGCATCTTGGAGCCCAATCGGTTAAAACCGAGATAGGACCCCAAGGGCCACGAATCCACAAAGGATTCGGGCCCTTTTTCTTTTCCCTAATACAACCGACAACTACCCAAACAGAGAAAGATAAAAGAGAAGGAAGGTGAGGACAATGACTGTTCTCTTCAGTGAACTGTTAGTACCAGGCTGGGCGCAAGATGGCCAGATGAGCGGATTAGGCGATGTAACAGGCGCTTACGGATCCGACATTGCCTTTACCTTGCCTTGCCATAACGCAGATCCAGAAATCTTCTTCTCGGATAAGGCCGAGATCATCAACGTTGCTAAGTCGCTATGTGGTGCATGCCCAGTGCGTACTCAATGTTTAGATGCAGCGCTTTCTCGCAATGAACCATGCGGAGTCTGGGGCGGAGAGTTGTTCGAAGATGGATCTGTCATTGCTCGCAAGCGAACTGTTGGTCGCCCTCGTTTGGATCAGAGCGACGCGGCCTAACTATTAGCTTAATTACTGACCTAATAATTAATTAGGTCTACCAATGACAACCGCACGCAGGGTGAAATGAAAATCGCCTGCGTTCGGTTTCATTGGCAGCTAAGTAGTTAACTCGTAGCGTTGATCCGAGCAAGTCCGAATGTTGAGTATCAATGAACCGAAGGATTTCTAAAGCGGCCAAACCTGCTACGTAATGTGCCACCGATACGGGTGTTTCAGAGTGGGGCGAAATCCGCCGTTCCCATTGAACCTGCTTCCAGGCAATGTACTCATCGTCTTTTGTGAGAACCGTGCAGCGCCAGCAAGGGGTTGTACCTGGCACGACAAATGGCCCAAGAATCAATGATGCGCACTCTGGATCTTCAATAAAGAGGTGCGGTGTGCATTCGCTCATCCACTCTTGCAGGAGCTCGGGGTCAGGTGCTCCGACGTTGATGGCGATGGCATTTCTAGGAGAAGGCGGGTTGATCGGAAAGAGCGATAGCTCTTTTCCAAGAGCGGAGGCTCTTTCCACTAGTGAGGCACCTATATCGGAGGGGCGAAAAATGCTTGAACATAAGTCTAATTCGGAGATTAAAGGGGACTGAGTATGAGTAGCCAATCGTGTATTTGAAACTCCGCTACTCAAAAGAATTCCATAGATAATGCCGGCTATTCGTGAACTTCCGTAGATTCTCACGTCGCAATCTTGCCTAGCGTTGATGTGTGAAACGCCACCGTCATCAACATTTGGTAGCCATGTTGTCAGTGTGAGTTCGGGGCGAATTCTGGTTTGGATCTGCTGGAAAGTTGCGTCATTGCTGTTATCGACAATGTGCGATTGCCGATGTGCATTCGGTGAGTGAAAACGATCCTGTAAGGTGATTGCGCTCCTAATGGTGTCAAGAAAGTGCAGACCATCAAGTTCGATCACTAGGGATGTCACTAATTCCAGGTCATGCCCAAGGCTTTCATGTATTTCTTGGCATGTTTGAGTTCCGGTGAGAGCGCCAACGATCGGTCGCACGTGTGCGCCTTCAAATTCGATTCCATGATCGCTGAAACCGATATAGGTGTTTTCACCGTGCGGCAGAACAGTAATTCCGGATTTCAATTGAGGGCGAGCGCTTGCAGGCAATGAAGTTTTCATGAGGATTAGAATGCAAGAAATCCGTGGTAGCGCAGGAAGCTTTGGCACAGCGCTCACAGATCATCTGTGATTCATCAACTGATGGTGATAGTTCGGTTACGAAAAAACTGGCGCCTCCTTGTGGGAGACGCCAGTCCTTACTTCTTATTTACTTCTTACTAACGTATTGCTTGCGTGACCTATTCGGTCAGGCAGGTCTACAACGTGAGTGTTACTACTGTGGTGCCTTACCAAGAATGCGATTGAGTTTGGTGCCACAGACTGAGCAAATGCCCTGCGCCATGCGACGACCAGAGTCTGAGACCTTTACTTCGCCTGTGAAGGCGCGCTTCTCTTTGCACTTAACGCAGTAAGCCCCGCTGTTGTCCTCAAGCTTGCCGATGTATGCCTCCGCCATTTTCTCCTCCAATCGACGCTAACGGTTTAACGGGAGAGCTTCCCGACAAATGCGCGAGCGTACGAGCGTCACATTACCCCGCATGAGGCGGGAAAAGCGGTTAATTAGTGGGTGGAGGAGGAGTTTTTTGAGCGTGTCGCAAAGTTCATGAAGAGATCTTTTGGGGACTCATAGGACTGATTGGGCAAGTCGGGCACGGTGAGGTCAGATTCAGCCGCTTCATAACCATCTAGGTAGGCCTGAGCCAGTTCTTCCATTGGGTACCTAGCCAGAACTGCTTTGAAGGCCGGTCCATGGTCTCCATAGCGAAGGTGGACCGCTTCGTGGAAGAGGACGAAATCCAGGACATAGGAAGGGGTGCGTTGAAGCCGGCTGGAGATACGAATCGTGGCATCAAGGTTGGTGCATGAGCCCCACCGCTCTCGCATCGTCCTCCACGTTACGCTCACTGGGCGCTCTGTAATTTCGGGGGCGTAGAGCCCCAATAATTCATCGACACGGGTGGCCAGCGCCGATTCATCGACGGTCTTTTCTATTTCTTGGGCCCGAATCTTGGCAACCATTTCAGGAACTGCCGATCGCTCTTCGGCCTTTGTCAGCCTTGCAGGGATAGAAACAACGATTCTTCCGCCTTGGCGATAGGCAGAAATCGTTCTTTTTCGTCGTTTGGAGCGAATTACAATAATTTCGCCTTCATTAAGACCTGGCAGTTGCTGATCGAAATCGTCCTCATTAGCCGCCATCACCTCTCCACGGTAGCAAAAAAAGGGGGGTCAAGTGAGAATAAATCTCTCTATCTCGGTTGATTCTCAAGGAGAAATACTTTAAGTTTCAGTCTACGAAGTCCTCGGATAACCGTTCTGTATCTGCAAGGGGAAGGCAGATAAAGAATCGTGCGCCCGGGGACTTCGCTTTTCTTTGCCAAAAAATAAGGAGGGGGGGTTTTCCCGACTCGTGAGGGGTACCCCGTTCAAAGGGCAAATGAGAGTTATGGAACGTGAGGCAATCAGATTCCGGCTAGGCCCGAGAGGTCATCGGGAATTTCGACACTGAATAGATATGTCGAAGGCTCGTTGAGCTCTTCGTGCGTTGGCAAGATGCCACTCCAAATCTGATCACGAGCAGCCACGTCGCGCAGTTCGCGAATAGCCAACCAGAAGGCGCTCGCTTCGCGAGCCATCCGTGGAGAAACTTCAAGTCCAAAGAGTGATGAAAAAAGTTGTTGCGCTGGCGAGGAAGTCGCGCGACGTCGACGCAAAGTTTCTCGTAATGAATTCAACGAAGGCAATCGATCTGCAGCTGCAAGAGTTGTCACGTCATCGGCCCAACCATCAATGAGAGCCAAAGCAGTTTCTAATTTAGCAAGCGCTGCACTTTGTTGCGGACTTTCCTCTGGTGTAAATAATCTTTGGTTGAGTGCCAGAGTAAGAGATTCAGGATTGTCAGGGTCAATTGCACCGGATTCCATTGCCTCTTGTGCCTGTTGTTGCATTTTTTCAACGTCGATGTGAATACCTTTTCCATAATCTGCGATTGCCATACGCATGTAGTCGACAAGCCATGGATTGCTATCAAATAATCGCGCCACCGCACCTTCCCGCAGTGCATGAAAAATGCGAATCTCAGACTCAGGAACACCAATATCAATGCTCCATTGCGCAATATTTTGAGGAAGAAGTGCTGGTTGTGATGGATTGAGCAACGGCAATCCCACGTCATGGGCGCCGGTGACGCTCTCGGCTAATCCCCCTACATATTGACCCAACTGAGTTGCGATCATGGTCGCGATAAACCCACGAAGTAAGCCAGCGACAGCCTCGACTGGCATTGAATTTTCAGGCATCTCTTGACCTTCGATAACAGATGAGAGCGCTTGGGCAAGTCCGAGAGCCAGTGGTTCAACAGTAAGTTGCCAACCTGCCATGGTGGAATCGACCCAGTCGTTACGGGTCATCACATTCTTTGCACTGGAACTAGCAGGGAAAACAGTTGCTTCATTGAGCCAGAGTTCAGCAATCTCCATGGCATCGTGTATCTGACTTAAGTCCGTTGTACCGATTGGCGAAGAGCCCTTAGCGCTAACAAACTTCTTAGCAATATCTCGAGTAATTCCAATAGGAAAAGTAAATTCGCTGGCTGATGAATTGGAATTCGCTGAACTAAGAAATCCTAAGTTAGTGAAGTCTTTGAGATTCTCTGGGCTAATTCCAAGTTGCTCAAAGAGTGCAGAGAAATCAGGCATCCCGTTATTGGAATTCTCCGAATCATCAGAATCCCCAGGCGGTGTAAAACCAAACGGTGTCACAGTTCCTCCATCACTCTTCTTAAACTCTACCCTTACGTAGTAGAACAACCCGAAGCCACGCTTTCTTCCCGAGCAGGGTAGACTCACGCTATGTCAACGACTTTCTCCGCCCTCGTGTGGTGGATTATTCCCATCACTGCCCTAATTGGGGTTTTGGGCTATGTCCTTTGGGTTACCAAATTTCAGGAGAGGTTTGAAAATGTGACGACTCGTTCTGTAACACAATTTCAGCGCTTTCAAAGTTCGTTTCGTGCAGCGCAAGAGAATGTTGCGCCTGAGAATGATGAAAAAATAGAAAGTCCCGAGAAGGACGCGTAGTCCGCTCACTCGAGACAGTGCACATGCGATTCTCTCCTCTTCCACGATTCGCGTTATTTATTGTTGGCATCTTTTTGACGTTAGCTGGATTAGTGCCGTTGCCATATGTTGTCTTGCAGCCTGGAGCGGGTACTGACGTTCTTGAGAAAATGATCACCATTGAAGGTGCACCCACGTATCCGACATCGGGGAAGTTGCTCTTGGTAACAGTGCTCGCAACTAGCCCTGGCTCACCAATTTTTGGCGCGAATGTTCTCTATTCGTGGGCAAAGGCAGACTCGATCGTTCTACCTCGAAGCGTTGTATATCCACCGGAGCAGAGTTCACAAGAAATTAATGCAGTCAATAAAGCAGATATGGATGGTTCTCAAAGCGCTGCAACGGTCTCAGCTTTCTCCTATCTAGAAAAAATTGGTACACCCGTGGATCCACGTAAAGTCAAAGTGAGAATCTCGGTAAAGAACACTGGCGGCCCAAGTGGCGGTTTGATATTTGCACTGGCTGTGATTGCGCGATTAACTCCCAATGATTTTCTTGACGGTAGAACGATCGCTGGTACCGGGACGATAGATGCTCAGGGAGTTATAGGCCCCATAGGTGGAATCGATGAAAAATTGATTGCAGCAAAGCGATCAGGAGCCACGGTTTTTCTCGCGCCAACGAGCAATTGCGACGATGTTCATCACATCCCCTCGGGCCTCACGGTCTATTCGGTGGAAACCCTCACAGAAGCCATTTCTGTGCTCAAAGATGCCCAAACCTCCATCTCACATTGCACTTGGCAACGAAATCGGTAGCGTTGGTGCATGAGTTTTAATCGCCAGCCCAATCTGCCCAATCGTCGCGGTCCCTTCGTAATAACAGCGGTTATTGTCGGAGTTATCCTCGTCGCCCTTATATCCATGAGCGGTTTCTACGCGGATTGGCTCTGGTTTCGTTCGGTAAGTTTCACGAATGTCTGGAAGACGACACTTGAGACTAAGGCTTTCCTCTTTGTCGCATTTGGATTGGCAACCTCACTGATAATCATCGCAAATGTAATTATCGCTTTCCGCCGACGTCCAATGTATGCACCAATGAATATCGAAGCAGATAATTTAGAACGCTACCGTGGACAAATTGAGCCGATTAGGCTATTAGTCACGAGCGGCTTGGCCGTTGCACTCTTTTATTTCGCTGGTTCTGGCGGCTCCCAACTGTGGGCATCATGGCTCCTCTTCAAGAACTCAACTCTTTTTGGCGTGAAAGATCCTCAATTTGGGTTAGATATTTCTTTCTTCACATTTAGATTGCCATTTTGGCAATCACTTCTTGAGTGGGGCATCTCGACACTGATTCTCTCTCTGATTGCTTCATCTGTCGTCCATTACCTTTATGGAGGAATTCGTTTACAAGCGCGCGAGGATCGCACCACGGTTGCAGCCCGAGTTCAGCTTTCAGTTCTACTAGGAATCTTGGTGTTACTCAAAGCAGGTGCTTACTGGCTCGATCGTTATCACCTCGCACTCAAAGACGGAAAACTTATAACTGGTCTTACATATACAGATGTAAACGCCGTCTTGCCTGCCAAGGCAATTTTGGCTGGCATTGCAGTTATCTGCTCACTTCTATTTTTTGCAAATATCGTTCGGCGTTCGTGGGTTCTTCCGACAGCGGGTATTGCACTTCTAGTGATTTCTTCAGTGCTAATTTCTGGTGTCTATCCAAGTGTGATTCAACAATTCCAAGTAAAGCCAAGCGAGTCATCTAAGGAAGCGCCATTTATCCAAAGGAACATTGACTCTACGCGTGCAGCATTCGGTATTGATAATGTAAAAGTCACTGACTACCAGGCAACAATCGCAACTTCTGCAGGACAGCTCTCCAAAGACGCATCAACAATTTCAAATATTCGCCTCATGGATCCAAACGTTTTATCTGCAACCTTCCGCCAGTTACAGCAGATTAAGCCTTATTACGGCTTCCCTGAGTCCCTTGATATTGATCGCTACACCGTCAACGGAGTTGCACGTGACACCGTTGTTGCTGTGCGTGAACTCAACCTTGCAGGAAATCCAAGCCGTAACTGGATTAATGATCACTTGGTTTACACACACGGATTTGGTTTTGTTGCAGCGTACGGAAACGTAAGAGACGCCGACGGAAAACCTTCATTCCTAGTTGGAGACCTTCCACCAACAAAGGGCCTTGGAACTTTTGAACCTCGTGTTTACTTTGGCGAGAATGTTCCGGATTACTCCATTATTGGTGGAGCAAAATCGTCAACCCCAACGGAACTTGATTATCCAGATGACTCTTCAGCCAATGGACAAAAGAACGTCACGTATACCGGTAAAGGTGGCGTCCCTATGGGATCCCTCTTTAATCGCTTCGTCTTTGCACTCAAATATCAAGAACAGCGCATCGTCCTATCAAACCTTATTAATAACGATTCAAAGATTCTCTTCGTGCGCAATCCGCGCGATCGGGTGGCGAAGGTTGCCCCATGGTTAACTCTTGATGGAGATCCATACCCAGCCTTGGTAGACGGAAAAATAATTTGGATTATAGACGGCTACACCACAAGTGCCGGATACCCATATTCAAAGAGCACCACTCTCTCGACTGCTACATCAGATGCGCTTACAACAAACTCTGCATCCATCACTCAACAATCAAATGCAAGCATTAATTACATTCGTAACTCTGTGAAAGCAACTGTTGATGCTTATGATGGAACTGTCACCTTGTACCAATGGGATGCTAAGGATCCAGTTCTTAAGACATGGAGTAAGGCTTTCCCTAATTCAGTCAAAGCCAAGAGCACCATCTCTAAATCACTTCTCGCACACATTCGTTACCCAGAGGATCTATTCCGTGTTCAGCGTGACATTTTAAGCACGTATCACGTGAGAACAGCCAGTGCTTTCTATGGCGGTCAAGATTTCTGGCGCGTACCGCGTGACCCTTCAACATTCGGCGGAAATGCAAGCGCGCAACCTCCGTATTACTTAACACTGAAGATGCCAGGTGAAACTAAATCTGCATTCTCACTGACAACGCCATTTGTACCTATTGGTGGGCGTGAGAACTTGTCAGCATTTGCTGCGGTTAACTCTGATCCAGGACCTGATTATGGAAAGATTTCCGTTTTGCAGTTGCCGCGTAGTACAAACATTGCCGGACCTTCACAAGTTGCTTCCAATTTTGAAGCCAAACCAATTGTTGCCAATTCGCTCTCGCTTCTTCGCCAAGGTGGATCAGATGTTGTGCTAGGCAACCTGCTGACGCTTCCAGTTGGAAGCGGATTGTTGTATGTCCAACCTGTTTACGTTCGTGCAACTGCAAACACTGCTTCCTACCCACTATTGCAAAAGGTGCTTGTTTCCTTCGGTGATCAAATTGGTTACGACGACACATTGCAAGGCGCACTTGATCAAGTATTCGGTGGAAACTCCGGAACAACTGGAGCAACTTCTACTACGACATCAACAGGTGCTGCAGGTTCGAAATCATCAGATCTCGCTGCTGCACTACAAAGTGCAAAGCAAGCACTTGCTGATGGACAAGCTGCACTTGCGAAGGGCGATTTCACTGCATATGGACAAGCCCAAAATCGTTTGAAGTCAGCTATTGCTGCAGCGATTTCTGCTCAAGCCCGCAAGTAACTTCATAGGATTTGGCGTAGTAGGCGCGCATCACCTACGATTGCGCTTACCGACGCGGGGTGGAGCAGCTCGGTAGC
>QYPT01000009.1 GCA_007280125.1 Streptomycetaceae bacterium | reverse complement strand
TATTCGTAACGCAGGTGGCCGGGCATCAGATGATGCAATCCGCTCACTTGTAATCTCATACAAACTACTTGGCACCAAGGAATGGTTTGTAATTCATCACAGCAACTGCGGCATGGAGTTTTTCACTGACGATGTAATGCGCGGACTACTTTCAAAGAGCTTAGAAACTGCAGCACTTGGTGATTCAGGTTTTCATGATGTTGGCAAGGGACCAGGATCAGATGAAGCGGCATACATTGATTGGCTAACAATTACTGATCGCAACAAAGCTGTTATAGAGGATGTGCAACGCATTCGTCGTCACCCATTGGTACCAAAAAACATCCCAATTCACGGTTTCGTCTACGAAGTCGAGACCGGAAAGCTGCTTGAAGTTCCAGGAGCAAAGGAGGCAGGTGCAGCAAATTAGTAAGCATTAACAGACGACACCCCCGCATCAACATTTACGAGGGTGTCTTTTTGCATTGACTAAAAGTGAAATTTTTTTCAGAGCCACTCACGCTTGTAAGTGGGTTGTGAGGGACTCGAACCCCAATCGGGGTTATGTACTCACATGGTCCACATATGGATGTAACCGATCTTGAACTATCTCCCATAGTAGGGATGTGGTCTGACAATTACTAGATTTGGAACAGATTTAGGATGGATTAAGCGAAAATTTCACCTTGCGTTTACCTCGTCTACGAGAGCCTTGGGGGTGTTTATCTTGATTTCTGAAATAATCATCCAGTATTTGTTCCCAACCGAAAGGAAGAAAAATGGATGTAAGAGAAATAAATGAAAAGCGTTACGAAATTTCTGCCGCGCAAATATCATCAGTGATGCTTGTTGGGCTTTTTTCTAACATAGGTATTTTTGCTGTAACAGCATTTGCCGATCTTTCAGCCGGAGCCCAAACTGATTGGAAAGTTATCGCGAGCATTATCGAGGCATTCTTCTTGGTTTTTGCACTCGGCGTTTTTGGTGACATGGCAGCGTACGTTAAAGACATCCCTGCGAATGAAGACTCAGTATGGAATAGAAATGCTCGTAAGGCACCACCTGAGATTTTCATGGCAATCACAGCGATAGGAATTATTGCAATGTGGTACTTCCAGATTAGAGCAATAGGAGCCTAGTTATTTGGATTAGAAGGGCTGGGGCTAACTACCTCAGCCCTTTTTCTTTCATAAGTGGGTTGTGAGGGACTCGAACTACATATCCTTCATTGGCCACATATGGATTCAATTGATCTTGATCCACAACCCATATTAGGGATTGGGTCTGATATTTACTAGATATTGAATAGATTTAGGATGGATTTGGGCTACAAACAAGCCAAGGCAGCTGTTTTTCACCTTGGTTCATTGTTTTTTCCAGACAAAGTCTTGTTCTTGTTTGCATGAAACTATATTCTTATTGGCTAAACCAAAGAAAGGAGTTAAGGACATGACAAATGTATGGGAATTTATAACTAAGCACCGAGAACTACCTAGATCAAGCCGACTACCTAAATCAGTTTTAGATTTTGTTAATGGGAAGCGTGATCAAAGTACTGTTCTCGCTGCTGGTATTGCTGTAGCACACTTTGCAGTAGGTGATCCACTTGCAGCGCTTGCGGCTAAGGGAGAGGCAGATGCCATCGAAAAATTATTGAAGAAGATAAATGTTGACTGATATTTAGGAGTCATTGAAGTTCAAGATGGCTTTTTCTCATTCTGATTGTAAAATGAGGGAAAGCCATCACTTGATCCACAGCCGACTATCGGCGAATATCCCGCCAATTAAACGCATAAGTGGGTTGTGAGGGACTCGAACCCCAATAGGGGTTATGTACTCACATGGTCCACATATGGATGTAACCGATCTTGAACTATCTCCCATTGTAGAGATGTGATCTGACATTTACTAGATTTCGAACAGATTTGCGGGCCATTTGGGCTCATACCCACCCCTTCCAAGTACCAATATGTTTCTCCCACTTCTTTTGTAGATCTTTAGAACCGCCGTAACTTCTAAAGTTGAAGATCTCAACCTCATAACCACACTTGCAATGCGCCATACAGATAGTTATTCCATCTATCTCTGGGTAGGTAAGTGAGAATTGATGCTTACCATGTGATATTCCAGTAAGAATTATTGATCCCATTATTTTCTCCTCCTGCTCATCTGATGATGTCTTTCATCATCAGCAGGTCTTCCTATAGGACCACCGTGCGCGGAGGGCGCGGTTGGTACTAAGCAAGCTAAAGGGCTTAACGCTTAGTTCTTGACCGAAACCAATAATACGTGGACCGACTGACAGCAAAGGGCTGGACTGGCGCAGAACGCATTTGGAGTTCAACACAAGGCGGAGTTGGAAATACGGATGCGTGGTTTATCGGTTTGGATGGATACTCAAATGCTGCGGATGGAAAAGAACAGTATCTCCCAATATTTCCAATCCGTTCTTGGTAAGTAGAGATTCCTAGAGATTAAAACTGCGTACAACTAAAGAGTACTGCTGCGTATATGTCCAACAGGGCAAACATTGGACTTTCCGCTCAACGTTTTATATGGGATATCCAATAGTTCTATAACGTCATCTTGAACGCGAGTGCACCATAGCCGTGGATTTTTGGTGAAGACATTCATATGTTGTTTTAATTTCTTAAATGTGAATTTAAGAGTTTTATCCACTGCCAAATACTGATTGTTAGATGCGCTCTTATAACGCAACGTGCAGTTACCTTCCCCATGGGCGAAAATGTTGTAACCGACAACCTTCAATTGAGCGAGAAATTTAGAAACCCTTACCGTACAAACACCTGGTGTGGAAGACACCAGAGAGTCCTTAGTAGAAATGTGTCCCGCTGTCATCTCTGGACTTGGATACTTTCCAAGGATGTCCATGACTCCACCGCCGTCCGTCATGATGCTTCCGATATCGACGACGTTATTTGCACCGTTGTAGGTGACCCCCACATATTGTTTAGCTTTAGCGAAGATAAATGTAACAACCTGAGAAAGTGATTCAAACTGTTCGGTTCCAGGATTTGATACTAAAACTTTGCACTCACCCTCAGAAAGTGGGTTTACCGTTGAATAACTCGAAGCGCCTCTTACGCCCGCTGCTACGGTACAGATTTTTGGTGTTTGTGATTCGCCAGATAACGGAAGATTTGAATCACTTCTAATTTCTGCTTGCATGGGTATTAATTTGATTGATTCTCCATGATATTCAATTTGGTTGACTTGTAGTTTTTGCACTGCGCGAGTAAAAAGAATTGCAGGCATCATCGCGGGAGCCGAAGTGCCACAGGAATTTGCTGCCCAGCTATAAACCAATATTTTCGATGGATCAATAAGCCCCAACGAGTTCGAATCCAATATGTAGCTTTTACTAACATCTAAAATATCTATCCACGGTAAATTTTTCCACTTGTCGAAGTCGGAGCTTTTTTTCGAGAGTGCGCTATAACCAATCGACAATGACGTTGCCAAGTCACCAGTTATTACTGAAGTTGAAGTAAATATTGGCCCGCTACCAGATTCTGGATATTTGAAAGTGACCACCGGAGCATCTGGAGCTTTAGTGCACCCCGATGCTGCCTTGGCAGAGGAAAAGAAAGTGGTGTTAGCGATGATCGACAAAACTATAAGAAGAAGGGCCAATCTTGTCTTTGTCATGCTTGTGTTACCGCGCTTGGATTACGATCTTATGCATCATTGGTCGAGAGTACTACTCTGTTTAAGAATGATGATGCTCTTATCTTGAGTTTGTTCTATTTCCCACACGGATGCTTATTGGTGCAGAAGTAGCACTAGAAATCCCAGCACCAGTAGGGGTTGCCGAAGCTGCAAGAGTTAAGGACCCACGCCTTGAAGGCTTCCAATTGCAGGTTACGGAATGGCTGGAACCAGACCCTGAAGTTGATCTGTTCTTGCAGCCAGGTAGCACTTTTCCATTAATAGTAAATGTAATTTTCGAAGCAACTGAAACGTTTGCAGTAATTAGAACGGCAGATCTGTAGGTGGCGGTAGTCGCAGATCCAGCCAGGGCAAGTGAGTTAAAAGATGAAGTATCAACTACATCGGTAACCGTAATCGTTATCGATTGGAGCCCAGCATTTCCAGCCGTATCAGTGGCATTAAGAGTTAAGTCATAGACGTTGTTGGCCCCGCTATCTGAGGGAACTTCAAAATTAGGGGAACTTTTAAATCTTATAAAAACAGTAACTGAATCTGAGGCAATTATGTTGAATAATGCAGCATCAACCCCAGAAGAGATAATCACAGTTGCTGATTCAGAGATCGTAATCGTTGCAGCATTTGTAGAGGTTGCAATATTTTCTGCTGCAGAAAACGAAGAAGATGAAGTGAAAGTTGGGGGTGTTAGATCAAGGGTGTAACTAATTGCAACAAATCCGTTAAATCCGGCGCCACCACTTCCTGCGTTTGATAGATTGGCATTTGCTGCACCGTTACCACGACCGCCACCGCCACCAAAATCAGTTCCAGAACTTCCATTACCCTCCGCATTTCCAGCACCACCACCGCCAGTTCCACCTGATCCACCTGTGCGACTTGCTAGCGGTGAGCTAGCGGGGTGGCGATTACCACCACCACCACCACCACCATAAGTTGCACTAACAAGTGCAGAAACAGCAATACCGCTAGTACCTGCTGCACCGTTAGTCGCACTTCCATTTGCGGTTGGAGAAGATCCATCTCCAGAACTACTTGCAGCACCACCAGCTGCGTGACATCCATTAGTTGCTGTGTCAGTGCAGGCTGCCGCAGAGATAGGATTTCCACCAGAAGTATTAGTGCCTAATGAGTTTTTTGAACTACCACCAACCCCACCAGCACCAGTTGTAGATCCACCACCACCACCCGTACCGCCGGCAGCGGTAACAAGTTGTGAAGCTCCACTTGTAGTTATTGAAGATGTTCCACCAGTTCCACCATTCCAGCCAGCAGCACCACAAGCTGCTCCAGCACCAGATGTGCCTGCATCGCCAACAATAATTGTTAGCGATCCTGAAAGATTTGAAATTGCCACATTGTCTTTCACTTGGCCACCACCGCCAC
>QYPT01000005.1 GCA_007280125.1 Streptomycetaceae bacterium | reverse complement strand
GAAGAGAACACGTTACTGGTAAGGCCAAAACCAAACACCAGTTCGTAGGGGCATTCTAGTTCGCCATTCTGGATGGAATCGATGAGGTCATTGAACTTGTGCTTCCATGGTACATCTGAATAGCTACCAGTGGCCCATCCTTGTGCAAGTGTGGTGTAACCCTCGCCAATGACTGCATCCCAGTATCCGCGCCATCCATCGGTTCTGACATACTTGAATCCAGTTACAGAATCTAATTCAGCCTCTTCAAAATACTCTCGACTTCTGTACCCGAAATCTTCACACCAAACATAACTGGTGGTGGTTCCGTTCTGCGTTACAATCGTTGTACATGGATAATCCCACGCACTTGACTCGCATGATTCACAGAGTGATTCGCCTTTTAAATTGATGGCCTCAAAATCGTTTTCGGTGTATTCCTCTGAGCATGAGGAACACTTCCATGTTTGAATTTCTTCGTTCATGTTGTTAAGTTTTTTAAGTTTGTAAAAGTGGTTAAGACCATGGGGTCACCATGGTTTCGCAGATTCACTGCTCATCAGTTAACCTAGTCTAATTCATCTCTTCTATCAACCTCAACCATTAGTTTATCGTAAAAATTATGCAACTCAATAAGCATTATTTTTGGTAGATGCTGAGAGACATGGCCATAGTCATTGATACGTTTATTTAACTGCTCGGTAAGAGCAAGTAATTCCTCAAGTTCATTCTGATTAATTTTTTTAATGTTCATGATTTTGTGTGTTGGTTAAGACGCGTATTGCTACGCGTTTCGGAAATTAATTCCATCATCAGTTAACCTAGCCTTGGACAGAAATGTGAGTCCCTACTTCTAAGGCCGTAGTAGTCATGGAGTATAGTTGACTTTACAACTGGGCGATGCTCACCAGTAAACAAGTTGTTTAATTCAACTAATTTTTTTGTGAAGGGTTCTAGTTGAAACGCGATGTCGATTAAAACATAGTCATCTACTGAACCGCCTAAGTGTTTGGATACAATGTCAAAAGTTGTATCAAAGTTTTTTTGTTGCATGATAAATTGTGTTGGTTAAGACGCTTAACTAGTAAGCGTTTCGTCCATCAAGGACTCATCGGTTAACCTATGAATAAACCAGTTCTTCAATCAACTTTAAATCCACTTGAGATAGGATGTCCTTCACATATCCTTTAGAACTTCCATCCTCTAAGGCACTCTGTAATTCATCGATGATGCAACAGATGTCGTAGCTATCTGGAAGGTCATCAACGCTCAGTGTTCCATAAGTTAATCGTGAAATTTTCTGGTCCACTAATTTGGCCGCAGTAAAGCGCGCGCCATACTTTTCGATACTCTCTTGAATAGTCATGTTTGTAAGTTTTTATGGTTTTAAAATATTAGCACATTGTAATAACTGGACGAGTTTCCTAGCCCAATTTTCAGCGTCTCTTGAGTAGTACTTGCCGCAATTTTGATAAGCAATAACATGCGCAAGTGCAGTACTAATCTCTTTTCTTTCATCTGTAGTTATCATGTTTGTAGTTTTGGTGAAGACGCGTAACTGGTACGCGTTTCGGATATTTAATCCATCTTCAGTTCACCTTGTTTAATCTTCATCTAGTAAGTCGCGACCCGCCGCGGCCCCCATATTTCCGTAGTCATAAAATGCATCGAGACAATCCAGAGATGGCTCCCCAGTTGTATCGAAATAGCCGTTCTCGATAAGTGCATTGGCGGTGCGTCCGTAGAATCCTTGTAGCCTCCAACAATCGCCAGATGAGATGAGATAAGACCAAGCGCTTATCATGTCATGCTGAGTGGGTTGGTGGCCGCAGAATCCTTCTACAATCGAACACGCGGTGTAAGAGTCCATTAGTTGAGTTTCCATGATGTTTGAGGTTTGATGAGGAACTGGGAGCGGAATCGAACCGCTCTGTGGCCCCTTGCCAGTTCGGTAGTTGAAAAGCCGAGGGCTTAACGACAATAAGGGTCTTGCAATGCTCCTATAACCCATAACAGGATAAGGATAGTGACAAGACGAATAAGGATGGTTCCAATGGATACTTTCATAGGGCAAATTTTGGATTGGTTAAGTACTTAGATTCAATTCGAATATCAAGCCACTTCAGTTCACGGCGGGCATCCTTGATGGATAGGCCCAGTGCTTGATACTTAGCAACGATGCGGTCTTCAATGGATAAAGACTTGATAACTTTGCGCCCAGATGAGCGGTAGACTAGTTGTGACATGATGTTGAGGTTTTGAGGTTTATTAGATAGATGAAAGATTGAAATCAGATAGCAAGCCAATCTGGATAAAAGCATTTTTTCTGTAGGTCCATGGTAGTTCTTGATACACCTCGTTTTTATCGGTGATAAAATATTCAGCGCCACCCAATGTGTTGAACATATCGAGGGCATCTTTTGGCATGCCATAGCCGAATGTGAATACGTTTTTTGCAGTGCGTTGCAAGTACGTCCTTGTAAGGATTTTTAAAGTGCATTTCATGGTGTTGAGGTTTTAGGTTTCGGAGGTACGCCTCCATCGTCAGTACTGCGAAATAGCAGTAGACCTATATGGTCAGCACTTCTAGTCTCAAGTAATTGGTTAGTCTAGGTAGCGGTTCATGTCGATGTTACATCGAGATACTTGGCTGATTGTGGGTTGACTCTGTGTGGAGAGCCATTGCCGTTGTCCTAACTAGGTGCGGTGTACACCATCGCTTGAGGTTCAGTGCTTTCGAGTTTACCGCTTACATCTTATTACCTTGGGATGCAGTGTGGCATTGACTTGTGGGCGATTTATCATCTATTAAAAGGCGAACAATTATGACCGATTTACATCGTGTTTGTGGTCGCTTCAGAAAAACCGCGTTGTTAAAGAACTGAGTGCAAGTAACAACAATATGTCCGAATAAACAACATATGTTACTGCATTTGTTTCCATTTAGGACATAATGACGGCATAAGAACCAATACCACTATGGGTCCTAGCGATATGTTAAAGTTTAGTTAACAATTTGTAAAATGGGGTAAAATGACCGAAAAGAGGTCAAAATGATGATTTTTAGGCGCTTTTGAGTAAAAATAGGCGCGAAAGCCAGTGCCAGTAAGGATTTGAGGGCTGAAAAAGGGAGGGTTTACATCTTACTATGATGGTGCATGTAATCATCCCCAATCTGTTTGATTAATCTATTGACCAATGTGAGATAAGTTGTACCCAGTGCAGTGACGTAATACCTATTGCCAATGCATCCTAGAAGATTGTGATTAACTAAGGGCTTAACATAATCAGCCCCTAAATGACGCAGAGACAAGTTAAGCATAGGCATCAACTTAGATTCAAGAACCTTCCAACCAGATAGGTCCTTGTCATGCTTAAGGTAGAACACCAGAAGGACTCTGTACTGAGACTCAGAGACAGATAACCCAAAGGTCTTATTTGCCTTGAGGATAGCAGAGCGAATACAGATGGCATAGAGTGAGGTGCGGATGGTGTCGTACATGTTACAGATAGTGGGTTAATTGAATGACGGATAATAGGACAAAGCAATGACCGAAAATAGGACATGACTGGGCCGTGTATACGATGACGTAAAATAGGACATCGAAGGGCGTGACGGATAATACAACATAGGCGATGACTGATTATACAACATGTCAGTGAGCGATGACCGAAAATACAACATCTGGGAGGGGGATGAATGGAAGGAGGCGGAGAGAGAGGGGGGCGATTCCACTATTTGGTGGACGCAGACCGAGGCCGAGGCAAATCGATTGAATGCCTTGTAGCAAAGGGTTTCAGCGCTTACCTTTTCTGGTCCCAGATACACATTCCCTAGCCCATGTGTGCATCCCGCCATCCATAATGCATTGGCTAGCAGTTGTTTCCGCTTGTAGCTTACATTTGGGTGAGGAAGAATCGAGTGCAATTTTGAATCAGAAATGGACCATTCAGAGGCCACTCGGTCGCACTTTTCGACTTCCCCTACGCGCGCGCGGGCCGTGTATAATACGCATAACCCCGCCCCCTCGACCTTATAAAGTCTATCCTCGACCTGGTAAAGGGTCTTTTCGCCTTGTTTATATACCTGAGGAATCATTTGTTACTTTGTTGTATTTTCCGTCATTTATGAAATCTGTATTCCTCCTGGCACCCTTTGGTATTCTAGGAGCCACGTCAGGGTCCTTAGGAGCCATATCCCAGCCGTTCCCAGTCATGGGGTTTCCGTAGACCTTAATATCATTTTGATCGACCGTACGAAGCTCTCCTGACTCGTACAGGCGAACTATAAAACCTGGGTTAGCGTGCATAGATCCTGCTATCAGGAATAGTGCTGTTCCGTAGCCTAGTGGGGTCTCTACGTCGAAGGGATCTTGTATCTCGTGGATGCTCTGTGTCATGTTATATATTTTGCCAGATCGTTTAATTAATATGGGTTTTGGCTGGGTATAGTATTTTATAACTGGCCAAATGTAGAATTGATTAGTGTCGTATAATTGTTTTCATGTCGTGTAAAGTTGTATATTTTGCCATTATCGGTAGTAAATCAGTGCCATTATCAGTAATTTGCACGATAAACCTTATTGCTTTATTGTGCAGATTCTTGTTATTTTGTGCAATTTATGCACTTTCCATTGTGCAATTTCGTCCCATATATGCACTAAATGTGGGACGATTAGGTATTTATACAACATTACTGCCTATTTTAGGTATTAATCTTGTATTGTTACCTATCTATATGGATAAGTAACAGCTCACCCTGATCCCTAAACTAAGTGATGTTTTGTAGTTTAAGGATAAGTTTAAACCTGACACCAGTACTATAAAAAGTTGTTGTACCATAATTATAATATCTTGACTAATGAGCCGCAAGTGATTTATTATCGGCTCAACAATGTCGGTTATGTCCGTCATATGGCGCAAAAAGCGGGCTTAATGTCCGATATAACGCACATTGTTCACTTTTTCCTGGCGTTCACGTTGCCGTGAACGGTTTAAATAAATGAACATATTGGTACTATGAGTACCATTTTAGGCATAAATATAAACTCACTTGTTTTTCTTGATTTGTTTAATCATATCTATAACTCCCAGTATGGTGGTTACGGAAATGGCTGTGATGATTGCTATTGCTATCATAGGTTATTTGGTTTTTCATCAAAATAATAAAGGTCTAAATCGTTCTGGCAGTCATAGAGGTAGTTGGCATGTAATTCATCTGCTATGTATAAGCCAAATTTTTCTACGTTTTTGCATACATCACAAGGACAGGTTGATGCAGTTCTAAAAACATTTTTGCCTATCCTTTCTTTATACCATTCTAAATCATGCTTTTTCATAGGTTATTTG
>QYPT01000059.1 GCA_007280125.1 Streptomycetaceae bacterium | reverse complement strand
GCGTTATGAAACTTATAGAAATTCACTTCCGCATCAATTACCGCAAATGGTTTTTGACTCGTTGCGCCGCTATCCAAATAGATGAGTTTCTTGCCATCTCGCACCGTGCGCTCAAAAATCGGAAAGTCCTTCCGAATCATTACAGGGTTTAGAGGCATCGACATGCAGAACTACCGGTTAAGCACCGACGTATTCTGCATAGCCTTTCTCTTCTAACTTATCTGCCAACTCTGGCCCGCCTTCTTCAACAATACGCCCATTGGCGAAAACGTGAACAAAGTCAGGCTTGATGTAGCGAAGAATTCTCGTGTAGTGAGTGATGAGCAATACGCCGAGATTATTTGCCTCTTTAGCGCGAACAACTCCTTCGGAGACAATTCGGAGTGCATCAACATCTAGGCCAGAATCGGTTTCGTCCAAAATAGCAATCTTTGGCTTAAGTAATTCGAGCTGCATGATTTCGTGGCGCTTCTTCTCGCCGCCTGAAAAGCCTTCATTTACATTTCGCTCAGAAAAAGCTGGATCCATATTTAAAGCGGTCATAGCTTCTTTAACTTCACCAACCCATGTACGCAATTTAGGTGCTTCCCCTCGGATCGCTGTTGCTGCAGTCCTCAAGAAGTTAGAAACCGAAACACCAGGAACTTCAACTGGATACTGCATTGCAAGGAAAAGTCCAGCACGAGCTCTTTCATCGACCGTCATTTCCAAAACATTCGCCCCGTCCAACGTGACGCTTCCTCCAGTGATTGTGTACTTGGGATGTCCTGCGATGGAATAAGCCAGAGTAGATTTTCCAGATCCATTGGGACCCATGATGGCGTGTGTTTCACCTGATGAAATTGTGAGGTCAACCCCGCGCAAAATCTCGATGTGGCCCTTCTCTGTTATGACAGATACTTCTAGGCCTCGGATATTAAGTGTGCTCATCTTCTCCTCTTTCGGTTTAGTAACTAAATCTCGACTGTGACGGAATCCGCGTCAACATTTACTGTGTATGTCTTAATACTTTGAGTTGCTGGCATTGATGTTGCCTCGCCTGAGCGCAAATCAAAGGAAGCGCCATGAAGCCAGCATTCGATCTGAAAATCTTCAACATCGCCTTCCGCCAGAGACGCATCAGAGTGTGAACATGTGTCATCTATTGCAAAAACTTCCTGGCCAACTCGTACAACGCATATGGCCTTGCCTGATTTTTCCAAGCGAAAGGGCTTACTCGGCACGAGCTGAGAAAAATTCAAATCAGACATGAACTACTCCCCAACCTTTGCTAATTCGCCGTCGATTCCGACCATCAATCGCTCCTGAATTGCTTCATCGTTTATGTGCGAGATGATCTCGGCAAAGAAACCACGGACCACTAAGCGACGTGCCTCATCCATTGGTACTCCGCGAGACATAAGGTAGAACAACTGTTCATCATCAAAACGTCCAGTTGTGCTTGCGTGGCCTGCACCGACGATTTCGCCTGTTTCAATTTCTAAGTTTGGAACTGAATCTGCTCTTGCTCCATCGCTCAAAAGAAGATTCCTATTGAGCTCATATGTATCAGTTCCTTCGGCCGCCGCACGGATGAGAACATCCCCAATCCATACTGTATGAGCCTCATTGCCCGATAGTGCGCCCTTGTAATTGACTCGTGACTTTGCCTTTGGCACCGCGTGGTCTACATGAATTCGATGTTCGAAATGCTGACCAGCAGTTGCGAAATAAACACCCAATAACTCGGCGCTTGAACCAGGAGCCTTGAATTCAACAGTAGGTAATATTCTTACGAGAGAACCTCCGACAGTTACTGTCACAGACTCAAATGTTGCATCTCGATCGATGATTGCATGATGGCGGGCCGCATAAACCGAGTGAGCAGACCATTCCTGAAGAGTGACAAACTTCAAATATGAGTTCTGCTCAAGAATAATCTCGATATCTTCACCAAGAATTACTTCTCCATCATTCTCAACGATAACGATTGCACGAGCGCCTTGGCCTACAGTAATCCGAACCCTCGATAGCTCTGCTTGCCCAACCTGCATCTGCTTTCGCTTGAGATGAATCGGTTCTGACAATTCAATCGACGGAGCGATCTGGAGATGAAACATTGTTTCGGCTTCTGCATGAACTCGCTGAACAATGACATCCTCTGACTGGGACACCGATGAAACAAGCTCGCGAGAAATTCGACTCGCAGTAACGCCAGCGGGCAGAGCGTCCCTAGCAATAAGCGACTCAACGGAACTTATAACTGATGTCCCGTCATGCAACCCTGCGAATCGGCTAAGAGGTGTAAATCTCCACGCCTCTTCGCGACCCGTCGGAGTGAGATAGTTTGTAGCAAGAACTGACATTAACCAACCGCGCCTTCCATTTGAAGTTTAATGAGACGATTGAGTTCCAGGGCGTACTCCATTGGCAATTCGCGAGCGATGGGTTCGATGAATCCTCGAACGATCATTGCCATAGCTTCATCTTCTTTCAATCCACGTGACATCAAGTAGAAGAGCTGATCATCGCTAATCTTCGACACTGTAGCTTCGTGACCCATCGATACATCATCTTCACGAATATAAACATAAGGATATGTATCCGAACGTGAAATCGTATCGACCAGAAGGGCATCACATTTCACGGTGCTCTTTGAATGGTGAGCGCCTTCTTGGATTTGGACCAAACCGCGATATGAAGTTCTTCCTCCACCTCGGGCAACAGATTTTGAAATAATCGTGGAGGATGTATATGGAGCAGCGTGAACCATCTTTGCTCCTGCATCTTGATGCTGTCCCTCCCCTGCAAAAGCGATTGAAAGAGTCTCGCCCTTTGCGTGAGGTCCCATCAAGAAAATAGCTGGATACTTCATGGTCACTTTGGAGCCAATATTTCCATCGATCCATTCCATGGTTGCGCCTTCGGCACAAGTGGCACGCTTCGTTACCAAGTTATAAACGTTATTAGACCAATTTTGAATGGTCGTGTAACGAACTCGTGCACCCTTTTTAACAATGATTTCTACAACTGCAGAGTGCAAAGAGTCAGATTTGTAAATTGGAGCGGTGCAACCTTCAACATAATGAATGTATGAGTCTTCATCGGCAATAATCAATGTGCGTTCAAATTGGCCCATGTTTTCTGTGTTAATACGGAAATAGGCCTGTAGTGGAATATCTACATGAACACCTTTAGGTACGTAGATGAAAGAGCCACCAGACCACACAGATGTATTAAGCGCAGCGAACTTGTTATCTCCAACTGGGATAACCGAACCAAAATATTCCTTAAAGAGTTCAGGATGTTGTTTTAAACCTGAATCGGTGTCAAGGAAAATTACACCTTGCTTCGCTAAGTCCTCACGGATAGAGTGATAAACAACCTCAGATTCGTATTGCGCGGCAACTCCAGAGACTAAACGCTGCTTCTCTGCTTCAGGTATACCCAAGCGGTCATAGGTGTTCTTAATCTCTTCAGGTAGTTCTTCCCACGTTGTCGCTTGCTTTTCTGTAGAGCGAACGAAATATTTAATAGTGTCGAAGAAGATGCCAGATAAGTCAGATCCCCATGTTGGCATTGGCTTCTTATCAAATAGCGCCAAACCTTTAAGGCGAAGATCGAGCATCCATTGCGGTTCAGACTTCTTAGACGAGATGTCGCGAACAACATCTTCGTTGAGGCCACGTCGAGAGTTGGCGCCGGCCGTATCTGTATCAGACCAACCGTATTCGTAGTTGCCTAATCCCTCTAGTTCTGGATGTGCGATTGTCATTATTTCCCTCCGGTTGATGACACGAGCGTTTTAGAAATACGTGGAATGTAAGTAGTGCACACGCCGTCACCATGTGCGATGGTTGCTAATCGTTGAACATGCGTACCAAGCAATCGAGAGAAGGCTTCAGTCTCGGCTTCACACAACTGTGGAAATTGTGCAGCTACATGTGCGATAGGACAGTGATGTTGGCAAAGCTCATCTCCGTTTTCACGGACGAGAACATTTGCCGCATATCCTTCATCGGTCAAAACTCGAGCCAGCGCATCTACTTGTGCACCTTCTTGTGAGCCAGAAATCACGGGCAAAAGCATTCGCTCAATTTCATCCGCGCGAGATTTTGCAAAATCTGCAAGTGCAGAATCCCCCATTGCCGATGCTAGGAATTTAAGAGCCGCTACAGCCAAGTCGTCATAACTATGTTCAAATTTTTCTCGTCCGCCATCGGTCATCACGAATACTTTGGAAGGCCGTCCTCGACCTCGGCCTATTGCCGAATGGGGCTCCCGAGCTTCAAGGATTCCTTCAGCAACTAATGCATCTAAATGACGACGAATGCCTGCCGGCGTTAATCCCAGATTTGCCGCAAGTACGACCGCGGTGGTGGGCCCATTTTCCAGAATTGAGCGGGCTACGAGGTCTCGGGTGCGGGGATCATCGCCTAAAGGACCTCCCGATGCTGCGCTCTTTTTCACAACAGAAGTGTGTCGTAATTCGCCTCTTCGCGCCACTTGGACACGGGTGCGCCGTGCCACACCTCGACAAGCCCTGCCATCGCCCCATATTGAGCGTCAACGACCTAGGCTACGGGTCATGATGAGAAGCCGACTTGAGCGCGCCCTATCCCCACTTATCGGACTACTCCTTGTTCTTCAGGCTGGAATCGTCGTCACTGGCGGGGCAGTTCGGCTCACTGGCTCAGGGCTCGGTTGTCCAACGTAGCCAGAATGCACTCATGGATCGATAGCCCCCGTACCGCACCAAGCGCAAGGCGTTTTCCATTCATGGATTGAATTCGGTAACCGACTACTGACTTTTACTCTGATCGCTGCATCAATTGCCGTTATCGTGGCAATCGTACGATTGAAACGCAAAGATATTAAAACTTTGGGAATCTGGCAGCTTCTTGGAATTATCGCTCAAATACCTTTGGGTGGAATTACAGTATTAACTCATCTCAATCCAATTCCAGTAGCGGGGCACTTCCTTCTTTCGATTGCACTCATTGCAGCGGGAACCACTCTTTTTGAACGTAGACGAATTAACACTGTAACTTCTGGCGCCATAGAGATGAAAAGTTTCCTCTTAGCCCGAATTCATATCATCTTAAGCGCCTTAGTAATAATTGTCGGAACTGTTGTTACCGGAAGCGGCCCTAATGCTGGTGATATTTCCGCTCCGCGGTTTAACATAAGTATCGATCGTGTCGCATGGCTACATGCAGGGCTCGTCATCGCTTTAATGGTTGTAACGTTCGCACTCTTTTTTTCATGCGATAACCCTCTTGTTAGAAAACGCGTGAAAATATTTGTGGTGGTTGCTATGGCTCAAGGCGCCATCGGTTTTGCGCAGTACTACCAAGGTCTTCCCGAACTGCTCGTTGGCCTGCACTTGCTCGGCGTCACTCTCGTATGGATTGGCGCATGGCGTATCCACCTAGCTGCACAGATGGGACATTCCTGATGACATATTCATTGCCAGCCTGGAGCGAATTAGATGATCGCGCAGTTGCCTACGCGCGCGCACTCGCTATGGATGCAGTCCAGAAAGTTGGTAACGGGCACCCCGGTACCGCAATGTCCTTAGCGCCAGTTGCATACTCACTCTTTCAGCGCCATCTAGTTCATGATCCATCTGACCCTCATTGGCTTGGTCGAGATCGCTTCATACTTTCATGCGGCCATTCTTCAATGACTCTCTACACTCAACTTTTCTTTAGTGGGTACGGTGTTGAGCTTTCGGATTTGCAGGAATTCCGCACATGGGGTGCGCTGACTCCGGGACATCCCGAGTACGGCCACACCGCAGGAGTGGAGACAACAACAGGCCCACTAGGTGCAGGCGTGGCAAATGCAGTCGGTATGGCCATGGCTGCGCGATATGAAAAAGGACTTCTTGATCCCGATGCTGCGTTAGGTGAAAGTATTTTTGATCATCGCATTTGGGTCATCTGCTCAGATGGCGACCTTCAAGAAGGAGTAAGTGCTGAGGCTTCATCACTCGCGGGTACTCAGCAATTAGGTCTCCTTAATATGATTTATGACGACAATCGGATTTCCATTGAAGGCGACACGCACGCAGCTTTTACGGAAGATGTTTCAGGACGTTACCGTGCATATGGATGGGAAGTTCTAGAAGTTGCAACCTTGCCTGATGGCAATGTTGATCGCGAAAGCCTCGAAAAGGCAATGAATCAAGCTAATTCCCAGATGATTAAGCCAACTCTCATTAGATTGAAGACTGTGATTGCATGGCCAGCACCAACAGCAAAGGGAACTTCCAAGTCACACGGATCGGCGCTAGGTGAGAAAGAGATTGCCGAAACTAAGAAAGTTTTAGGACTTAACCCCGAAGAACATTTTGCAATGCCAGAGGAAGTTTTACAGCATGTACGTCAAGTAAAAGTTCGCGGCGCTGCTGGACGCATTCAATGGGATGAATCATTTGCTCAATGGGAGCGCAGCAATCCAGATCGAGCACAACTTCTAGCTCGTCTACGCAATAGATCGCTTCCCCAAGGTTGGCAACAATCAATTCCCGAATTTCCCGCTGGCAAAGATGTTTCCACGCGCAAAGCCTCCGGTGATGTCATCATGAGAATTTCTGAAATCCTTCCAGAGTTTTGGGGTGGTTCTGCAGATCTTGCGGAGAGCAATAACACAACCATTGAAGGTGGCGGTTCGTTCCTACCAGCCTCTAGCGAGATGGCTAACGCCAATCCTTACGGGCGAATTGTTCATTTTGGAATCCGCGAACATGCGATGGGATCTATCCTTAACGGAATTACATTGCACGGCCTAACAAGAACTTTCGCAGGTACTTTCTTAGTCTTCAGCGATTACATGCGTCCCTCGGCACGCCTAGCTTCACTCATGAAACTTGGCGTCACTTTTGTGTGGAGTCATGATTCCATTGGCCTTGGCGAGGACGGACCAACTCATCAACCTGTAGAACACATTGCAGCCCTTCGTGCCATTCCTGGCCTTGCAGTGATTCGACCTGCCGACGCAAATGAAGTTTCAGTTGCTTGGCGTGAAATTCTTCTTCGTGATCTTCCTTCTGCAATTTTGCTTTCACGACAAAACTTGCCTGTCTTTGATCGCAGCATCATTTCTAGCGCTGAAGGTGTCGCCAAAGGCGCCTACATTCTCAAGGAAGCAAGCGGCAAGCCATCGGCAATTCTTATTGCTACCGGATCTGAAGTTTCATTAGCGGTGAGCGCTCAAGAAATATTAGAGGCAGAAGGAATTTCAACTCGTGTAGTTAGCGCGCCATGCCTTGAGTGGTTCTCAGAACAATCTCCAGAATATCGCGACAGTGTAATTCCAGCCTCGGTCTCCACTCGTGTAAGTATTGAAGCGGGAATTGCTATGGGCTGGAGGGAATTCGTTGGAGATAAAGGATCATCAATTTCTATTGAGCATTTCGGCGCTTCTGCCTCCGCCTCTGTTTTGTTTAAGGAGTTCGGATTCACTGCCCAAGCCATCGTTTCGGAAGTTAAGCGACTCCAGTCGTGATCGACATTGCCAGTGGCGGCACATCTATTTGGCTTGATGATCTTTCACGTAGCAAAATTTCCGGTTCAGATTCCCATTCTCTCCCTCAGCGAATCGCATTCTGCGGGGTCGTCGGAGTAACAACCAACCCAAGCATCTTCAACACGGCTATTTCAAAGGGCAGCGAGTACTCAGCAGATATCACTTCAATGCGCGGAAAATCCCCTGAAGAAATTGTCAAGAAGTTAACGACTGATGATGTTCGACAGGCATGCGATCTCTTTTTACCCATGTACAAAGATTCTGCGGGAATTGACGGGCGAGTTTCCATTGAAGTTGACCCAAGATCGGCACACAAGACTCTAGAGACGATTTCTGAAGGTCTAGAACTGTGGAAGATAGTTGATCGCCCCAATGTATTGATTAAAGTCCCTGCGACACTTGAAGGATTGCCTGCAATTACCGCCCTGATTTCTGAAGGAGTCAGCGTTAATGTGACTCTAATTTTTTCAGTCGAGCGGTATGGCCAAGTCGTTGATGCTTTCATGGCTGGACTGGAAGCACGTCTAGCGGCGGGCAACGACATTGCGAATGTGACATCTGTTGCCTCTCTTTTTGTAAGTCGTATTGATACAGCAATAGACCTACTACTTAAAGAGCACGAATCCTCTTCTGCAAAGAACCTCTTGGGCAAAGCCGCAATCGCGAATGCGGTACTTGCCTATCAGCTGTATGAAGGAAAACTGGATTCACAACGCTGGGCCGAACTCCAATCCCACGGTGCTCGCATGCAAAGGTTGCTCTGGGCCTCCACCGGAGTTAAAGATCCTGATTATTTGGACACTCGGTACGTAGTCGAATTGGTTGCTCCTAACACTGTAAACACGATGCCCCAGGCAACTTTGGATGCACTCGTTGACCATGGTTCTCTCCACTTGGTTGAACTCACCTCTCGATATTCCGAGGCCGCCGAGACGATTGCATCCTTAAGTAAAATAGGAATTTCATTGCCTGTTATTACACATGATCTTGAAGTGGATGGCGTGCTGAAATTTGAGCAAGCATGGAACGAGCTTCTCGCCAACGTTGAAAAAGCCGCATCGGCATGATTTCAATTCACGGTGATATGACCTCTCGAATTGATCAATTCGATTCGAGGTATCACCAGTTAGTCCAAGCTAACGAGCGATTGGCCAGGAAAGATGCAACGCTCTGGGGACCTGAAGCCATGCAGGAAGCACAAATTCGGTTGAACTGGATAGACCTCCCCTCTACCTCACGGGAACTATTACCTGAATTGGATGCACTGAGCGCGCGCTTTCGACATTGCACGCGAGTGATCCTTTGCGGCATGGGCGGTTCCTCTCTGGCCCCTGAAGTCATTGCCGCCACTTACACCAAGGAAATTTTCATTCTCGATAGCACTGACCCAACGTACATATCTCATGCATTGCTCGGCGATTTTTCTCATACCGTGATTGTTGTGAGCTCTAAATCTGGTGGGACTGTAGAAACTGCATCCCAGCGTGCTCTATTTGAAACTCATTTACTTTCTCTTGGACTAGTTCCACAAGAACATATGGTGATTGTTACTGATCCAGGCTCTCCCCTTGATGTAGATGCCCGCTCACGACATTTCATTGTTGTTAACGCTGATCCACATGTTGGCGGTCGATTTAGCGCACTCAGCGCTTTTGGATTGGTGCCAGCTGCGTTAATCGGCATAGATGTTTCTGTCCTATTGGATAACGCTTGCGACGCTCTTGAACAACTTAAAGGAGAACATTCACCAGCAGTAGGCGCCGCCTACCTCTTGGCCCATTGTTCTGGTCAGTACCTCTCTTTCAGCGATTCTCAATCAGGAATGCCAGGGCTTTCAGATTGGATCGAACAACTAGTTGCCGAGTCCACGGGAAAGAATCAAGTAGGACGTCTACCTGTTGTCATAGAAGAATCAAACGCGCCTGTAAGCGGTGATGCTTTACGCATTGCTTTCAGCGGAAATGCGGATCTCGTAGTCGAGGGAGATCTTGGCGCCCAGTTTATTTTTTGGGAATGGACTACTGCTCTTATCGGTGCGGCACTTGCTATCGATCCTTTTAACCAACCCAATGTTACAGAGGCAAAGAATCAAACATCAGCGCTACTACAACTGTGGTCTGGAAAACTCCCTGTGCTTACATGCAATGCACACGATGGCTCCGTAGAAATATTCTCCAAAGAAACCACCGTGCAAGATACGTTGATGGCAATCATCGATTCGGTGTCATCAGATGGCTACATATCGGTGATGGCCTATCTCGATCGATTGAAAGATGCTCAGCTAGCTCAAATTCGTCGAGTCCTTGCAGATAAAAGCGGCAGACCCGTGACATTTGGTTGGGGTCCACGTTTTCTTC
>QYPT01000121.1 GCA_007280125.1 Streptomycetaceae bacterium | reverse complement strand
GTTGGAGCACGCAAATCATTTATTGAAGGCGCTCGCATTTCCAAACTCACCAAAGATGAGATCCGCCTCTCTTCCACGAAAATTAATTTGCGCGAATACACACGTCGTCCCGGTGAATCACTGTTGGATGCTGACGTCATTGATCACCAGATTGTCGATGTTGATGGTCTGCGCGTTGTGCGCTCTGCCGATTTATATTTAGCGCCACTTGATCGCGAAATTCGATTAGTCGGTGTAGATATTTCCTTTGTCTCATTCTTGCGCCGCGTTTTTCCCGGAACAATTCGCCGTCGTCCAACTCCTGATCGCGTAGTTGACTGGGCATCGGTTGCCTCGCTTGCCGATGGCACCGGACAAGTACGCACTGCTGGTCCACGGTCTGCACTTGGACAATTGCGTCCTGCCGACTTAGCTGACCTCATTGAAGACTTAGTAGGTCGCGAACAAGGCGCACTCATTGAACTTCTTGACCCAGATCTTGCAGCGGACGTCCTGGAGGAGATGGAAGATGAAGATTTGCAAGGTTTACTTCGCGGACTCTCTGCCGAGCGCGCTGCAGAACTCTTAACACGTATGGAACCAGATGAGAGCGCAGAAGTTTTGCGTGACCTTGATGACGAACACCGCGAAGCAATTCTTGATGCCATGGCCGATGAAACTGCACGTGGCTTGCGCACATTGGTTTCATTTGATGAAACCCTTGCTGGTGGTGTGATGACAACGCACATGGTGATTTGTCGCGAGACTGACACCGTTGCAACGGCGCTCGCGTTGTTAGTTAAGAGTAGAGAACGTGATATTTCTGATGGCGTTGTTGTTGTGGATGCAAAAGGAAAGTTGCTCGATCACATCCAGATGATCGAACTTGTCTCCACGAAATCAACTGCCTTATTGCACTCACTCATTGGGCCGCCGCTGCCAATGGCTGTGGCAATTGACGCTCATTTAAATGAAGTTATTGATGAATTCTCCAATAACCGCGGCTCATCTATCGTTGTGGTGGATGCGGCGTATAAGCCAGTTGGACGCATCATGGCGGACGACTTGGTGGATGCACTTGTTGAACGCACCGAACGTCGTAGCTTCTCTCAAGGAAGTGGCGCTCACGCATGAGTGTTGAAAAAACTGAGTCTCTTGCTAAGGCAGGCAAGGGCCTTAAAGTTTCCTTGCCCTCACCACGCAAAATTCGCATCGCTGCATTTCTTGCAGTCATGGGTCCAGGAATTATCGCTGGCTTATCTGATGATGATCCAGCGGGCATCACGACGTATTCGCAACTGGGCGCGCACTATGGCTATCGAATGTTGTGGGTTCTTGTTCTCTCAACACTTGCCTTAATTCTTTTTCAAGATCTTGGGGCACGCATTGGTGTTGTTACTCGCCAAGGGCTTATTGGTTTAGTGCGCCAAAAATACGGCGCGCGCTCTGGAGTCTTTAGCGCATCCTCTTTAATTCTTGCCAACATTGGAACAATGACGGCGGAGTTCGCAGGAATTGCTGCAGCCGGACAACTCTTTGGTGTTAGCAAATTTATTTCTGTGCCAATTGCTGCGCTGCTCGTTACATTCCTAGTTTTGCGCGGATCATTTGGCCGTGTTGAGAAAGTGTTCTTCTTGCTTTCTGCAGTATTCCTTTCTTATGTTCTTGCTGGTTTTATGGCGCATCCTGACTGGGGTCAAGCACTCCACGGAATGGTTGTTCCATCCATGCCATTCACCCGCGATGCAATATTTATTGCAACAGCAACGTTGGGTACAACGCTTGCTCCGTGGGGACTTGCATTTATTCAGTCCTACGCAGTTGATAAGCGTCTCACTCGTGATGACTTGCGGTTGCTTCGCGTTGATGTGTGGACAGGGTCTTTGCTCACAGGAGTGATTGGTTTCTTCGTTGTAGTTACCTGCGCAGCCACACTCAACAAACAAGGTATTACAAATATCACCGATGCCGCACAGGCAGCGGCTGCACTTAAGCCACTTGCCGGAACTCTTGCTAAAGATTTATTTGCTATCGGCCTCATTGGTGCAGCACTGCTTGCGGCATCCATCCTGCCTTTATCGACCGCATATTCAGTCAGCGATCTCACGGGACGTCCTGCTGCACTCGATGATGGATATACCGAAGCACCTTTGTTTTACGGAACATTCGCAGCGATCACAGTTATTGCAGCTGGGCTTGTCTTGTTACCTGGCGCGCCGCTTGTGACAATTTTGATTTGGACTCAAGTACTTAACGCCGTTCTACTGTTGCCGCTACTTTTCTATATGTTCGGAATCGCGCGCGATAAGCGATTAATGGGTGAATTCAGTGCAAGCAAGAAGATGCAAGGCGTTTATGCAGTAATCATCGCGATGGTGGGCGTATGCGTAAGTTGCATGCTCTGGTTCACTTTCGTTCGCTAACCCTTTTCTTTCTCGGCCTGCTCAGCTTCTTTCGCTAGCGCTTCAAGATCTGGCCGTGGAATCTTTGGCATATCTCCGTTGATTAACCTGCGCCATAAGTAAATGGCAATCGCTCCAAAGAATGGCCATTCAAATGTGTAAACCCATGCGCGCCAGTTTCCACTTTGTGCGCGACCAAATTCAAACCAACCAGCCCATAGGCAAAAAGGAAAGACAACAACAAGAGTGACGGTAAGAATTATTCTTTGCTTGCGTGATACTTCTTGTGGCACACCTGGAATATCAGGATTGCTTTCATCTTGCACCCATTGGGGGGCTTGGTACTCATCATCTTTATTGGTGCCAGACACTATTCAAATCCTTCCAATTGCGATTTCGCAATCTCGGCATCAACAAAAGCAGATACCCGTTCTTCACTCTTGAGCCAGTGGTGAACTGCGAAAGCCATCCAGATTGCATCGATAATCATTCCACCCGACCACATAATGGATCCACCACGGCGCTGATCATTGAGAGTGAACATATCGTTGTACAAAGAATTCGGTGAGATATAGATAAAGAAACCAGTAAGAGTCTCTGGAACCATCATAAGAAAGAGTGAGATAACCGAGAATGCGGGAGTGATTCGGCGGTTGGTGTGTTTGCGATCGAGAAGGTTGAAATAGAAGAAGTAAGCAACGATGAAATAGAGCGGAACTTCGACGTAGTTATGAATCCACGGATGATCCATAATGAAAACGTGCGGACCGGGAAGGTGCACTCCAATCATTACGCTGGCATAGATCAGCCAACTCAATATTGGGTGGGTCACCACTGTGAAAACTTTATTCTTTGGCCGAAACGACGTGGGAGTTCCCAGAACAAGTAAGGGCCCAGTAACCATCATGAGCGTGACATGTTGAATCATGTGACACCAAAAGAGAGTCGCTGAATAGAAACCAATAGGAGTGCAAACAACTAGGGCAATCGTTAGTAGTCCAGAGAGAAAGTACCTACGTTGCCGTGGGGAGTTTTCTTTGACGCCACTCAGAGTTGCGCGTAAGTAGAGGTATTCGCAGAGCAGCAAAGGGATTGTGATTGCGGGAGCTAGCTGCCAGTGGGACCAAAAATTCGTGACATGGTCCATGTTCATAGAGGGGGAGCGTAAACCTAAGTTGGGATCTTTGCGAGGGGCACCGCCAAAAATCACCCTCTGACCCCTTCTAGGGGTAGCACTTGTTTCCCCATTTCGAAAGAAAATTTCCTGAAACCGTAGGTTTACTTAGGCGTACCCCTTATTCTTCAACAATTGATTCGAGAACACTTTCACCTCGAGGGGGGTATCAATGAATAAGCGATTTTTCGCCACGCTCGGAACTGTGATTCTCGGTGCATCGGTAATTGCCGGTATTGGCACCTATGTTGCTAGCGCCAAGAATGATTCACGAATACTTGCTGCAACTGCGGCAGGAACGATGGACACTCCTCAGGGAACTTTGCCGCATTACACATTAGATATTCAGGCATACCCAGACAGCATGTTCGGCGGACATGGCACCGATGGCGGCGCGCACCCTGATTGGGTTTCCTATGGCGCGGTAACTAACTTTGAAGTTCCCGCACATTCGGCAATCACCATTACCGTCACGAATTACGATGGCGGAGAATCACTCAATAACGATTATTTTGGAAAGATTCGCGGAACTATTGATGGATCGGCAACGCTCAACGGTGTGCGCATAACTTCAGTTGCGCCAGATCACGTCGGACATACATTTACAGTCCATGGCATCGCGAGCAAGCAGAGCGAACTTTTCTTTAGCGTTCCTATGCAAGCAGTTGCAGAAGAAAATATGCCTGAAGAGGGTTACACCAAAACTCCTAACGTCACTGTCTTTACAGTAATCACTGGTGATGCGGGCGAATATGTATGGAACTGCGAATATCCGTGCGGTGATGGCACAGTTGCCAAGTTTGGTAATGCGATGTCGAGCATGGGTTATATGTCCGGTCACTTCAACGTAGTGCAGGGATAAGGGGCCAACACATGAGCGATGTACAAGTATCAAACAAAGCGAAATGGTGGAAGAGCGCCGACGTTAAGAAGACGGCGATTTTGTGGGTAGTAATCACACCAATTATTGGATACGTAGCTACAGAAGTGCAGCTGAGATCAATCGGAGCTCCAGCATCAGAAGTTATGGCCTCAGTGAAATCACTCATGGGAATCTTTACATGGGCAGCGTCACCAGTTGCAGGATTAGTTGCTGCACTTGCCCTGACATCATTGATGGGAAAGCGTCACTATGGTGACAATCCCCCACCTGATGCAGATCACGAGATTCGAAATAGCCCAAGAGCAGCGGCGACTTGGTTAGTTGTGTCAACGCTTCTTTGTTTATTTGCTTTAATTACTGGCTTGGTTGTTCTTCAGAAAGATTCTGAGTCAATCCTTGATGCCAAGGCAATCAATATCAATGTCACTGGACAGCAATGGGTCTGGAACTTTGACTATCCAGAGAGCAAAGGCGTGCGCAGCGAGGTCTTGTACTTGCCAGTTGATCGACCAGTTGTTTTCCATATAACCAGTAAGGATGTAAAGCACTCATTCTGGGTAGTACAAATGGGAATCAAGATGGATGCCAACCCAGGTTATGTGACAGAGACTGCTGTAACACCAAACAAGATTGGCGTCTTTGATGTGAGATGCGCAGAACTCTGCGGACTCCTTCATGCGTACATGCAAAACAAAGTTCACGTCGTGAGCCAAGCCGATTATGACGCGTGGCTTTCAAATAGAGCAGCACTCGAGGGAGCAGCCTGATGACAACAATGATGGATCGTTCAGCATCTGCGCCAGGTCAAGCAGCCGGCAAGAGGCCATTAATCGAAAGATTAAACATTGTCACCGCATTAGTTCTTGGCACCGTGAGCGCAGTTGTCGTGTGGCAACTCGCATTACGTTTCTTGCCAGAAACTCCAGAGACATCTCTCTTCTTTAATCGCGAAGATAAGATTTCACTTCTGTCTTTGATCGGTTGGTTTGTCGGATTTATGACGGGCATCGGCGCACTCATTGGGCCATTCCGTTGGGCACTTGGTAAAGATCTCAACCATGACGAGAACATGTTTCTTGCTGGTAAAGATCAAGGAATCAAGCGTTACTTCCGATATACAACTGACCACAAAGTCGTTGGTATCCAGTATTTAGTAATCACAATCATTATTTTGTTTGTTGGTGGAACATTGGCAATGCTGATCCGTACAAACTTGGGTCACGCACAAGGCGGATGGATTCAACCGCAGACTTATAACGCGATTGTTGGATGGCACGGAATTATCATGATTGTTGCAACGATCATCATGATTACCGGACCATTCGGTAACTTCATTATGCCGATCATGATCGGTGCTCGCGATATGGCTTTCCCTCGTCTTAACGCACTCAGCTTCTGGTTGATTGTTGCTGCTGTTCCACCTGTATTTATTTCGTTCTTCACTGGCGGAATTACTACCGGTTGGTCGGCATACAACCCGCTTGCATCCCAAGCTGGACTTGGCATGAATGGATACATCGCATTTATTTGTATCTTCGCCATTTCCACAATGGTTGCTGGCGCCAACATCACAACAACTGTTGTGAAGATGCGCGCTAAGGGCATGACATGGAATCGCACACCAATCTTTATTTACGGTGTCGTGGCATCTGTTGCTTTGGCGCTTCCAGCATTCCCAGTCTTCTTCTTGTCCCAGATCATGTCTGGAATGGACCGCGCATTTGCAACGTCTTTCTACAACACAGCTGGCGGCGGTAGTGGTTGGCTATATGAGAACTTGTTCTGGATCATGGGACACCCTGAGGTTTATGTAATCCTTATTCCATCCGTTGCAGCTCTTATGGAGATGGCGCCAGTATTTACGCGTCGACCTCTCTTTAGCTTTAATTTGGCGGTTATGGGAATTGCAGGAATCTCCGGACTTTCAGTTCTTGTGTGGGCACACCACATGTACATCAGCGGATGGGCGCCATTGTTAAATGCACCATTTATGTTGACGACTGAATTGATATCTATTCCAACGGGAATGTTGTTCCTTGTACTAATCGGAACCCTCTGGCGCGGACGTCTATGGATGACTATGCCAACAGCTTCGATCTACGCACTGTTGTGGAACTTCATGATTGGCGGAATCACAGGAATTTATCTTTCTGATGTTCCAGCTGATGCCTTCTTGCATGGCTCAATGTATGTAACCGCGCACTTCCATTACACGCTTATGGGTGCAGGACTAACTGGAGCTCTTGCATCACTCGTCTTCTGGTTCCCAAAGATGACAGGTCGCATGTTTAACAAGACTCTTTCATGGGTTTCATTCTGGCTAGTCCAAATTGGATTCAACGTTACCTTCATCGGCATGTTCTTGGTTGGCCTTGCTGGTCAACCTCGTCGCGTCGAGTCATACGCTGAAGTTTTCAGCAGGGGCAACCTGATTACGACAATGGGCGCTTACACAATTATGGCTGGCATGTTAGTTCTACTCCATGGAGTTATTTCCTCTTGGCGCAGTGGAGTGAAAGCTCCAATGAATCCATGGCAGGCCAAGACTCTTGAGTGGACGGTACCTAACCCAGTTCCACTAGAGAATTTTGAAACTCTTCCAGTTGTCACATCTGATGCATACGGTTACGGAAAGGCAAAGTCATGAGCGTCGAAACACACGGACATTCCAATCCGCACCACGAACATCCCGATGTTGTAGGTAGTCGCAATCGCCTTGGAGTCATACTGATCCTCGTTGCAGATATTGCAATGGCGCTCAGTGTTCTCTTTGTCTTTTTCTACCTTAAGGGTCAGAACGTCAATGACATGTGGTTGCCCGCAGCGACGGAAGATTCTCCTGCAGTTTTTGCTCTTTCTAGCAAGGGAACTTGGTACGTAACAGTTCTTGCTGGACTTGGTGCGGCTGCACACTTCTACGGACTTAAAGGAGCTCGTGCGAAAAATGCTACTCAATTAGTTTTGGGTGGGGGCGTCGCACTTGTTTTCAGTATCGCCGCACTTGTGTACCAATTCATACAGGTAAGTGGTGCACCATTCACAACAACGTCAGGTGCATATGCATCGTGCTACTTCCTCATCGCGGGCTTAAATACCTTGCACTTAGTGCTCACGGTCTTTATCGCCCTCGGTAACTGGAATCGCTCTCGCCTTGGCATCTACGCAGCCGATCACTGGCACGTGGATATCGTCAATGTGTGGTGGATTTGGATGACTGTCTCGTCATTGCTGGGAGCATTTGCACTTTCGTTTGCTTAATCTCTTACTCTTGTCCAAGAAGGCACTGCGCTAACCTTGCGTGGTGCCTTCTTCGTTAAAAAACAAATCATGGCTCCCTGCATATATTGCCTTGGGCATTGTGTGGGGATGTTCCTTTATCTTCATTAAGTTAGGTTTGGAATTTCTCACACCAGTTGGAGTCGCATTCGGAAGAACCTCGCTAGGTGCTCTCGCACTTGTAGCGATTAGTAAATTTCGTAAGATTTCATTACCCACTGATAAAAGGATATGGGCTCATTTGTGGATCCTTGCGATGTTGCTCAATGTTGTGCCCGGAGTGTTATTTGCACTAGCTGAAACTCACGTTACCTCTGTTTTGGCAGGAATTATCAATGCAGTAACGCCACTGATGACATTGTCGGTCATGATGACAATTCTTCGAGAAGAAAAACCTAAGACCTATCAAGTCTTGGGATTACTTATTGGATTTCTTGGTGTCCTCACAGTTCTAGGCGCATGGAAAGGTCTGGGTTCTAATCCAATTTCTTCAGTCCTTGCTTTACTTGCAGCAGTAACCTGTTACGGATTTTCTTATCCATATTCTCGCAAGTTCATCTTGCCTCACAACTTACAACCAGAGGCTGCCGCGACAGCTCAAGTTTCATTAGCCGCCGCTACCTTGTTGCCTTTCTATCTAATGGACGGTATCGCTCGGGATTACTACAGCCCAGGACCAGTTCTGGCGATGATTGCGTTAGGTGTATTTGGAAGTGGCTTTGCATATATATGGAACTTTCAAATAATGGTCGCTGCAGGTGGCGCTATTGCGAGTTCGGTAACGTATGTGACGCCAGTTGTAGCAGTTATTGTGGGTGTGGTTTTCTTAGGTGAAAGCGTTACCTGGAATGAGCCGCTAGGTGGCTTATTGGTATTACTTGGTGCTGCGATAAGTCAGGGCAGAATCCGAATTAATCGATCGTAAAAGCTTCTCTGATGGGTCCTAATTCGATTCCAGCTTTTGCGTGATCAGACTTTTCTCCACGAGTTAATTGTGCATTATGTGCCGTGTTATGCCAGCGCTCTTCGATCTTTCCTTATCGCCACAACGCAAGGGCAACAGACCAAACAACAGCAAAGAGCCCAACGATGATATATCCCGCAGAGTTTAGGTTGAATTTCCCGATGTAGTTCCATAACCCACCGGTCAGATTGAGCTGCTTGCTAAGCACTTGCAGAAGTTCTAGGCCTCCAACAAATAGTGCAACAGCTACAGAAAGTCCAGTGATGACAATGTTGTAGTAAACCTTTCGCACTGGTTTAGAAAATGCCCAGCCGTATGCGAAGTTCATAAATGAACCATCAATCGTGTCAAGCAAACTCATTCCACCAGCAAAGAAAAACGGTAGAGAAAGAATTGCCCACCACGGTAAACCCGCGATAACAGATGAGCCCGCAAGAACAAGCAGGCCGATTTCGGTCGCGGTATCAAAACCCAACCCAAAGAGAATTCCAAGTGGATACATTTTCCAACTCGCATCAATTCGACGAGCAATCGGACCAAAGAAGCGCATGAGGAGTCCGCGCGAATTCAGATGCTTTTCCAACTCTTCTTCGTTGTACATACCTTTACGCATATCGAAAAAGACTCGAAGGATTGAGATGAGAATGATCAGATTGAGGATCGCAATTAGCATCAAGAAAGTGCCACTGACGGTTGTTCCAATAAGCCCTGTGTAATGATGCAGAGACGAGTTTTCATCTTTGAGTTGTGAACCCAATGCTTTAATTCCAAAGTTAAGCAAGATTGCAAGGGTTGCCACGACTGATGAGTGGCCTAAGGAGAAGAAGAAACCAACAGCAAGAGGTCGCTTGCCTTCACTCATCAACTTGCGAGTTGTGTTATCAATGGCTGAAATGTGATCGGCATCAAATGCATGGCGCATTCCGAGGGTGTAGGCCAACGCCGCAGTTCCCCAGCCAAAGAGTGAACCATCAGCTAGTTTGTAGTGGCCATTTGTTGCAGCGAACATAAGTGCGGCTCCGGCGACGTGAAGGAAGGCTATAAAGCCGAACATCGCATAAATCCTGCGCCATTCATCACGTGTGAGGCGCTCTCGCAGGGGCACCCGCTGGGGCTCGGTAACGATGAGATTCACGAAAAACCCCTTTCCACTGTGATTTCCTAGATGCGAACGGTTTGCAGGTAGAAAGTCTAAAACCAGATCTCCCCCTCGTCCACTTGAAATTCACGCTTAAGAATTCCTAGAGTTCTCAGCAGGGGGGCCTCCTGTTGTGGGTGTGGCGTATAGAGTTCGAAGTGTGACGGGGGTGACATGAGCGAGGATGACGAAGCAGGTCAGGAAGATCTCGTAACTGAGGAGATGCTCTGGGATCGCATTCCAGAAGTCGACGGTGCCGAACGTGCCAGTACGTATTACGAACTTAGCGCGCGAATCTATGCCCGCGGTCAATATGACGAAGCTTTAGCACTTGCTGAGACAGCATGCGATATTTATTCAGATCTTGGTTCAAATGCTCCCAGTGAAGGACTTGCTCAGGCGTACTCAGCAATTGGATACAACCTCAATCAACTAAAACGCATGGATGAAGCTGCTCATGCAATGAGTAAAGCGGTTGAGATTCTGCGCACGAACAAATCACCTATTGCACTAGAGCTTGCTTGCACACTTGGGGAGTGGTGGTATTCCTCAAAGAATTACGAGAAAGTTATCGACACAATGCGCGAGTGTGCTCAAGAGCATCTCGTTGACGGTGATGAAGTAGGGGCGGCAAATGATCTGCACCTCATCGGTTGTGCGTATAGAGAGATCAAAAATTGGGATGATGCGCTCGCAAGTTTCACGGAAGCAAGGACTCTTTATAAGAAGAATCGCGAAGTAATTCATGTAGGCCGCTGTGATCAAAAGATTGCTGCATGCCTTGTTGAGCTCGGAAATGGTGAATTGGCGCTGGAAACCGCGCGCAAAGCACTAGATGTTTTTGAGACAGCGCACGATCATTCTCGTGAAACTTTTGCGTTACTAGAATTTGGCAAAGCTCAAATTCTCTTAGGCAAATTGGAAGATGGCCTTGCAACGTTGGATCGCGTGTTACAAACATCAACGGATGAAGACCCAAGAGATTTTGAATTTATCATTGATGTTGAAACACGAATGGCTTCTGTCATGCGCACGCTAGGCCGGATTGAAGAAGCTGATGAAATTGTTAGGCGTTTATCTTCAGTATCTGATCTTCTTAACGAGGCAGATGCTGCAGAGCCCAGTGATACATCGCAATAGCTCCAGCAGCTGAAGCATTCATGGATCGTGTAGATCCATATTGATCAATCGCGTACATCACAGAGCAAGCTGCGATTCCTTCATCTGACATTCCCGCGCCCTCTTGGCCAAATAGCAGCAAGCATTCTTGAGGCAGTTGCGCACCTTCTAGACGTAGCGAACCCGGAACATTATCTATACCGATGAGTGGCAGATTATTTTCCTTTGCCCAAAGGGCAAGGTCTTCAACAGTTGGATGATGAAAGACTGTGAGGTATCGGTCGGTGACCATTGCTCCGCGCTTATTCCAGTCGCGCTTTCCGACGATGTGGACGCCGGAGACGTTAAACGCATTAGCTGTACGAACGATTGATCCAATGTTGAGATCGTGTTGCCAATTCTCAATGGCAATTTGCAGGCCGTGGCGCTTGGTATTTAGGTCGGCGACGATCGCCTCAACGCTCCAGTAGCGATATTTATCCAGAACATTTCGACGATCTCCTGAAGCTAGAAGTTCAGGGTCAAAATGCGCCTCAGTCGGCCATGGCTCCGCGTGCGGGCCAACGCCAACGACAGGAAAGAATTCGCCGGGGCCAATAGTTGCAGGTGGAAGCATGACGGCACTCTAAACTGAATACATTGAAAACGCTATCTGCGCGCAAGCGCTAAGGAGAAAACCATGAGTGCACTCAGTTCGATTTTGCTTATCGTCCACGTACTTTCAATTATTGCATTGATGGCTTTACTACTACTTCAATTTAAGATGAATCCTCGAAAGCTCCACCCTGCTGCAATGCACAGCGCGCTCACTGCCCTAGTTGCAGGATTAGCGATGGTTGGACTTCGCACACCTTTGCACACCGAAGATGCCGAGAAGTGGCCGCTTCTAAATAATGGTTGGGTAGGGATTAAGTTTCTCGTCCTCATCGCCATCATCGTTATTGGTTTCCGTAATGTTAAGAAACCAGAACTTAAGAATTCAACATGGTTAACTCTTGTAGGGCTTACTACCTTCAACATCCTTATCGCCCTCTTCTGGAAATAGTCTTTATGAAGAAGCTTCTTTGCTCTGCTCTAGTTCTCGTCATTAGCTTTGGAACTAGTGCGTCGTCATCTCATGCTTCTTCGACATTGTCAGCTTCACAGATCTCCTCATATTTCCAACGCACATCTCTCTCGGCGACTTTGGCAGATCCTGCAATCATTGTTATTGACCGGGCAACAGGAGAAGTTATATTCGAAAAGGATTCAACGTCATCGCGCAAGCCCGCTTCGGTAATGAAAGTTCTCGCTGCTACAGCAACACTCGAATTTATAGACCCCGAACTAAGATATGAAACCAGGCTTTATTCAGGACAAGAATCAGCATCATTGGTTCTAGTTGGCTCTTATGATCCTTGGCTGACTAATACATATAAAGAGGCAGTTGCCAACAAGAGGGCCTGGATTGGCAACCTCATAAAGAAAGCAATTCCTGTTCTAAAGAACTCCCAAGGAATACCTTTCAAGAGCGTGTCAATCGGTTATTCAGGTCTATTCACTAAAGATCGTCCGCTCATCGAAACAGCATTTAAGAACGCTGGCTTTAAAGCAACGTTCACGCCTTTATCAAAGAGTGAAGTTATAACTAATTCGAAAGAAGAAATTGCAACCGTTTATTCACCTACCGTGAGAGAAATGGTTAAGTTCGCAATTTTATGGAGCGATAACAATTTAGCCAATAGATTGGTTCTCAATGCTTCGAGTGTTGCTGGATACGGGATGAGCAACCTTGGCGTCTCAATGACTATTAATGATGCAGTGGCTCGTCTTGAAGTGGATCCCACCGGTCTTGAGATTTTTGATGGAAGTGGTCTTTCGAAAGAGAATCGAGTCACAGCAAAATTAGTTGCCGAGCTTTTACAGAAGATCCGAGACGATCCTAAATTCTTACCAATTTATGAGGGGCTTCCAGTTTCTGGGGTTTCTGGCACGTTAGAGAAACGATATTTAACAACGGCGCCTCAGGCAGTGGGTCTCGTACACGCAAAAACAGGAACACTAGATGGAACAGTGAGTTTGGCTGGGTATGTGGACTCAGGTGATCGCCAATACATCGTTGTGGCTATTGCAGACCACATTCATGTGGGATCTGTTCCTACAAATGCCGCTCGAACAACCATCGACAAGCTCTTTGGGAAATTGGCGGCTCCTCTTATTAGCCCAGCCGCTTAAAGGTTATCGAAAACCTTTATTTGTCCTAAATAGCAAGCCACCCACGTTCGATTCATGGTTGCGTCATAAGTAACACCGATTGGTTGTGTGCAGACCTTAACTGTTTGAAGAATCTTCAAATTAGAAGCATTGAGCTTGGATACGGTTCCACTTTCAAAATTAACAACAAATAGCGCTGTGCCATCACTTGAGATGGCCAAACTTCGTGCTGCCTTGCCAGTTGTAACCGTGGCGATGGTTTTACGTTTAACTAAGTCGTAGGCAGTTACTTTTCCTGATTGATTGAGTGTTGCGTAAAGCTTGGAGTTATCTGGTGAAAGCACAATTGCCCGTGGATTAACTCCTATAGGAATTAGTTTTTTAGCAAAAGTTCTTAAGTCAATTTGATGAATTGTTGTGCCACCCATCTGTGCAACGTACGCCGTGGTTGAATCCTTAGAAACCACAATGCCCCGCGGGTATGCGCCAATTGAAAGAGACTTTATGACCTTCTGGGTTTCGATTGAAATTACCGTTAGATCATAGGAGCACCAGTTAGTAACAAGTAAATACTTATTATCTGGAGTGACTTCTACAACCTTAGGCACAACTCCAACTTGGTAGACGGCATCAATTTCGTAATTACTAAGGTTGATTCTGTACAGAAAACTTCGATCAAACTTAGAAGCTGGGCTGCAAGTGTCGTGCCCTTCTCGATTGAAACCTTTTCCATACATTGCATAATTAGTTACATATAGATATTTACCATCGGGTGAATATGAACCCTCAACCGGTGCACCTTGGTAATCTCCGGAATATTGCTTGTACCCAAATTTAGAGAGAGAAATCGAATCAGGAATGGTCTTTAGAAGTTCGAGAGTTTTCGTATCATAAATAGTTACGGAGTGGCGGTACATCATGTTGTGCGCGCTTACTAGTCCGGTACCTGATGCCCGAACAGATTTGGGCGTGATATCTCCGGTAATAGTTTTTACGAGAGTCAACCGCGTCTGGGCAGAACTCTTTGCAGGTGAGGATGAAGTTGATGTGACCGTGTCATCGGCAATTGATTGTGGAACTAAATAGCTTACGAATACCAGCGTGCATAAAAGAATGAATGAACGTTGGCGCATTCGGTAAGAATATAGGGCTTAGTCGTCGTCGCCTTCATCGTCGTCACCCATGGAGGCTGCTGACACTGTTGGCTTAGGCAATGAGTTGGTTAATGAAGTAACTGTGGCTTGTTGAGGTGCCACTTGCTTTGGAGCCGAAGAGGTAGAAAGTGATTGGCTAGATGCAGGGGCGCCCTGGCTAGATGCAGAAGCGTTCTGATCAACTGCAGGAGCGCTCTGATTAAGGGAGCTGGCGCTGGCCACTTCTGAGGCCGAGGCAGGACCCTGGTCGGAAGCCTGGGAGTACATGAATCCGCTCGCTACTAGAAGCAGTGGAGCTGAGAGGGCAACAAAACGGCCACGTCGGGTTATCCCTGCACGAGCAGAGCGATTAGCGCCTGAAGCCGCGTTATCGGCATCGGCCATTTCGAACCATTCTGGCTTTGGAGTATTTGTAGTCATGATCTTCTCCCTTTCGTTAGGAGGAAAATAACCCTTTAGTCTGAGAGCACCCTGGGAAGCACGTTCAACGTTGCTGAGTAAACTCCACTAATGACCATCGCCGCTCAATCTTCCACGCGTGAAAAGGTCCGTGGCTACATCGACTTAATGAAATTAAGGGTCGTAGAGCTACTTCTGATTTCGACACTGCCAGCAATGGTCTTGGCCAATAAATCCTTACCTCCACTTGGCGTCACTCTTGCAGCGATTATCGGTGGAACATTGGCCGCGGGTTCTGCAAACGCCTTTAACATGATTATCGAAAGTGATTTAGATCGGCTTATGGCGCGCACATCTAAACGCCCATTAGTCACCGGAGTTTTAAATAATAAAGAAGCTTCAATTTTTGCAACTCTAATCGGAATACTCTCCCTAATAATTTTCTGGGTATTTACTACTCCATTAGCGACACTTCTTACCTTCATTGCAATTGCATATTACGTTCTCATTTACACAATGGGACTTAAGCGACGCACGGCACAAAATATTGTGTGGGGAGGTGCTGCAGGTTGTATGCCTGTTTTCATCGGATGGGCAGCAATTACTAACTCACTTTCGATGTCGGCTCTTGCTTTCTTTTTAGTAATTTTCTTTTGGACTCCACCACATTTTTGGGCGCTCGCTATTAAATATAAAGATGACTACGCAGCCGCTGGAGTTCCAATGCTTCCAGTTGTTGCAACGCGCGAAAGAGTTCGAATAGAAATGTGGTTTCACACTATTGCGATGATCGCCTCTTCAGTTGTCCTAATTAAAACTGCAGAGTTACCTTTATGGGCCTTGGTCATGACTGTTGGCCTAGGTTTAGTTTTTGCTTATCAACTTTTGCAGTTGCGGGATAATTCTGAATCCTATGCAAAGACTGCAGGAAAGATTTTCCATTGGTCTATAACGTATTTAAGTTTGTATTCAGGGCTACTTGTAGTTGCCCAACTACTTAATTAAAGAGCTTGCTCAATATCGCGTAGCAGATCTTCAGGATGTTCTAGCCCCACCGATAAACGCAATACAGATCCCGTAATTCCCATCTCCGCCTGGACTTCAGGGGATAAACGTCTATGAGTACTAGAGGCTGGATGAGTTATTAAAGACTTGCTGTCGCCTAAGTTATTTGAGATATCAATAATCCTGAGTGCATTCATGAATTTGAAAGTGTCATTTTGCTTTCCAGCAAATTCAATACCGATAGTTGAGCCGCCGCCATCCATTTGTCTTTGAGCTGTCTGATAACCAGGGTGAGATTTTAATCCTGGATATCGAACACTCTTAATCTCAGGGCGTGATTCGAGGAATTCAGCGATTAACTGAGCGCTGTTATTCATACGCTTGACTCGCATGCTCATAGTTTCAAGTGATTTCACTAGAACCCAGGCATTAAATGGACTGAGCGATGGCCCGGTGTGGCGAATAAATGGATTGAGTTGTTCTTTAATGTATGACTCGCTACCCAATATTGCACCAGCAAGAACGCGACCCTGACCATCAATATGTTTAGTGGCTGAGTACATAACAACGTCAGCGCCGTGCTCCAGGGGTTTTTGTAAAACAGGTGATGCCATCACGTTATCAACTATGACGGTGGCTCCAACTTTATGTGCCAAGTCGCTGACCATTCGGATGTCAACAACTTCTAGCATTGGATTGCTTGGAGTTTCTAAGAAAACTGCCTTAGTTGGAAGAGATAGAGCTTTTGCCCAAACTTCTGGATCATTTCCTTGTACTAATTCAGTAGTCACTCCCCATTTTGGAAGTATTTCCATCAAGACTACGTAGCACGAACTAAACATGGATGCCGATGCAACAATGCGATCTCCTGCTTTAACTAAACAGGCCACAGATGCGAACATTGCTGACATTCCAGAACCAGTTCCGACACAAAACTCTGCACCCTCTATTGCGGCAAGGCGTTGCTCGAACATAGAGATTGTTGGATTCGCAAAACGCCCATATACATAATGATCGGTTTCGTCAGCAAATGATGACTCCGCTTGCTCTGCGCTGGAATAGGTAAAACCACTATTGAGGTAAAGGGCTTCAGAAGTTTCACCAAATCCGGAACGCGCTAATCCTGCGCGTATCGCATGAGTATCCGGGTGCAACTCCCATGAAGGTTCGGGGCGTTCGTTTCTTGGTTGGTAGCCCCAGAGGCGTTTACTCATGTAGGAAGTGTAAGGTGCCAACATGTCCACTCATGCATCCCCCGAATTGGCAATTGCCGTCAAAGACCTCACAAAGATATATGGCGATAGAGCGGCCGTTTCGGGCGCTAATTTCGAAGTACCACTCGGTACGGTCTGCGGATTTGTAGGTCCTAATGGATCCGGCAAGACAACCACCATGCGGATGTTGCTTGGTTTAATTTCTCCGACAGCAGGATCGGGCACCATTTTGGGTGAACCCATTAATCACCCCGAGCGTTACCTAGCTCGCGTTGGAGCAATGATTGAAGGACCTGCTTTCTATCCTGCTCTATCTGGTGCCGAAAACTTGCGCGTACTTGCAACCCTCGGAGGGTATTCACTTGATCAAGTGCAAGGCTTGCTCGAGAGGGTTGGGCTTGGCGATCGCGGCGACTCCAAATACAAAACTTATTCATTGGGTATGAAGCAACGCCTTGGTATAGCTGCAGCGCTTCTACCAAATCCACAATTGTTAATGCTTGATGAACCAACTAACGGTTTAGATCCCGCGGGAATTCAAGAAATTCGCGAGTTACTTCGTGATTTAGCAAATGAGGGAACAACTGTTTTTGTTTCATCACATTTGCTTTCTGAAATTGAAATGATTAGCGACTCACTTGTCATGCTTCGCAAAGGTGAAGTCATTTTTGCAGGAAAAACTCAAGACCTATTGCTTCGCCAACAACCAACAATTATTGCTAAGAGTTCTGATCCACAAGATTTGGTGAAGCTGCTGGCGATAGCGCATGATGCAGGGCACGAAGGAACAGTCATTGACGGCGCTGCGCACATTCTTGGACCAACCGAATGGGCTCCAATACTCAACAAGATGGCATTCGATGCCGGAATAACTTTGGCGCAACTTGCACCGGTGTTGCCATCGCTTGAAGAAACTTTCTTTGAAATGACAGGGGATTCAGAATGATTCGCGTTTTCTTTGCCGAATGGCGCAAGCTTCGCCGCCCAACTCTTTTCCTAGGAACCATGGGAGCAGTTGCTGGTGTCACCGCACTTGTTACTTCACTTCTTTTCTTGCTTATCGATTCAGAAAGAGGAAACGCGCGCGAAGGTCAAATGATTAGTCGCCAAACTTTGGAATTACCACAAGGCCTATCAATTGGTTTTAGCAGCGCTGCAGGACTCTTAGGTTTAGTAGCCCTCTGCGTTTTCGCTTCACAAACGGCTCAAGAATATACGCATGGTACTTTGCGCAATCTCTTAGTTCGCCAACCAAAACGTTTAACGTTATTGCTTGGCAAATTTATTTCTATGTGTTCTTTTGCTCTTGCCACTGTCATTGTCTCGGCAGTGGTCAGCATCGCATTAGCTTTTGCGCTTTCCGGAAAAGCGAAAGTTTCTACAACAGCCTGGACAACGGCTGATGCACGTACTGCGCTATTTCATACCTTTATCAATGTCTTTCTTTCAGTACTAGCTTCTGGGACGATTGGCATGATTTTAGGTTTGGTATTCCGAGCACCAATTCCAGCAATATCCCTCGGTGTTGCATGGTTGTTAATTCTTGAAAATATAATCGCTGCCACTGTGAAACATTCTGCAACATGGATGCCAGGACAATTAATTACAACTATTTCCTCTGGAGGAGATTTCAATGCCTCCTATATGCATGCAATGTGGGTAGTTTCTGCCTATCTCGCACTGGGAGTTCTCGTAGTTTCAGTTCTTTTCAGGCGTAGAGATGTATCCAACTAAAGACACGAGTTGGATCTACCTTTGAATTCGGCATTCATCATTTAGCATTATGCCCTCAGGAGGTTCCCCAGTGAGACGCACACGTTTGATTGTTATTGCCTTGGTTGCAGGATTGCTCTGCAGCTCAACTCCTGCATACGCAAAAACTCCTAAACCAACTCTTGCTCAAATCGAAGCAGCGAAGAAAGCTGAAGCGGCTAAACGCAACGCGGCAAACAAAGCTGCAGCAATATTGAATGCGGCAAATCAAACTCTTCGATCACTTACCGCTAAATCCGATGCCGCAAGAGCCTCCTATCAGAAGGCTCAGCGCGAGCTGGCAGTAGCAATAACAGTTTCGAAAGCCGCCGCCGCGCATGCGAGGTTAACAGCTGCTGATGTTTCTGCAGCGCATAGAGTCATCGGCAAGCTTGCATCGAACGCCTATATTTTGGGCGGAGGATTTGGCGACATTGAACCGCTATTGAGTTCTAACGGACCACAAGATTTAGCAGATCGATTATCAATTCTAGGAACGTTAGGTGAACATAATTCAACGGCTCTAGATCGTTACAAGGCAGCTGAAGTTGTGGCGCGCGCCGCAAAGAAACAAGCCGATGATGCAAAGGTAGCGCAGCAGGTTGCGACAGATAAAGTTGCTGCGGCAAAGAAAATTGCGGATGATGCAAAAGCTGCACAACAAGTTGAAGTCAGCAAGTTGCAGAAAGTTCAAGATCAGTTGATGAAAGAGTTGGCCGGCGCTAAGAAGATTCGAATAACTCTTGAACAACAAAGACAGCTTGCTTTACTAGAAGAAGCTAATGCCAATCAAGCAGCGCAAACTCCAGGACAGAAGAAGATTTGGCCAGATCTTGGATTCAAGGGTCGCTCTTCGATTCGTTCAACCGAAGGTCAAAGGTTGAAAGCAGTTGCCTATGCAAAGAAACAAGTTCTGGCGCGGAAGCCATATGTGTGGGGCGCGCAAGGCCCGAATTCCTACGACTGTTCTGGCTTGGTCTACGCAGCATTTAAGTCAGCTGGACTCGGCTATCCAGAGTGGGGTCGCCTCAACGCTGCCCTATATTCAGTTGCAACTATGCATGTAAAGCTGACCGAACTTGTTCCAGGAGACCTTCTCTTCTATTCCTTTAACGGAACTATCGGATCTATTCACCACATCAGTATTTATGCGGGTAACGGGATGATGTGGGAAGCCAACTCTCGAAAGACTGGCTTGATATTTTCTAATATGTACAGCATTAACGGGCTTATGCCATTTGGTGGTCGGGTCTAGTCTTAGCCCTATGACTGCCACTAGCGCTATGGTGAAAATCCGCAGCGCGGTACGTAGCGAATTATCCGAGTGTTCGGCCGGTGACACAATTATTGTTGCCTGTTCTGGTGGCGCCGATTCATTAGCTATGAGTTTTGCTATCGCCCTTGAAGCAAAGAATCTTGCCATCCAAGTAGTTGGAATAACTATCGATCATCAACTCCAAGAAGGTTCACGCGCCCAGGCAGAAAAAGTCATTGAACAATTCAAGACAATGGGCATTGATACGAGCGAAATAGTCTCAGTTGTAGTTGACCTGACCGATGGGATGGAAGCCTCCGCTAGGCGTGCTCGTTATGCCGCGTTGAATTCCAGTGCTGAAAAATATGGAGCAATGAAAATCTTCTTAGGCCACACTCGTGATGATCAAGCTGAGGGAGTATTGCTTGGCTTAGCCCGTGGGTCTGGTGCGCGATCATTATCAGGAATGGCTCCACGCAATGGCGCATACATCAGACCGTTGCTAAGTATTTCACGCGCACAAACTGTTGCCGCGTGCACAGAAGTTGAACTCACTCCCTGGAACGATCCACAAAATAGCGATCAAGAATTCTTACGAGTGAAAGTTCGCGAAGTATTACTTCCGGCGCTTGAAGAAGGGATTGGACCTGGAGTTGCTGAGGCGTTAGCTCGAAGTGCAAAGCTCCTTCGTGATGATGCCGATGCCCTAGATGAGTGGGCTGAGCGAGAATTCGCTCACATGGAAAAAGCCTCCCTGGATATTTCAGCCCTGGAGAAGATGCCCAAAGCGGTCCGTACTCGGGTTCTACGAATGGCTGTTTACGCCGCTGGAGCCCCTCAAGGGTCGATTAGCGCCGATCACGTGAGCGCAATTGAGGCACTGGTCACAAATTGGCATGGCCAAGGAGCCTGCGACCTCCCTGGCGGTGTGAAGGTTGGGCGTTTATCGGGCAGACTTTCGCTCTTAGCCCCATCATCCAACCCGACTTGAGAGCAGCGAGGCACCGTGGATCTTTCAGCTATTGGTAATGACGTAGAACGCGTGATTGTTTCCGAAGAAGATTTGCACGCAAAAATAAAAGAAATGGCTGCACAAATCGATATCGATTACGCAGGTCGCGATCTTTTGTTAGTCGGTGTGCTTAAAGGTGCAGTAATGGCCATGGCCGATTTAGCACGTGCTCTTCAAAGTCATATTGAAATGGATTGGATGGCTGTTTCATCATACGGTTCAGGCACTAAATCCAGTGGCGTTGTGAGGATCCTCAAGGATTTAGATAGAGACATCACAGGTCGCGAAGTTCTTATTGTCGAAGATATCGTTGACTCGGGCCTAACACTTTCATGGCTTAAGGCAAACCTAGAATCACGCGGAGCCAAGAGCGTGGAAATTCTTGCCATCTTGCGCAAACCTGACGCAGCAAAAGTTGAAGTTCCAGTTAAGTATGTAGGTTTTGAAATTCCATCAGATTTCGTTGTTGGTTATGGATTGGATTACAACGAGAAATATCGCAACCTTCCTTTTATTGGCGTACTTTCCAAGCACATCTACTCCTAAGAGAAGAGAACTCAAAAAAATTATGGCCGACGATAAGAAAAAGACTTCCAAGAATGCAGTGCCAAAGAAACCTTTGACTAGATTTCAAAAGATTTTTCGAGGCCCTCTTTTCTGGATAGTTGCTGCAATCGTCGCCGTGACAGTCTTTGGTCAAATCTCAAGTGCAAGCAACCAATACACGCAAGTGACCACTTCACAGATTTTGGATTCAATTGCAAAGAGTCAAGTTGACTCAGTAGTTTTGATTGATAAAGAGCAAAAGATTCAGGCGATCTTAAAATCGGGTAATACAATCAAGGGCGCCAAGAAGGTTCAAGCTTCATACATCACAGGACAAGAACCAACACTTATTGATGCGCTCACAAGCAACCCGCCTCCAGGTTCGTGGACTGTAAAAGTTGCTACGCAATCGCTGCTTCTTTCCATCTTCTTTTCGTTCGGTCCAATTCTCATAATTGGATTCCTGTTCTTCTTGATGATGAGTCAAGCTAATGGTGGCTCGCGTGCATTCTCATTTGGAAAATCACGTGCGAAGCTCCAGAGCAACGATGTACCTAAGACAACTTTCGCCGATGTTGCCGGTGCCCAAGAAGCAGTGGCAGAACTTATGGAAATTAAAGATTTCCTTGCTAACCCACCTAAGTATGTGGAGTTAGGCGCAAAAATCCCCAAAGGTGTTTTGCTATACGGTCCTCCAGGTACAGGTAAAACGCTTCTTGCACGGGCTGTCGCCGGCGAAGCAAATGTCCCCTTCTATTCAATTTCTGGCTCTGATTTCGTTGAAATGTTCGTGGGCGTCGGCGCAGCAAGAGTGCGCGATCTTTTCGCTCAAGCAAAAGAAAACGCACCTGCAATTGTTTTCGTGGATGAAATTGATGCAGTTGGACGCCAACGTGGCGCTGGTCTAGGTGGCGGACACGATGAGCGCGAACAAACTCTGAATGCTTTGCTTGTAGAGATGGATGGATTTGAAAGCAATGGTTCAGTTATTTTGATTGCTGCCACAAACCGTCCTGATGTATTGGATCCTGCGCTTTTGCGTCCAGGTCGATTTGATCGTCAGATTCCGGTAGAACGCCCCGATCTTAAAGGTCGGGAAGCGATTCTTCAGGTGCATGCAAAAGGTAAGCCAATTTCTAAAGATGTCGAACTTCTTGCCTATGCACGACGTACTCCAGGATTTACTGGTGCAGATTTGGCAAACGTGCTTAACGAGGCTGCACTTCTTACAGCGCGCGAGGAAAAGAAAGTCATTGGTAATTCCGAACTCGATGAAGCGATTGATCGCGTGATGGCAGGTCCACAGCGTAAGAGCCGTCTCATGAGCGAGGAAGAAAGACGAGTAACCGCTTATCACGAAGCAGGACATGCACTAGTGGCCCATGCTTTGCCACACACAGACCCAGTTCACAAAATCACAATCATGCCGCGAGGTCGCGCTCTTGGATACACGATGATTTTGCCGGATGAAGACAAATACTCTGTAACACGTAATCAACTTCTTGATCAGTTGGCATATTCTCTTGGTGGCCGCGCAGCGGAGGAATTAATTTTCCATGATCCATCTACAGGAGCAAGTAACGATATTGAAAAAGCTACGGCCCTGGCTCGCGCAATGGTTACCCAATATGGAATGACAGAAGCAATCGGTGCTCTCAAGCTTGGCAGCGATGCATCAGAACCATTTATGGGACGCGATTACGGACACACTCGCGACTTCTCAGAAAGCATTGCGGCTGTTGTTGATTCTGAAATTCGTCGCCTCATTGAGAATGCCCATCAACAGGCATACGATATTTTGGAAGATAACCGCACTATTCTTGACCAAATGGTTGTACAACTCCTTGAAAGAGAAACCCTCAACAAAGAGGAGATCGCGCAGATATTTGAAAAGGTAAAATCCTGGAACAAGAGGCCGGCATGGACGGGCTCGTTGACCAGAGTTCCATCTCTTTTGCCTCCAGTGCCAACGCAAGCAGCGCTTGGACCAGTAGAAATCGCTCCCGTAAAGAAAACTCGGAAGGCGAAGAAGACAAGTGAGTGATATTTCCCCAGTTTCCATGGGGCCAAATGATGGTCGCGCTAAGAGCGCTTTTGATCAACAACGTGCTGAAGCGGCTGTAAAAGAGCTTCTTCTTTCAATTGGCGAAGACCCTGACCGTGACGGATTAAGAGAAACCCCAGCACGTGTTGCTCGAGCATTCGCCGAAAACTTTGCTGGGCTTTGGCAATCGCCACAAGAAGTACTTGCAACAACTTTTGATATTGGTCACGAAGAGTTAGTGATAATCAAAGATATAGAGGTGTTCTCACATTGCGAACATCATCTGACTCCATTTCATGGAGTTGCACACGTTGGCTATATTCCATCGGGCCGCGTTACGGGCTTGTCAAAGATTGCTCGACTGGTTGATCTCTATGCACGCAGGCCGCAAGTACAAGAGCGCATGACATCTCAGATTGCAGATGCGATTGTTGAGATTCTTAACCCTGCTGGTGTCATCGTAATCATTGAATGCGAACACCTATGTATGTCAATGCGTGGAGTGCGCAAAACCCAGGCACGAACAGTAACCAGTGCGGTTCGAGGTGTATTACGAGATTCGACCACACGTGCTGAAGCAATTAGCCTTATTACAAATCGGTAAGACCACATGACGATTCTTGGATTGCCTAATGATCGAATGATTGTCATGGGAATTCTTAATGTAACTCCAGATTCCTTTGCTGATGGTGGCCGTTTCAACAGCACTGAATTGGCCGTTAATCGCGCGTTGCAGATGATTTCAGAAGGCGTAGACATCATTGATATTGGCGGTGAGTCAACACGTCCTGGTGCTGCACGAGTCTCTGCTGATGAGGAACAATCCCGCGTCTTGCCAGTAATTGAAAAATTACGCGCTAGTGGTGCAATCATCAGCATCGACACTAAACAAGCAATAACAGCGAAAGCGGCCATTGAAGCCGGTGCCCAGATAGTTAACGATGTCAGTGCGGGTTTAGCTGATGATGAAATGCTCCGAACTGTTGCCTCACTTGGTTGTCCGTATATCGCAATGCATTCGCGAGGAAATTCTCAAGAAATGGTTTCACTTGCGGTATATCGAGATGTTGTCTCTGAGGTAGTTACGGAACTCAACGCACGAGTTGAGGAAGCGCTGGCATCTGGAATAACACGAGACCATTTGATTATTGATCCCGGACTGGGTTTCGCTAAGGAAGCCGAACACAATTGGGAGATCTTGCGAAATCTAGATGAGATAAAGAGGCTTGGATTACCAGTACTTATAGGTGCTTCCCGAAAGAGGTTTCTTGGGAGTGCGGTAAATGCACAATCTCCTGATGATCGTGAAGAGGCAAGCGTTGCCTTGACCGCCTTGATTGCGGGACAGGGCGTTTGGGGAGTTAGAGTTCATAGTGTGAAGCCCCATAGAGATGCCATAGCTGTAGCTAGGCACTTTCATGAGTGATTCGATTGTTATTAAAGGAATCCGTGGCTTTGGCTATCACGGAGTTTTTGAGCACGAAACCAAGAACGGGCAAGAATTTTACGTAGATGTCGAACTCTTTCTTGATCTAGCACCCGCATCTCAGAGCGATGCTCTCGAGGACACCATTGATTACGGGACAGTTTGTGATGTAGTTGTAGCGTGTATCACTGGAAAACCGGTTCAACTTATTGAAAAACTAGCTGGCGACATATCTGACGCCTTATTAAATAGTTACACGATTCTTTCTCACGTTAAAGTGATTGTTCATAAACCTCAAGCGCCTGTAAATGCTGAAGTCTTGGACATTTCTGTAGCGATAGAACGTGCGCGATGAAAGCAGTAGTTGCACTAGGTTCGAACTTAGACGACCCACAAGCAGCTATGGATATGGCATTGGCGCTATTGGCACAAGCAACAGACTTGTTGGCCGTTTCTGCATTTCATCAGACGAAACCTGTCGGAGGTCCTGCCCAACCAGATTACATAAATGCAGTCTGCATTATTGATAGCGAATTACCTCCGCATGACTTACTCAGTGTTTTACAAGGTATCGAGAAAAGCATGGGTCGCGTCCGAACAGAGAAGTGGGGACCGCGGATAATTGATTTGGATTTGATTACTTACGGAGAACTTGTCAGCGGAGATCCACACCTTGAGCTTCCACATCCTCGCGCCCATGAACGTAGATTTGTTTTAGAGCCATGGCTTGAAATTGATCCAGAAGCTCAATTGCCGCAGCATGGTCGTGTTGATAAATTATTAGAGAATCTTCCTGGAGATAACTCATGAAGCTATTAGCACCCAACCCTGGGTGGACTGCTGCAGCAGATGTAATTGTTGTTGGTTCTGGAGTAGCAGGACTAACAACTGCTCTACAGATTCGAACCTTTGGACTTTCAGTTTTGCTGGTAACTAAAGCAAGTGTTGATGAAGGCTCAACTAAATGGGCACAAGGTGGAATAGCTGCAGCGCTGGGACCAGGTGATACTCCAGGCCAACATGAGAAAGACTCACTTGTTGCAGGTGCAGGCCTTTGCGATATTGAAGCAGTAAAAGTTCTTGTGACTGAAGGACCAGAAGCAGTTGGCAAACTCATTGCGAGAGGTGCGGTTTTTGATAAAGAAGCCACCGGAGAGATTGCACTTACTCGAGAAGGTGGACATCTACGCAATCGCATTCTTCACGCAGGAGGAGATGCAACGGGAGCTGAAGTTTCCCGTGCGTTACTAGCGGCCGTACAAGATGATCCTGAGATTGAGGTAGTCGAACAAGCCCTTGTATTAGATGCCCTAAAAAACAGCGCAGGAGCAGTTTGTGGCGTCACTTTGCACGTTATTGGCGCCGGAACTCGTGATGGTGTGGGCCAGGCAATGGCACGAGCTGTTGTCCTAGCAACAGGAGGACTAGGTCAAGTATTTGCACAAACAACGAACCCTTCAGTGTCAACGGGTGATGGAGTTGCGCTAGCTCTACGCGCAGGTGCATATGTATCAGATGTTGAATTCATTCAATTCCATCCAACTGTTTTGTGGTTGGGCGATGATTCTCAGGGGCAGCAACCGCTCATAAGCGAAGCGGTGCGTGGTGAAGGCGCATATCTAGTCGATGATTCTGGTGTGCGATTTATGCTGGGTGTACATGAACTAGCAGAATTGGCTCCACGTGATGTAGTTGCAAAAGCAATTATGCGTCACATGAACGAAACTGGCGCCCACCATGTGTGGCTCGATGTTCGACACATTGATGGCTTTGTTGAGCGCTTTCCTACAATTTACGCTTCATGCTTGGCACACGGAATTGATCCACTAAAAGATTTAATACCAGTTGCACCTGCGTCACACTATGCATCTGGCGGCGTACGAGTGGATCTCAATGGACACACGAGCGTTTCAGGGCTCTATGCCTGCGGAGAAACTGCATGCTCTGGAGTGCACGGTGCAAATCGCCTGGCATCGAATTCTCTATTAGAAGGTTTAGTTTTTAGTGCTCGCATTGCTGCAGATATCGCGGCCAATACACCTGATTTTACCGAACCGATTATTATTGATGAGCCAACTTTCTTATTGGATCCAACTATTCGCAAGAAGTTGCAAGCAAGTATGAGTCGCGGTGCAGGGGTACTTCGATCTCGTGATTCGTTAACTCGAACCGAGAGTGACCTTATTGAAATTGGAAAACAAAGCAGCGACCAACCATGCGTTGAAGCTTGGGAAACAACAAATCTATTTCAACTTGCGCAAGCAATTGTGCGGTCAGCTCTTGTAAGAGAAGAGACACGAGGGTCACATTGGCGTGAGGATTTTCCAGAGAAACTATCAACATGGTCAAAAAGAATCTCACAGCACATGGATAAATCTGGAAATTGGGAAACAACTTTCCAGGAGGTGACTAAACAATGAGCGATATTAAAGTCACTGCTTCAACACTCGAACTTATCAAGTTAGCTATTGCCGAAGATCTAGATGGTGGGCAAGACATCACTTCTGTTGCAACAGTTGATTCCGAGGATCTTTCAACTGCACATTTTGTAGCTCGCAAATCAGGAGTAATTGCGGGGCTACATATTGCTCAAGCTACGCTGGAATTTGTCGGAATTTCTTCAATTGAGCTTTTAGTCAGCGATGGAGATCACGTCCAAGCTGGAACAGAAATCATCCGCGCTCACGGTTCTACTAGAGCAATTCTCTTGGCTGAAAGAACAGCACTTAATTTTCTAGGACACCTCAGCGGCATTGCTACTCTGACTCGAATCTGGGTTGACGCTGTAGCTGGTCACGATACAAAGATTCGTGACACAAGAAAGACGACGCCGGGATTTCGTGAATTAGAAAAATATGCAGTGAGAATGGGTGGCGGTACTAACCACAGGATGTCACTTAGCCAATCGGCTCTCATCAAAGATAACCACATTGAAGCTGCCGGCGGAGTTAGTAAGGCGTTTGAGAAAGTTCGAAATCTTTTTCCAGACGTGGACGTTGAAATCGAAGTTGACACTCTTGACCAGCTACGAGAAATTCTCCCCTTTAAGCCAGAGCTTGTGCTGTTGGACAACATGACCCCAGAGGAATGCAAGCAGGCGGTGGCGCTGGTCTCTGGCCAATGCAAACTTGAGGCATCTGGGGGTATTTCTCTAGACAACGCTAAATCTTATGCGGCATCAGGGGTTGATTACATAGCCATTGGCGCTCTTACGCATTCTGCACCAGTATTAGACATCGGACTCGACCTAAAGGCGGAGATCTAAATGCTACTAACTATCGATGTAGGTAATACCAATACTGTTCTTGGGGTTTTCCAAGGTTCTGAATTAATTCGTTCGTGGAGAGTCAAAACTGACCCGCGAAATACTGCAGATGAATTATGGCTTCAATTTGGGGCGCTCGTAAAAGGTTATGAGATAGATGGACTTTCTGTTTGCTCAACCGTTCCTGCAACACTTCGCGAAATGCGAACAATGATTGCAAGTTATTTTCCTGATATCCGAGTGACAATTGTCGAGCCAGGGATTAAGACCGGAGTCCCATTGTTAGTGGACAATCCAAAAGAGATAGGTGCCGACCGCATTGTTAACACCTTAGCGGCGCATACTCTCTTTCCTGAAGGATCTTCGATTGTCGTTGATTTTGGTACTTCAACAAATCTCGATGTCGTCTCACCCAAAGGTGAATTCCTAGGTGGCGCGCTTGCTCCAGGTATTGAAATATCAGTTGATGCTTTGGCTGCTCG
>QYPT01000043.1 GCA_007280125.1 Streptomycetaceae bacterium | reverse complement strand
GGTAGAGCCTCCTCTCGTTTGCCTATCGCAAAGGCATCAACGGTAAATCGTGAGATGTACACCTTGGTCATGAAACACCGTCGTGGCTTCTACGTTGTTGCTGCGCTTCAGTTAATTACCGCTGGTTGCGCGCTGGTTTCACCTCGTGTCTTTGGAAATCTATTAGGCACACTCAGTTCAGACCCTAAGCACGCTCATATTCTGCAGACAGTACTCATAGCTGGCAGTGCCCTTGTCGTACAAACAATATTTGCTTACTGGACTCGTGTTAAGGCATCGATACTTGGTGAATTCGTTCTCTCCTCCTTACGTGAGCGATTCCTGGAACGCGTAGTCGAACTTCCTCCTAACGTAGTTGAACGAGCCGGAAGCGGCGAGCTATTAAGTCGAACAACTACGGATATCGACCACATTCAATGGGCAGTAAGAGACGCAGTTCCAATCATCACAATCTGCCTTGTATCTCTAACTTCCATTCTCATTGCAATCGGTCTCACCGCTCCCATTTTTATCGCAGCTGTTTTGATAGGCATGCCACTAATTTTCGTGGTGACTCGGCGCTATCTCCGCCGCTCGCCCCAGGCCTATCGCACTGAAGCATCCTCTTATGCGCTCATGAATTCGATCCTCGTAGAAACTGCAGAATCTGGACGCACGATCGAGTCACTTCGTCTAGGAGATGACAGAGTTGAAAGAAGTGATGCGGCGTTAGCTCGTTGGATCGAATGGGAACGCTACACATTGCGATTGCGATGCCAGTGGTTTCCTTTTGTAGAAACCGGCTACATATTCCCACTTGCTGTTGTTTTGCTTGTTGGATCTCACTATTTCAATCTGGGCGCTCTCACTATTGCCCAGATCACGACAAGCCTGCTTTATTCGCAAATGATGATTGATCCACTCGAGGGCCTTCTCTGGTGGATCGATGAATTGCAAGGTGGGAAAGCGTCTCTTTCTCGATTGCTCGGTATCCATGAAGTAGACGAGAGAGAGATTAAGGATTCTGACCCTGTGGGATTTGAGGTCAAGGGAGAAGATATTCGTTATGGCTATAAGAGCGGCAGGGATGTACTTAAAGGTATTTCATTCCTTGTAGAACCAGGTACTCGCGTTGCAATAGTTGGTCCTTCTGGTGCCGGTAAATCTACCCTCGGAAAATTGCTTGCTGGAATCCAGGTACCTGGCTCTGGAACTCTTACTGTTGGCCAGAGCGAAATTGGATATTTGCCAGTCGAGAAAGCGCGTCGCCACGTTGCCCTTGTTACGCAAGAGCATCATATTTTTGTTGGCACTCTTGCACAGAATGTGACACTCGCTCGTCCTAACGCTACTGATGAGGAAATTTGGGGCGCACTTGCAGCTGTCGATGCGCAATTGTGGGCCAAGGAATTACCGGAGGGTCTAGAAACACGTGTTGGTACCGGTGGAACCAAATTGCTCGCAACTCAATCGCAACAAATCGCATTAGCGCGCTTAGTTTTGGCAGATCCTCACACTCTAATTTTGGATGAAGCCACTTCCCTCTTAGACCAACGTGCTGCGCGTCATTTGGAATCATCTCTATCTAAAGTTCTTGAGGGAAGAACTGTCATCGCCATCGCACATCGGCTACAAACGGCTCACGATGCCGACATAATTGCTGTAATCGAAGACGGGAAAATTACTGAATGGGGCTCACATCAAGAACTCATGAGCGCAGACGGAGCATATGCCCAACTGTGGAAGTCATGGAGGGATGAAACTTAAGCTCGCTTACTCTTTTTCACAATGAAATATAGGCAAATCCCAATTCCAATTCCCCAGATTAAGTCTATTGCCAGGGTAGAAACTGCTGTAACGATGAGAACTGCGGCTTCGCTTTTTGTCGTCCGCAGAGATTCGCGCAACGATGTTGGATTAAGTATCCGATAACTAGTCCCGAGAAGGACACCTGCAATCGCCGCAGCAGGTATCTGGCTCACCCATGGCGCAGCAACAAATGCGACAAAAAGAAGAACAATCGCATGAATCACAGAAGCAACGCGCGTGCGAGCGTGTGCTCGAACATTGACACTTGTTCTGGCTATCGCACCAGTTGCAGGCATGCCTCCGAAGATTGAAGAAGTTGCAGTGGCAAGACCTTGTCCGAGCAGCTCGCGGTTTGGAGAATAGTGGTGTTCTTTGGATACGTGGGCGAGACCATCTGCTACTCGAGCAGACAAAAGTGACTCTATAGCGCAAAGAAGAGCAATGAGAAAAGCTGGCCAGAGAAGATGCGACATATCAGCAATAGAAATATCTCCCCCAGCCCACTTGCCAACGCTTCGTGGAATGTCACCGATGGTATTGACTGAGAGAGAAAAGATTCGAACAACTACCAACGAAAAAACAATTGCGATAAAACTAGCGGGAATATGGATCCGAATGTGCAACTTTCGAGAAAGTGGCGGATACCCAAATTTAACAATCAGCGTCAGCGCTACCACTGCCAGTGTTTGCCATTGAATCTGTGCATGCAGGGCGTTACTTATCGTTCTCCACGCAACAACAAGAGAGCGATCACCTTCAGCTTTTGTGATCCCAAAAGCAAGTGGCAACTGTTGCAGGGCAATAACACAGGCAATTCCTACTGTAAATCCTTCAACAACTGCCCAAGGCACTCGATTGATTATTGCCCCAAAGCGGAATATTGCCATTGCTATAACCATTACTCCTGCAATAAGACCAAGAAGTGGAATAGCTCGAACCCCGTAGGTATGGATGATGGGTAAGAGCACAACTGTCATTGCTCCTGTTGGACCGCTCACTTGATAATTTGAACCACCAAATACTGCCGCCAAGAAACCAGCAATTATTGCCGTGGTCAGTCCTGCTGCAGGCGACATTCCAGAGGTAATTCCAAATCCCAATGCAAGAGGAAGAGCAACCACCGCAACAGTGACGCCAGCAATTGCATCCGTGGTCAAACTCTTGCGATCAAAATGATAATCCGTTCGTCTTGGCAACAAATTCCTACTCAAGGATTATCCATTTCTGTTTCACAACATGGTCATGATGTAAAACAAATTATATCCATTATGAGAAACAACTCTGCAGCTTTCCAAAAGTATCAAGTCACACTGTTGGACCTTCTTCTACCGAACATCGGGTGTCGGCGCAGCAAATCGAGCGAATTACAAGCCATCTACCCGTGGCGACCTGCCTCGATTTCTAATTTCTGGCTTGATTGATAGGGTATGCGCCAGGTCATGAGTGTCAGCATCAAGCCCCGGCTCGCTGATCGGCAACCCTCCACCGCGGTGGGGTGCTCCGGGTGAAGACCAGGTTATGACAAACACGTCATAACAAGCGCGGGCCAGGGCACAGACTCGGGCCCGATTGATGGGCTAATCGCCCGAAGAAAGGTAAATGATGCGTAAAGTTTCCAAAATAGCGTTTGGCACATCGTTGCTGCTCGTTGCGATTTCATTGACAGCGTGTTCTGCGCAATCTTCATCAACGACAGAAACAGCTGCAGCGTGTAGCGCAGGAGCACTTCCCACTCTCACTAGTGGAGTCATCAGTATCGGAACCGATGATCCTGCCTACGATCCTTGGTTTAGCAACAATGACCCATCTAACGCAAAAGGATTTGAATCAGCAGTTGCCTATGCCGTAGCGAAAGAGCTTGGCTACCCCGCAGATAAAGTTGTATGGATAAAAGCTCCATTCAACACTGTCATTCAACCTGGCACTAAGCCCTTCGATTTTGATATCAATCAAGTATCAATCACTGCAGAGCGTGCAAATGCCGTTGATTTCTCCTCAGGATATTACGACGTTGCGCAAGCAGTTGTAACAATCAAGGGCTCGAAAATTGCTAATGCAAAATCCATCGCAGATCTTGCAAATGCCAAACTTGGTGCTGCAGTCGGAACTACTTCCTATTCCACGATCACGGATATCGTAAAACCTAAGACTGACGCTGCAGTATTTGATAGCAACGACATCGCCAAGCAATCACTTTCCAATGGTTCTATTGATGGACTCGTAGTAGATCTTCCAACTGCTTTCTATATCGCAGCTGTAGATCTCACTGGCGGACTCATCGTGGGGCAGTTTGCACCGCAAGCCGGAGGTGAGCAATTTGGTCTTGTTCTGTCAAAGGGCAGTTCATTAACAAGTTGCGTCACAAAAGCTGTAGATACTTTACGTAGCAATGGGACTCTGCAAACTCTTGCAGATACTTGGCTAGCCACATCTGTGGGCGCACCTGTTCTAAAGTAATACCGAGAATAGATTCACGGAACGGGGGGCTCGATGTCGTACAAGCCTTCGTCGTTGCAGTTGCAGCGCGAAGATGCTCGACGTCGAGCCTCTCGCCGTTCCACTCTCATAGCAGCCGTTAGCACCGTTGCTTTCGGCCTCGTGGCCGTCATTGTCGTCACAGGGGCTCCGGGTTTCGACCGAGTTCGAACCTCATTCTTTAGCGCTAAATATGCATCGCACGCCCTCCCGACTGTTTTCCACGGTCTTCTTCTGAATTTGCGAGTTCTCATCATCGCCGAGATATTTGTTCTAATTTTCGGTCTGCTCATTGCCGTCGCTCGCACAACCAAGCAACCAATTCTCTTTCCGCTTCGACTAGTGGCAACCTTCTACACCGATCTCTTTCGCGGACTTCCATTGCTTCTTGTCTTACTACTCGTAGGTCTTGGAATCCCAGGACTTCGAATCACGTGGATCCCTAACTCCGCTGTCTTGCTTGGCACTGTTGCTTTGATTCTTACCTACTCGGCATATGTCGCAGAAGTAATTCGCGCAGGTATCGAAGGCGTGAACCCTGCGCAAAGACAAGCAGCGCGCGCTCTTGGATTATCAAGCAGCCAAACCTTGCGCCACGTTGTCCTGCCCCAGGCCATCCGCAATGTCTTGCCCCCACTTCTCAATGACCTGGTTTCATTGCAGAAGGATTCTGGACTCATTTCCGTCCTTGGGGCGGTAGATGCAATACGCGCTGCCGGCATTGAAACGGCGCGATCCTTTAACTTCACTCCTTACTTGGTTGCAGGAACTTTCTTTGTCTTGATGACAATCCCCCTCACCCGACTTACGGATTGGTTGGCTCGACGACAAGATGCCAAACAAAAACAGCAGGGACGGTGGTAGAGATGAGAACCGTCCTGGAAGTAAAGAATCTGCGCAAATGTTACGGATCAGAGCTAGTTCTAGATGATATTTCCCTTGCAATCCCTGAGCATTCAGTAAACGTCGTAATTGGTGCCAGTGGTTCTGGCAAGAGCACTTTCATGCGCTGCATTAATCTTCTAGAGGAGATTGATGATGGACAAATTCTCCTTGATGGAGAAGACATCTCTGCCTTCGGTACCAATATGGATAAAGTGCGTAGCAATATCGGATCTGTCTTCCAAGCTTTTAATCTTTTCCCTCATCTAAGTGTTTTAGAAAATATCACGCTAGCGCCGCGATTAGTCCACGGTGTTTCCCGCAATGATGCCGAAGAAAATGCAATGGCACTCCTCAAACGTTTTGGCCTTGCCGAAAAAGCTCGCGGCTATCCGGATTTACTCAGTGGTGGACAACAGCAGAGAGTGGCCATCATCCGAGCAATTGCCACTAACCCAAAGTTGCTTCTCCTGGACGAAGTTACGAGCGCCCTTGATCCCGTTCTCATCGCAGAGGTATTAACTCTTATCGCTGAACTCAAAAGTGAAGGCATGACGATGGTTATAGCCACGCATGAGATGGGCTTCGCAAAGAGAATAGCTGACCATGTGATTTTTTTGGCAGATGGAAAAATCCATGAAGAAGGCAACCCTTCAGAAATATTGAACAATCCACAAACAGACCGTCTCAAAGAATTTCTCGGCGCGCTGCATAGCGCTGGCCGTTTGTAATTAACTCCTAGTACGTTGCGCGGCCACCAGAGGTATCAAAAGTAAAGCCTGTTGTAAACGAACATGCTCTAGATGCAGCAAAGCAAATAGTCTCTGCCACCTCTTCGGCTTCGCCCACTCTGCCCATAGGAATTCTGGCAATCATGTACTTC
>QYPT01000092.1 GCA_007280125.1 Streptomycetaceae bacterium | reverse complement strand
TCTACTCGCTTGCCATCAATCTCGTAGGCAACGCATACAGGAATCTTTTCCCATCCCGTCAAGACATCTAATTTAGTAAGGAAGAAATCTGTTAACCCATTTACGCGAACTGCGTAGCGCGCAATAGGTGCGTCATACCATCCGCAACGACGTGGGCGACCAGTAGTCACTCCTACTTCTCCACCAATACTGCGCAATTTCTCGCCATCTTCATCAAAGAGTTCGGTGGGGAATGGTCCTGATCCAACGCGAGTTGTATAAGCCTTGATGATTCCAATAACTGTCGTAATTTTTGTTGGCCCTATTCCCGAACCAGTACAAGCTCCACCCGCGGTTGGATTACTCGATGTTACAAACGGATATGTTCCGTGATCAACATCAAGCAAAGTTCCCTGTGAGCCTTCGAGTAGAACTGTTTTACCCGCTTCTAAGGCTTTGTTGAGCAACAATCCAGTATCAGTTACATAAGGTCGCAAAATCTCTGCATATTCCAAATACTCCTTCAGAACTTCATCAACATCAATGTTCTTGCGATTGAAAACCTTAATGAGAACTTGGTTTTTATCACGTAATGCGCTTTCAATCTTTTGTCGCAAAATTGATGGATCAAAAAGATCTTGCACACGAATACCGATGCGATTAATTTTGTCGGCATAAGCAGGACCAATTCCGCGACCTGTTGTACCGATTTTCGAGTTACCCAAGAAGCGCTCGGTGACCTTGTCGATTGTGCGGTGATAAGGAGTAATCAAATGTGCGTTAGAACTGATTACCAATTTCGAGCAATCAATTCCGCGTTCTGTCAGTCCTTTTATTTCTTGCAGCAAGACACCGGGATCGATCACAACGCCGTTTCCAATTACGGGGACAACGTTGGGGCTCAAGATTCCTGATGGAAGTAAGTGCAAGGCGTACTTTTGATCGCCAATAACCACTGTGTGGCCTGCGTTATTGCCACCTTGGTAGCGAACAACGTAATCAACACGATCGCCTAATAGGTCAGTTGCTTTTCCCTTGCCTTCGTCGCCCCACTGAGCTCCCAGCAGAACAATTGCAGGCATCGGTTAAGCCTTTCCCTAGATGTCGGTATTAAGCGAGTAAAGAAGTACCGGTTGAGCGAAGGTCATCTGCTGCGCGAACAATTCGAGCAGCCATTCCTGCTTCAGCTGCTTTACCCCAAGCACGAGGATCGTACATCTTCTTGTTTCCGACTTCGCCATCAATCTTTAGGACACCATCATAATTTTTCATAACATGATCAACAACTGGGCGCGTGTATGCATATTGAGTATCTGTATCGATATTCATCTTCACAACGCCGTAATCAAGCGCTTCACGAATTTCGCTGAGAAGCGAGCCAGAACCACCATGGAATACAAGATCCATTGGTTTGGCACCTTCAGGTAGTCCTAGCTTCTTAGCAACAGCATCTTGCAATGTACGCAAAATCTTTGGTTGCAACACAACGTTGCCCGGCTTGTAAACGCCGTGAACATTTCCGAATGTCGCTGCAACGAGATAACGGTTGGCAGGATCTGAACCTAGAGTTTCAATTGTTAGCAGAGCGTCCTCTGGATGTGAATACAACTTCGCATCGTGCTTTGCTTCAATGCCATCTTCTTCTCCGCCAACAACACCAATTTCGATTTCCAAAATCGTGTGTGCTGCCTTTGACTTTGCAAACATTTCTGCAGAAACTTTCATGTTCTCTGGCATTGAAACCGCAGAGCCATCCCACATGTGTGAATTAAATAGCGGCGCATTGCCATCTTTAATGCGTTGTGCACCAAAATCTAGAAGTGGGCGCATGAAGCCATCGAGTTTTTCTGCTGGGCAATGATCAGTGTGCAATGCAATCTGCACGTTGTAGTTCTTTGCAACAACATGAGCAAACTCGGCGAGCGCAACTGCTCCATCAAGCATGTTCTTTACTGTTGACCCAGATGCGTATTCGGCGCCGCCCCAAGAAAATTGAATAATTCCGTCAGATTGCGCTTCGGCGAAACCACGAAGTGCGGCAATCAACGTTGATGATGATGAAACATTTACTGCTGGATATGCGAAGGCACCTGCCTTGGCGCGATCTAGCATTTGTGAATAAATCTCGGGGCTGGCTATTGGCATTCTTGACTCCCAGGTTTGCTCGAATGTAATTCTCTTATCCAGCGCGCCATTGGGCCGATAGTGAGGCTTACGCCCAATCCCACCACATACCGACCCGTAACAACAAAATCGCCATGCGAGGTGGTTCTCACATGGCGAATTCGTCCCGGATTGGGCCCAATCGAGAGGAGTTGGGGTTACTGGATTAGTTGGATTAGTGCGGGATTCCTGCCAATAGCTTGGTAAGGAGCATGAATAACTTGCCGACTAATGAAGGGGTGGAGAGGATCTTCAAGAAGGCGGCGATAAAGGCTGCAATCGTCATTTTTTCCTTTCTTTACAGGCTGTATAGGAAGCCCTGATTGTTGCCCTCGCGCTGACACTGAATCGAGCGGCGCCACATGCCTGTGAACAATCAGGCATGGTGAATTACTACCTAAACCGACATTCGCGGGGTAATCTCCTCAAATTATGAGCCAAGAATCCACGCAGAACTCAGAGACCCTCGAGAACCTCCTTACCGAGACTCGCACTTTCCAGCCCAGCCATGAATTTGCTGCTGAATCGAATGCGCAGCCATTTATTTATGCAGAGGCCAATAAAGATCGCCTTGCATTTTGGGATCGCCAAGCGGCCGAACTGCAATGGGATGCACCGTGGACACAAACTTTGGATTGGCAACCACCGTATGCGAAGTGGTTTATTGGCGGAAAAATAAATGCGAGCGTTAACTGCCCCGATCGCCATGTTGCAGAAGGTCGTGGGGATCGCGTTGCTTTTCATTTTGAAGGCGAACCCGGAGACACTCGAACAATCACATATGCGCAACTTCTCACCGATGTAAAAAAAGCGACAAATGCCCTCATTGAACTTGGTGTGAAATCCGGCGACCGTGTTGCAATTTATATGCCGATGATTCCTGAAGCAGCTGTTGCGATGTTGGCATGTGCCCGTTTAGGTGCACCGCATTCGGTTGTCTTTGGTGGATTTTCCGCAGAAGCACTTTTGTCACGCATCCAGGATGCTGATGCAACGCTAGTGATTACTGCCGACGGTGGCTTTCGCAAAGGTAGCGCCTTCGCACTGAAGCCTGCAGTTGATGAAGCGATGCAAGGAACTACGAATGTTAAGAAAGTCTTGGTTGTAAAGCGAACAGGCCAAGAAACTGCATGGGATGACTCTCGTGATGTTTGGTGGCATGAAATTGTTGAACGTCAGAGCGACGAACATGTGGCAGAAAGCTTTGACAGCGAGCACCCGCTATTTATTTTGTACACATCTGGCACAACTGCCAAGCCAAAAGGTATTTTCCATACAACTGGCGGATACCTGACACAAGTTGCATTTACCCACAAAATGGTCTTCGACATTAAGCCAGAAACTGATGTGTATTGGTGTACAGCCGATGTCGGCTGGGTTACAGGTCACTCCTACATTGTGTATGGCCCGCTTATGAATGGCGCGACACAGGTTATGTATGAAGGAACACCAGATACTCCACATAAGGGGCGCGTTTTCGAAATCATTGCAAAATATGGCGTAACAATTTTGTATACAGCGCCAACACTAATTCGAACATGGATGAAGTGGGGAGATGAATTCCCACAAGCACATGATCTGTCATCACTGCGTTTACTTGGCTCTGTTGGCGAACCTATTAACCCTGAAGCATGGATGTGGTACCACAGGACAATCGGTGGTGAGCGCTGTCCAATCGTGGATACATGGTGGCAGACTGAAACAGGCGCAATCATGATTTCACCTCTACCTGGAATTACCGCAAGCAAGCCTGGTTCGGCAATGCGTCCACTGCCAGGAATTAGCGCGCGCATTGTTGATGACAACGCAAAACCTGTTGCCAACGGACACGGCGGTTACCTCATTCTCAACGAGCCATGGCCTTCAATGTTGCGCGGTATTTGGGGAGAGCCTGAGCGTTACAAGGAAAGTTATTGGTCTAAATTTGAAGGTCTGTACTTTGCAGGCGATGGTGCAAAGTTAGATGATGACGGTGCTATTTGGTTACTCGGTCGTGTCGACGATGTAATGAATGTTTCCGGTCACCGAATTTCAACCACCGAAGTTGAGTCCGCACTCGTTTCGCACCCTGCAGTGGCTGAAGCAGCCGTTGTTGGAGCAAGCGATGCCATGACCGGCCAGGGAATTGTTGCCTTCGTTATTTTGCGAAGCGGAGTTGCCCACGCAGAAGGAAATGAACTGGTCCAACAACTACGCAATCACGTTGCTAAAGAAATTGGAGCGATTGCAAAGCCCCGTCAAATTATGATTGTCGCCGAGCTTCCAAAGACTCGAAGTGGCAAAATTATGCGACGTTTGCTTCGTGACGTTGCAGAAAATCGTGAAGTAGGAGATTCAACTACTTTGTCGGATCCCAACATCATGAAACTTATTGCTGAGGGACTTCAAAGCGCTTCTAGCGAAGATTAAGTTTTAACTTCTTCTCTAGGTCTGTTCGCAATTGACTGAGGACATCAGGCATTTGCTTGCTAATTTTTGGATATAAAGTGCTCTCTGCAACCGCTTTTCGTGCACTTGTCCAAGGCGACCAGAGAATTACAGAAACAATCAAGAAAGCAATAACGCCGACGCGTACAAGTTCTAGTGCAACTCCAGCGACTGAATCGATGAAACGCAAAGGTCCCCACAATATTTTTGTATGAAAGTATTTTCCTAGCCACGTAAAAGCACGTCGCCCAAGTTCGGCTGCGAGAAAGATTGCAACGATTATCGATGCGAATTTATTCAGAGTGCTATGAACATTCTCAACAAAATGCAGGGCCAATGCTAAACCTGCAACTCCTCCGCCGATATAACCAATGGTCGACAAAAGGCTTTGGAGGAATCCACGTCGGTAACCAGTAATCACGGCCCCAATGGCAGCGGCAATCAATGCAAGATCAATAATCATGGGGTCAACCTACGGTGATGCCAAGATATTTGCTGGTTAAATCGCGCAATTCACGTTCACTTTGAATCACTCCAATTTTCTTATGCACTACTACGCCTTTCGCATCAATAAACCATGTAACCGGGACACCCATACCAAAGAAACCACGTGACCTAGAGTCAGGATCTAGGAGGTTTGGCCAAGTCATTCCTTGCGCGACAACAAATTCCTTGCCATCGCTCTCCTTAGCTTCTTCGACGTCGACTCCAAGCATTTTCACGGTCGATTTAGATTTTGCGTAAAAAGAGCGAAATATTGGCAACTCATCTTTGCAACTGGCACACCAAGAACCCCATACGTTGACAATGAGTGGACCGCGTAAAGATTCAAAAATTAGTGTCGATTTTCCATCAAGGCAAGGCATCTGCAAACCCTTATCTCCATCAACACGTGAAATTGAATCGCAAGAAATAACTTCTCCGACTTTAGGAATCGCAGTTGACTGAGAAGAGCAGCCGACGAGAGTCAGCAATACAAGGCCCAGAGCAATTCTCTTCATGGTTGACATTATCTAAAGTCCGCGTCCACTTTGACTAATGCGCGTGCTAATTCTGGATTCATTTCTCCGATTCCAACTGATGGGCATAATTTCGCCATCGGACATGCACCGCATGCGGGTTTGCGTGAGTGACATATCCGTCGTCCATGCCAAATCATCCGTTGAGATAAATTCGTCCATTCCTTTTGAGGAATCAGTGCACCAACCGCATGTTCCACTTTCACTGGATCGTTTTCGGGTGTCCACCCAAATCGGCGACTGAGTCGTCCAAAATGAGTGTCAACCGTAATTCCAGGGATATCGAAAGCATGACCTAAAACAACGTTCGCAGTTTTTCGACCAACACCTGGCAAGGTTACGAGTTCATCCAGCGTTTGCGGAACCTCACCATGAAAATCGGATTGGATCTTCATCGCTAACCCTTTGATGTTTCTTGCTTTCGCGCGGAAAAAGCCTGTTGAGTGAACTAGGTCTTCAATGTCATGCAAATCAGCCCCGGCGAGAGCCTGAACTGTTGCGTACCTTCGAAAGAGCGGTGGGGTCACTTGGTTGACTCGCTTATCCGTGCACTGCGCAGAGAGCACTGTGGCAACTAAAAGTTCGAATGGTGAGGAAAAATCAAGTTCGCAGCGAACATCCGGATAGGTCTTTCTCAAAATTTGATACATGGCAAC
>QYPT01000125.1 GCA_007280125.1 Streptomycetaceae bacterium | reverse complement strand
AGATGTTATAAGAGACAGGTTAACACTTTAGCGGCGCATACTCTCTTTCCTGAAGGATCCTCGATTGTCGTTGATTTTGGTACGTCAACAAATCTCGATGTCGTCTCTCCCAAAGGTGAATTCCTAGGTGGCGCGCTAGCTCCAGGTATTGAAATATCAGTTGATGCTTTGGCTGCTCGTGCGGCTCAATTGCGCAAAGTTGAACTTGTCTTACCTCGCTCGGTTATTGGTAAGAACACTGTAGAAGCTCTGCAATCGGGCACAATTTACGGATTTGCTGGTCAAGTTGATGGATTAGTTCATCGAATCACTAAAGAATTACAGGCTACATATCCTGGTTCTCCCGCGGTTATTGCAACCGGTGGCCTTGCCCCGCTTGTATTGGGAATTTCGGAGACTATTAATCATCATGAACCTGATTTAACTCTTATTGGGCTTCGTCTAATTCACGAGAGAAATGCCTGATTAGGTAGAGTTCACCCACTATGACTGAGAATCCGATTATCGAAGATGACCTGCCCGAGCAACTTCGAATTCGACGTGAAAAGCGCGCGGGATTAATTCAACGGGGCATCGAGCCTTATCCAGTCAGCGTTCCTAGAACTAAGTCACTTTCTGAGATTCGTGCTAAATATGTCGGCCTAGAAGTGGATGTCGCAACGGGCGACATCGAAAGCGTTACTGGTCGAATTATTTTCAAACGCGATACAGGCAAATTATGTTTCGCCACTTTACGTGAAGGTGATGGAACAGAGTTGCAGGCAATGTTCTCATTGGACAAAGTTGGCGAAGATTCACTCGATGCATGGAAGAGTGACATAGATCTTGGCGACATCGTCAGCGTTACCGGCGAAATAATTACCTCAAAACGCGGTGAACTTTCGATTCTTGCTAACTCATGGCAACTTGCTTCAAAGTCCCTCAGACCGCTACCAAATGACCATAAGCCAATGTCTGAGGAAACACGTGTTCGCATGCGTTACGTTGACTTAATTGTCAGACCAGAAGCGCGCGCCAATGCTCGAATGCGGCCAGCCGTAATGCATTCCCTTCGCGAGACTTTTCATGATCGTAATTATCTAGAGGTCGAGACACCTATGTTGCAGGTGCAACATGGCGGTGCAGCGGCGCGACCTTTTAAGACCTTTAGCAACGCCTATGACATGGATCTATTTTTGCGCATTGCTCCAGAACTCTTCCTGAAGCGTTGTGTTGTCGGTGGAATCGAACGCGTATTTGAAATTAACCGCAACTTTCGTAATGAAGGCGCTGACTCAAGTCACTCACCAGAATTTGCGATGATCGAAGGCTATGAGGCCTACGGGGATTGGCGAACAATTGCCGATTTAACCCGTGCGCTGGTTCAAAATGCTTCAACTGCTATTTATGGCTCTCATGTTGCACGCCACCATGATGGACGTGAGTCCAATTTAGGCGGAACCTGGAAAGAAATTTCTTTGTATGACGCTATCTCTGAGGGCGTTGGAGAAAGCGTTACTGCGCTTACTCCTATTGCCGAATTGAAGAAGTTGGCTGAAAAGATTGGGCTCAAAGTTGACCCCAATTGGATTACAGGCAAACTTGCTGAGGAAATCTTCGAGCATTTCACTTCAGGACAATTAATTGAGCCAACTTTTGTAATGGGCTTCCCGATTGATAATGCGCCACTTGTTCGTGCGCACCGAGATATTCCTGGCGTTGTTGAAAAGTGGGATTTATACGTTGATGGATTTGAATTAGCAACAGGGTATTCCGAGCTTATTGATCCTGTTATCCAACGCGAACGTCTTGTAGAGCAAGCGACACTTGGTGCAAAGGGTGATTTCGAAGCAATGAGTGTTGATGAAGACTTCTTGAGAGCGATGGAATTTGCGATGCCACCTATGGGTGGTTTTGGAATGGGTGTCGATCGTTTGCTTATGGCACTCACGGGACTAGGTATTCGCGAAACGATTCTCTTCCCACTCGTTAAACCAGAGAGTGATTAATGATGATTGAGATTCGCCCCGCAAGATCAACAGATATCAAAGGCATTCGCAAGATCATTGATACATATGCTCCTCAAGGCCGCCTGCTTTCGAAGGAGACGGTAACTTTGTATGAGAGCGTTCAGGAATTTACTGTCGCAATTGAAAACAATGAAGTAGTTGGTTGCGGCGCACTCCACGTACTTTGGGAGGATCTTGCCGAAGTGCGCACGGTTGCAGTTGCAGAACATTTGCGCAGGAACGGTGTCGGTCACCTCATTCTTGAAGCGATCATTTCTCGGGCGCGTGATATCGGAGTATCAAGAATCTTCTGCCTAACTTTTGAGACTCAGTTCTTTGGTCGCCATGGTTTTGAGGAAATTGAAGGCACCCCCGTGGAGCCAGAGGTGTACAAGCAGCTTCTGCATTCATATGACACAGGTATCGCTGAATTCCTCGATTTGGAGAGCGTCAAGCCCAATACCCTGGGGAATACCCGAATGCTCAAGCACCTCTAGTTAAACCTCTATATCTAGCCAGGTTTGGGGCATAAATCGCCCATATCTAGGGTTATAGGAGTGAGCGATAAGACCGCCTCGCAGGCTGTGCCCGCATGGCATTAGGCTTAGAGACTAACGAGTTCCACAGAAGGAGTCCTTGATGTTTGAGCGCTTTACAGACCGAGCCCGACGCGTAGTAGTCCTGGCTCAAGAAGAGGCACGCATGCTCAATCACAATTACATCGGCACAGAGCACATTCTCCTTGGACTTATCCATGAAGGTGAAGGCGTTGCCGCTAAGGCGATGGAATCCCTTGGAATTTCTCTTGAGGCAGTGCGATCACAAGTTGAAGAAATTATCGGCCAAGGCCAACAAGCACCTAGTGGGCACATTCCTTTTACTCCGCGCGCGAAGAAGGTTTTAGAACTTTCACTTCGTGAAGCGTTGCAGTTGGGACATAACTACATCGGTACAGAACATATTTTGCTCGGGTTAATTCGAGAAGGCGAAGACGTTGCCGCTCAAGTCCTTATCAAGCTCGGTGCGGATCTCGCTCGAGTTCGTCAACAAGTTATTCAACTTCTTTCTGGCTACCAAGGAAAAGAAACAGTAACAACTGGTGGACCAGCAGAAGGAACTCCAGCAACCTCACTCATCCTTGATCAATTTGGACGTAACCTCACACAGGCTGCTCGCGAAGGAAAACTTGATCCTGTTATCGGGCGCGAAAAAGAGATCGAACGCGTAATGCAGGTTCTTTCGCGTCGCACAAAGAACAACCCAGTATTAATTGGCGAACCAGGTGTTGGTAAGACCGCTGTTGTAGAAGGTCTTGCACAATCAATCGTTAAGGGCGATGTCCCAGAAACTTTGAAAGATAAGCAGGTTTATTCACTTGACCTTGGTGCACTTGTTGCAGGTAGTCGCTACCGTGGAGATTTTGAAGAGCGCCTAAAGAAGGTCTTGAAAGAAATCCGCACTCGCGGAGACATTATTCTTTTCATCGATGAGATTCATACTCTCGTTGGTGCGGGAGCAGCAGAGGGTGCAATTGATGCCGCAAGCATCTTGAAGCCAATGCTTGCACGTGGCGAACTCCAGACAATTGGTGCCACAACTTTGGATGAATACCGCAAGCACCTTGAAAAGGATGCTGCACTTGAGCGCCGCTTCCAACCTATCCAAGTTGCCGAGCCATCACTTGAGCACACCATTGAAATTCTTAAAGGTCTACGCGATCGCTACGAGACACATCACCGAGTTTCTATTTCGGATGCTGCACTTGTTTCAGCTGCGACTCTTGCAGATCGTTACGTTTCAGATCGTTTCTTGCCAGATAAGGCAATTGACCTCATTGACGAAGCTGGTTCGCGCTTGCGCATTCGTCGCATGACCGCTCCACCAGAGCTTCGTGAATTTGATGACAAGATTGCAAAGGTTCGCAAAGAGAAGGAATCCGCCATTGACGGCCAGGATTTTGAAAAGGCTGCCGCACTTCGCGATACAGAAAAGAATTTGATCCTTGAAAAAGCTGAGCGCGAGAAGACCTGGAAAGCAGGCGATCTTGACATGGTGACTGAGGTTGATGAAGAACTCATCGCTGAAGTTCTCTCCATTGCAACCGGCATCCCAGTCTTCAAGTTAACTGAAGAGGAAACTGCTCGTTTGCTACGCATGGAAGATGAATTGCATCGTCGTGTTATTGGTCAAGACCAAGCGATTAAGGCACTTTCACAAGCAATCCGTCGTACACGCGCTGGATTGAAAGATCCAAAGCGCCCAGGTGGATCGTTCATTTTTGCTGGCCCTTCAGGTGTTGGTAAGACTGAACTTTCACGCACTCTTGCTGCATTCCTATTTGGTAGCGCTGACTCACTTATTCAATTGGATATGTCTGAATATTCTGAGCGCCATACGGCCTCACGTCTGTTCGGTGCACCTCCAGGATTCGTCGGATACGACGAGGGCGGACAACTCACTGAAAAAGTTCGTCGTAAGCCTTTCTCTGTTGTGCTTTTTGATGAAATCGAAAAAGCTCACCCAGATATTTTCAACTCTTTGCTTCAGGTTCTAGAAGATGGCCGCCTAACTGATGCACAAGGACGCGTTGTCGATTTTAAGAACACTGTCATCATCATGACGACCAACCTTGGTACTCGTGATATTTCAAAGGGCGCGGGCCTTGGCTTTGCAAACTCTGAAGATGAGTTAAGCAACTACGAGCGAATGAAAGGAAAGGTTGGAGATGAACTCAAAACTCATTTCCGCCCAGAATTCCTAAACCGTATTGATGACATCATCGTCTTCCACCAGCTCACCAAGTTGGAGATTATTCAGATTGTGGACCTTATGATCACCAATCTTGATGATCGCCTGAAGGCAAAAGATATGGGCATCGAGCTAACACCTGCAGCGAAAGAACTTCTTGCTGCTCGAGGTTACGACCCATTGATGGGTGCGCGTCCATTGCGTCGTACCATTCAACGCGAAATTGAAGATAATTTGTCGGAGAAGATTCTCTTTGGAGATCTCAAAGCCGGTGAAATTATCGTTGTGGATGTCGAAGGAGAAGGCGCCGAAGCGAAATTTACTTTCGCTGGATCACCAAAAGCGCTGATGCCTGATACTCCAGGGGACTTAACGGAAGCACCAACAGTTTAAAGTTGCTCTTTCCATTTAATATTTCCTAAGGCGACTAGCCCCAGGATAAATGCAATTTGCACAGCGATTGATAAAGGCGAGGTTAGCTCCTTAAATAAAAGCTGGCCAAGGGTTGTGGCTTGCAGTGCCTGCGCCCCAGTTACATATATCGAGTAGCTCACAGTGCGACCAATAGCAAAGGCGATGAGCAAAGGCTTTAAAGCTATTTGCTTGATGATGCCCGCGGCTTCAAAAAGCTGTGCTGAACTAATGGGCGATAGAAAGAATAGAAAAAATAGGCCCGCAGTGCTCCTTGAATCAGTGGTGATTCGAGAACCAAGGTTTTCGAGATTTGTCACGTAACCACGTGGCAAATATGGAGCGAGTGCTCTGAAAAGTAAAGCAAGTACCGCACGACCGAGCGTTGCTGAGAGAACACCAATCAGAATTAACGGGATTGAATGCAGGTGATACCCAAATGAAAAATAAACAAGAATGGCCCACGTGGGTGGCGCAAAAGCTGGAATGAGATTAGCCAAAACGATGACCAAACCAGCAAGTAGATAACTAGACACAGGCTGAGCCTAGAGGCATTTCAATAAAGGCAGAAATTATTTGGCAGGTAACGCGTAATGAGCTTCTGCATTAATCCAGATAAGTCCGTCCTTGAGTAACCCGGCAAGGGCTCTCTCTACTTGTGAATCATCGTGCCAGATTTCCTTCAATGAAAGATTTGAGAGTGAAGGGCTCTCCCGAAGTGCTTGCACGATTGTGCCCCGACATTGACGATCGGTCCCGTGCCATTCTTGAGTCTTTCTAATCTGCACAGACTCTGGAAAACCATTTGCGCGCCATTTACAGAAACCCATAACAGGACATTCATGACATTGCGGACTTCGAGAAGTGCAAACGATGGCGCCAAGTTCCATTGTTGCCGCAGCCCACACATGAGCACCTTCCGAGGGAATTAACTCCCTGCGATGAGCACGTTCGGCATTTGTCGGTGTTCCAATTGGATGCTGGACTCCATCGAAAACTCGGCCAAAAACTCGGCGGATGTTTACATCAAGAACAAGAGAAGGTTCCTGGTAGGCAAAAGCGACAATTGCAGCAGCGGTGTATTCGCCAACACCCGGAAGAGTTCTAAGAACCTCCTCATTTTTGGGTACCTCGTTATCAAAATCCGCAGCTATTATTTTTGAACTTTCATGAAGACGTAGGCAACGGCGTGGATACCCAAGTCGACCCCAAGCGGTAATCACATCCGCAGTACTCGCCGCTGCAAGATCTGCAGGGGTTGGCCAACGTTCCATCCATTCATTCCATTTAGGAAGCACACGGCTGACTGGTGTTTGTTGCAACATAAATTCACTGACCATCACTCCCCAAGGAGTTGTCTTTCGCCATGGTAAATCTCGTTCGTTTCTTTCAAACCAGAACAAGATTTCTTTCTCTACTGAGCTCATTCTCCAGAAATCTTGACTCGGCTCAGTGCTTGATCCAGCCGTGATACTTCAACAATTTCCATGCCCTCAATTTTTGTATCGCTGCCTAGTGGTACCAGGGCTCGCTTGAATCCAAGGCGATGGGCTTCAGCTAAGCGACGACCTACGCCGCTGACCTTTCGAATCTCCCCGGCAAGGCCTACTTCGCCGATTGCGACGAGATCGCCAGGTAGCGCTAATCCCTTAGCAGCAGAGGCAACAGCCAATGCCAATGCGAGATCGGCTGCTGGTTCGGTCATCTTCATTCCGCCGACAGTTGCTGCATAGACATCTCTGCCAGCAATGCGAATATTTGCACGAAGTTCTAGGACCGCCAACGTCATGGAAGTTCGTGCGGCATCTAATCCACTTGTTACGCGACGAGCGTTTCCAAAATCGTTTTCGCGACCTAAACCTACAAGCGCTTGAATTTCAGCTAACAATGGGCGTCGACCCTCGAGCGTAACAGTTACGCAGGTACCGGGGACAGGTTCAGTATGTCTTGTTGTAAATAACCCTGTTGGATCAGCAACGCTTTCGATTCCGCCATCATGTAAATCAAAACACCCAACTTCATCACTGGCACCAAAACGATTCTTTGTTGCGCGGATAAGCCTTAATCGCGAATGACGTTCTCCTTCAAATTGCAATACAACATCCACAATATGTTCAAGCAAACGGGGGCCGGCAATGGATCCATCTTTTGTGACGTGCCCGACGAGCAAGAGAGTTATGTCTCGATCTTTAGCTAATCGAATAAGGGCACCTGCAACTTCGCGAACTTGAGTAACACCTCCAGCAGCTCCATCAGCAGCGCCACTGCTCATTGTTTGGATACTGTCGATGATAAGTAAGTTAGGTTTAACAGTATCGATATGTGAAATGACTGCGCCAAGATCATTCTCGGACGCTAAATAAAGAAGTGGATCAACTGCGCCAATCCTTTCAGCACGAAGGCGCACCTGTGATGCCGACTCTTCGCCGCTGATATACAGCGCGCGAATTCCACGAGATGCACTCTGTGCAGCCACTGTAAGTAAGAGTGTTGATTTTCCTACACCTGGTTCGCCAGCTAATAAGATCGCTGCTCCTGGAACTAAACCACCGCCGAGAACTCGATCTAATTCGGTGACGCCAGTTGATCGCGCAGATGCGCTGGAAAGATCAACCTCACCAATAGGTGTTGCAGCATGAGTTACTGCGCCAGGAACTAACGAAAGTCGTTTGGGCGCAGCGATTTCTTCGACGCTTCCCCAAACCTGACATTCTCCGCAGCGCCCCACCCATTTATTGGTGGTCCATCCGCATTCAACGCAGCGGAAGGGATCTTTCTCGGGTTTAGCCATGGCTACAGAGTAGAGCGACTAACTGACTATTTACCTGCACCCAAAGTGGCTGGGTGAGTGATGACAAAGAGCGGAAGCGTGCGGCGATCTATTTCCTTAATTGCTGCAACCCGGTCATCGCAATGGCGAGCCAAAATATCGTATGAGTCTTGGCTCATCAGGGCTATGAGTTCGGTGCGGTTTGAAAGATAAACAGGCTCGATTCCAACGTGGGCTTCTGTATTACTGGTGCAGTACCAGTCGAAGTCATCTCCGCCATCGCCCCAAGCAAGTCTTTCGTATTCTCCAATTACAGTGATTGAATATTCGCGCTCTCCAACTTCGCGAGTTTCAAAACTTCGGCGAAGAGGTAGTTGCCAACACACATCAGGTTTTGTATCAACGAAATGTCGGCCTTCCTTTTGCGCTAAGTGATGGAGTACGCATCCAAAGGAACCAGTGAAGCCTTCAGCTTCGTAACCTTTTCGGTTAAGGAAAATACATGAGCCATCAATTTTTCGAGTCTTGCGTTCGTTGTCTTCATCGCTTTCGCTGACTCGAAGTGGTCCACGTTGTTTCTTTGGTTGAGCTTGATTGAAGAACTGCCACATTTCAGGAGTTAGGTGTGCAGCGGTTGCGAGAACTTTTGCTTCGTCATCTTCATCGGTGTACATCGCACCCTCAGTGCAACATCCATCATTTGGGCGGTCAGCGAAGACACCCTTACAACCATCACCGTAGATGCAAGTCCAATAGGAAGTTAGCCAGGTCAGATCGCATTTATAGATAGCGAGATCATCATTGGGGTCGGCGAATTCAATCCAATCACGGGCAAATCCTGGCTTGACTTCAGACATAGTTGCAGAGCCTACGGGGTATTCCATGAATGCGCACATCACTACAAGGTAACCTTTGCTCATGATGAGCGAACTCAGACCTACAGCAATTGGTGTCATTGGTGCAGGCATTATGGGTGAGGCTCTAATCAGTGCATTGATTACATCCGGAGTACAACCTTCAATGATTACCATTTCGGAAAAACGTGAAGACCGAGCCAATGAGCTAATTGCAAAGTATGGAGTGCGAAGCGCTTCTTTGGCAGAGAACGTTTCACAAGCCCAGGCCTTATTACTTGTTGTAAAGCCTCAAGACATGGGTTCGCTCTTGGATGAAATTAAGAAGTCACTAAAGCCAGAAACGCTCATTGTTACCTTTGCAGCGGGCAAGAAGATTTCATTTATTGCATCGCACCTTGATGGCGCTCACCCAATAATTAGAGTTATGCCAAATACTCCTGCACTGGTGGGCGAGGGAATGGCTGCAATCTCTCCCGGCCCAAATGTTTCGAATTCTTACACGCAATTTGTTCGTGATTTCCTTGAGGCTACGGGACGAGTAGTTGAAGTTGAAGAAGACCTTCAGGATGCCGTCACTGCAATGAGTGGCTCGGGTCCTGCCTATTTCTTTGCCTTTATCGAAGCGATGGTTTCGGCTGGAGAGGAGCTTGGTCTCTCGCATGAAGTTGCCACAGAACTGAGTGTCCAAACCATGGTGGGTGCAGCAAAACTCCTTACCACCTCAGGCAAGAGTGCAACTATTCTTCGGGAAAATGTAACAAGCCCAAAGGGCACAACTGCTGCAGGTCTTGCATCATTTAACCAAGCCAACTTCACTCAAATTATCAAAGATGCAATTCGTGCAGCCCGCGACCGATCACAAGAATTGGCGTGAATGCGAAAGTTTGTAGGAGTTATCTCCCTAATCTCTATTAGCTTGCTTGGGTTTTCAACAATCTCTCAAGCGGCTACCAAGGTAATTACCGTGAAACCAATGAGCGCCATTGCCACGCTGCCCAGCAACCAAAGCATTACGGGGGCAGTTTCTCAAGGTAAAACTATCTATGTTTACGGAACAATTCCTACTGAAGCCGGTGCAGATGCATTCCTAAGTGCAATAGATGAGAGCGGCGTAACACGCTGGCTTCTTCCTGTTCATGAAGGAGAATTCAACATTGCATCATCTGCAGTTACCGATACTTTAGGAAACATTTATCTCTTTGGCACATCGTCAAACCCAACGATCATTCCACCAACAAAAGTGACCTCGTCCTCTGTGCTCAATCCAGATTCAGTCACCGTTGACGTCGAAGTACCTCAACGAAATGATATTTCAGAAATTGTTGTGTGGAAGATTTCTCCAGATGGTCTGCTACTCAGCACATCAGTTAACGATATGAATGTACCAGTTCTAGTAGGAGGCGGAACGGTGTCGCCGACAGGTATTGCAGTTGTTGGATCTGTGCAAACAACTACAGGCAAGGCGGGATTCTTTACCTCAGTGTCATTGGATGGAGTATTTTCCAAAGTTCAATACATCGGGAAAAGCGATACTGAAATAAACGCTATTGCGAAAAAAACCGATGGTAGTTATGTAATTGTTGGTGCCAGTTCAGAAACAATATCTGGCAAGACCCTTAATGGCTCTCGAGACGGTTTGATAATTTCAATTACAGCTAAAGGCAAAATAACATCAGTGGTGCGAAGTTCAAATCAAGGCGCATTTCGGAGTTGGCTTAGCGCGAGCAATTCATTATTTCTTGGAGGCGAAAGTTTGACGGGAAAGAAACGTGAAGCGGTCATGACGACGTTTAATGCGAAAATTGTCCCAACGTGGACTACTCGTTTTCTTGCAAAAAGTCCCGCTCTTATTACGGATATCTCACCAACATCGGTGGGGGCTTTCTTTATTTCAACGTCAGCTATCCCGCGGCTGGCTGGATGGAAGGCAAGCAAAGGGGTTGGACTTGCCCTTATTTTTGGCGCAAATGGACTCATTATTGGGGCCTATAGCGCCACAGGCATCGCCAATCCCATTGCCTTTACCTACTCCAAGGAATTGGGGCTCGTTGTGGTCGGTTCTGGGCCAAAAGGCGTTTCGGTCTTTCATGTACTTACGAGGTAACCTAACTCCCCTGGGGCTCTTCGCCCTAACAGCATAAGGAGATCGTGGCGTATGGGTTCAGTAATCAAGAAGCGACGTAAGCGGATGGCTAAGAAGAAGCATAAGAAACTTCTTAAGAAGACCCGCATTCAGCGTCGCAACGCCAAGTAAGAAATCTATTTTCTAGATTTTAACTAACGCGAGCTTTCCAGAAATGCCCGCAACAAGGTAGCGAACTTTATTTAGTACCACCCATGAAGTATCAACTCGAGCATTGTTTCTGACCCCAGATACTAATTTCATTGTCGGTTTTAGCGCGCTTGAATTGAGTTCTAGCGAGCATATTCGAGTTTGGCAACCAAAGATCATCGTTTTCCCATCGATGCTCATGGGCATTGTTGGTGCTCCATAACTATCTGGCGTCACTGAATTAATACGAGTATCAGTGTCAATATTCATCCAGCGAATTTGAATGGGATTGGGGATGCTGATTGTTGATGCACCGAGCCATGATGCGATCAGACCTGCTGAAGTCTTATTGAGTGAAACGCCATAACCGACAACAGCCATATCAGCAGAAGATGTATCGAGAGTTTGGTAACTCCATCCCGAAGGCGATGCATTAGAACGTGTGGCAAAGCGGATCTCGCCATTTGTGGCTTGCTTTTGCTGATTAACCGCGAGGTTTGAATCATAAATAACGCTGACTTTTGAACCAACAGCTAACGCGCGAAGGTGAAAAGCAACATCTCCAGTCGTGCGGCCATCAGTTTTCCGATCACCATCAACTAATTCATAATCCCAGCCACCAGTAGAGCTTCGTTTGGCTCCTAGCAAGATTCCTTGACTTTCATCTCTGTAGAAAACTTGAATTCCAGATGCGGTAATGGCGCATGCATTACTTACACTTACATCGCTTGCTGTGCGTACTCGTTCGGGTTGATCGTAAAGATTCACTTGGTCGCCATTGCCATCAACAACTTCATACTTGAAATTCACGCTATCAAAAGTTGCATAGCGAAGGTCTTTATCAATGAGATCAGAGTAGAAAATATGCATCACTTGTTTTGTTCCGAGCCCGCTAATACAAAGCGAGACTGGTCCGGCAACGCTATGGGAAGTTTTCCCTCCTGCGCCTCCGCGTCCATCCACCGTGACACGTCTCCACGTCTTGCCATTCCAGAGTTGTAACCTGAGGGCGCCAGTTGTTTTATCTGTATAAGCAATCGCCGGTTGTTTTCTAAAGGATGCCACGGCAATATATCTAGCATCGGAGGCGTTATCTAAAGATTTGGGTACGGGCGTAACTTGAGGTACAACACTTCCCGTAAGTGCCGGAATTGATTGCCCCAATGAATTGATCGCGGTAACTGAAAAAGTGTAACTAGTCCCATTTTTTAAACCAGATACGAATGCCGGACTTGACGTTGTGCTGAGAGTTAATCCAGTCTGCATGTTTTTAACTTCATAGCGTGAAACTTGTGCGCTTCGTACATTAACGGGAGGGTTAAACGTTACAACGGCAGCGCGATCTGCAACTAACGCCGATGCATTGCGTGGTGCATCTGGTAGACCGATAGCAACCCCTGCTGGTGGCTTGTTTCGAAGATCTTCCATCATTCCAACAAGAAGCGGACCGGGATCATGGAAGATTTCGCCAGCATCTAGGTTTGGAGTCATTACTGAATTAGGCCCCGAAGATGAGAATGTTGCCTCATCCAAGTGGCTTACTGATGATCCATCTGAATACCTCGGTGGTGTGTACAGGAGAGGCTTCACTCCACCGTTAGCCTTAATTCCAAGGGGACCTGACCACACTAAAGTGTTTGTTAGTGCTTCCCCGAGTTCTAACGAAGGCGATGGAATGTCAGACAAGCGTCGTCCATCTGGAAGCTGCGCATAGGCATCATAGGCAGTCGGTTGATCAATAATTCCAAATTTATATGTTGAGTAATTTGAGTTTGTGTCATATGAATCAGTTGATAAGAAACCTAATCCATGACCTAATTCATGAACAAAAACGGACTCAAGGTCATATTCGGTTGTTGAAGGCTTCCCATCATTGCGTTGATTCCAATTCGTTGCTGAATTTACTTGGATAACAATTTCGGGACTGTTCTTATCTAAATCTTCGCCAGCAATGGCATTTGCTAGTGCAGATGGATACCAAAGAGTTCCATCTGGGGAATTTGGGAAATCTAAGAAGTAGTTTCCAGGTCGCGCGCTACCTAGAACGCCGTAAATCGCTGAACGACCCCAAGATGCATCAACTGTTATTGGAATTTCAGATGCAAAGTTCAAGGACCACACATCTATTGCCGCTTGAACATCGGCCTTAGCCCACTCAGGAAAATTTTTGTAAGTAACAATGAATCGACTCTTTGCGGTTGAGCGCGTGCCAGAATTTGTTGTCGCAGAAAAAGTTTTGGTAGTCGCTGGACCTGCGTATGTGTGACCCCACACTGTCGAGGGCGCTTCGTGTGTAAGAGAAAGTGCGCCAGCTGGAGGGGCGTAGAAAAGGCCAGCAAGAATCGCGGTAAGCGCTAATGCGCTGCGAAATGGGGCCCTCAATCTGCTCAACATATTGGGAAACCGTATCAGGTGAGAAGATAGGGCCATGGCGCCCTCAATTTTTAAGGCTACGGTTGCCCAATGCGCAACCTGATAACTATTTACTCGCGACCAGGGTGCCATCTATGTGATGTTGCTGAGGATGTGCTGATTGGACTTCAGAGTGCATTGGATTTCGACATGGAGAAGATCTCTATTGTCGGGGATCCAGATTTAGAGATGAAGTACGGCGACGAAATTCCTGTAATTATGATTGACGGAGAACGACACGCTTTTTACCGAATTGATCCAGAACGCTTTAAAGCTTCCCTTGCGAAACATCGTCAGCGTCAATAATTTTGTACGCGTAACCCTGTTCGGCTAGAAAACGTTGGCGATTTTGTGCAAAATCTTGATCGATTGTGTCTCTAGAAACGACTGAGTAAAAGCGAGCAGTCCGGCCATCAGATTTAGGTCTTAAAATTCGACCTAGGCGCTGTGCTTCTTCTTGTCGTGATCCGAACGCCCCTGATACTTGAATAGCAACTGTCGCATCAGGCAAGTCGATAGAGAAGTTTGCAACTTTAGAAACCACTAAGCATTTGATTTCTCCCGAGCGGAATAAATTGAAAAGCCGCTCGCGTTCATTAACTGGAGTGTCTCCTTTAATAAGTGGAACACCCAGAACTTCCGATAACTCGTCAAGCTGATCTATGTATTGACCAATCACCAAGACTTGATCATCTGCATGATGCTTTGCTAGCGCTTCGACAATTGTTCTCTTAGTTTTGGTTGTCGCGCATTGCCGATAACGGTTCTCTGGCTCCGCCGTCGCATACAGAAGTCTTTCGGCTTCAGTTAGCGTCACACGAACTTCGATGCATTCAGCTGGCGCAATATAACCTTGTGCTTCGATCTCTTTCCAAGGAACGTCATATCGTTTTGGTCCGATGAGGGAAAATACTTCACCCTCTAACCCATCTTCGCGAACAAGTGTTGCGGTAAGACCTAAGCGTCTGCGAGATTGAATATCAGCGGTAAAACGGAAAATTGGCGCTGGGAGCAAGTGCACTTCATCGTAAATAATCAATCCCCAGTCATGGGTGTCAAATAGATCTAAATGCGCGTAGACGCCATTCTTCTTCTTGGTCATAACTTGATATGTCGCAATTGTGACTGGGCGAATCTCTTTCTTTGCACCAGAGTATTCGCCAATTTCATCCTCATTAAGAGTGGTGCGTTGCAACAATTCTTCGCGCCATTGCCTTGCTGCGATGGTATTAGTGACCAGAATCAAAGTTGTTGCTTGTGCATGTGCCATCGCGGCGGCGCCAACAATAGTTTTTCCAGCACCGCACGGAAGAACTACGACTCCAGAACCACCATGCCAAAAGCCCTCAGCGGCAAGCTCTTGGTAAGGCCGAATCTTCCATCCATTTTGTACCAGTGAAATGTCATGGTGTTGACCGTCGACATATCCAGCAAAGTCCTCTGCGGGCCAACCTAGGCGCAATAGCGATTGTTTGATGTGACCACGTTGGCTGGGATGTACGGCGATAGTTTCTGCATCAATACGAATTCCAAGCAATGGCGCTATTTTCTTAGCTCGAATTACCTCTTCTAATACGGCGGTATCGGTTGTGATGAGAACCAAGCCATGCACTGGATCTGCTTCAAGGCGCAGACGGCCATAACGCGACATTGTTTCTGCAACATCCACCAAGATGGAATGTGGGACTGCGTAACGTGAATACTTTAAGAGAGTGTCAATGACCATTTCGGCGTCATGGCCTGCAGCACGGGCGTTCCAAAGTCCCAACGAAGTTAGTCGATAGGTGTGGATGTGTTCAGGAGAGCGTTCGAGTTCGGCGAAAGGCGCGATAGCTCTGCGACACTCAGTGCTTAAAACATGATCAATATCTAAAAGTAAAGTCTTGTCACTTTGGACAATTAACGGTCCATCAGTCATTAAGTAAATCCAATATGAAAGCGTGAAGGAAAGGTATGCGCTCTTCTAGTGCGCTCACACTTGCCCACTCGTTAAGTGCATGTGCGCCAGAACCTACAGCGCCAAGCCCATCAAGAACTTTCGCTCCCGCAGCAGCAGCGAAGTTTCCATCACTGGCGCCGCCTACTGCAGCGTGATCCAACGACATCCCTAATGAACGAGCAACTTTTTCTGCACGTTCGTAGAGTTCTTTAGTCGAGCTCAATTCAAGGGGTGGACGATTGAGCCCACCTGATATTTCAATACGAGCTAACGGATTTGTTGGCGTAAAGGCTCGGATCGCATTATCCAAGCGCACTAGATCTGCTTGAAGGAAAGATCGTGCATCAACATCTAGCGAAGCTAAATCAGGGACTGTGTTTGTTGTATTTCCAGAACGCAACAGCGTTGGAACCACTGTTGTTCCGTGGGTTCTGTCTTCTAGCGCAGCAAGCTTCAAGACAAGATTTGCAATCTCAACAGTTGCATTAATTCCCTTTTCGGGTTCTAGTCCAGCATGTGCAGCAAGACCATGAACAGTGATGTGATACATCGCTGTTCCTTTTCGTCCAGTCTTAACTTTTCCATCAACCGCTGCTTCAAGAACTAAGACTGCTTTGGCTTTTCTAGAAAATTCTTCAATAAATTCCTTAGTTGTTTCGCTACCGGTTTCTTCATCTGTTGTAGCGATGAGGGCAACAGAACCAGAAACATTTTGCATAGCAAAGAGCGCTTGGACGAATCCTGTTTTCATATCGAAGACTCCAGGTCCTCGGATGACATCTCCATCAACGCTCCACAATGGGGCGAATGAACCGTGTGGCCAGACTGTGTCCAGATGGGCAAGCAGAACAACCTCTGGATCTTTTGCACCCCACCAAAATACGGGACGACCAAGAACGTCATTGATTTCGCCAGGGGTTCCCAGAACTTCGTTAGCAATTTCGCCGGCGAGTGTGATCACTGCCCTACATGCCTGGAGATCTTCTGTGGGAGATTCACATCGCACTAATTTTTCAAGGGCTTCAAGAGGCGTAATCATGGGGTTAATTCTGTCGTATTTTTCATGATGGTGGGTCTCATAGTGGCGCTACTCCAGTAATACGCGGGATCCTGAAGGATTGCTCCTCGCCAGTCCCGTGATCGCGAGCAATCAGTGAGCCTGCAGAAATTCGAATGGGGTCAATGATTCGATGCGTGGCTGAACCATTGTTGTCGGCATAACCGATGGAAAGAGTTCTTTGCTCTTTAATGAATTTATTGAGAATCTCCAGAGTTTCATTTGCCGTAGTTCTCGGGAGCTCGCCAAGAGCTTTCGATGCAATCTCTCGTAGCGAAGTTTGTTTATGACTAGAACGCTCTCCTGCTCGAATAGCTCTCATCGCCGCAGATAAAGTTTCATCGCTCAAAGATTCAAGTTCTCCGATGATGCGTGGTGGTCTAGGGCGCGATTTCGCGCGATTAAGTTTTGGTCCAGCAAGAATTATTCCAGAGCCAGATTCAGCAGCTGGCATATAGCCCGCCTCGCGAAGAGTTGCTATCAATTCATTTGCTTCATGATCGCAAACAAGGACCTCTGGAGCAATTCTGCGCAAGTTCAGTCCTTCGACTTTACGATCACTTAAAATTTGCGTGATAACACTGGGGTCTTCGCAACGAATGTAAGCCGTAGTGTTGCCAACTCGTAAACGGCCATGACGTTTGGCGACATCACCTATGAGGTAATCCAAAGGTTGCGGCATTTGCGTCTTAGATGTCTTCTTTAAGAAGTCTCGGATTTCATCGCCAGTCTTGCCATGATCTAGTCCACGTCGGATTGATGCTTCACTGAATCGATAAACGGTTGCGCCACCACGACTTTCAATGTCAGCAATTGAATCAAGTACGCGCGCAACTTCTATTTCAAGCGGACCTGGAGCAATTGCAGTGTTGTCACTTTGAAGCAAGATGTGATCAACCGGCTTAGGCAGATCATGAGCAATTCCAAGGTTTGCGTCAGTGTTTAAAAATTGTTGGCCGTACTTAGAGAGAGCGCCCTGCCCTGTTATTCCGAGCCATTCTGCTTCACGCAGAGTCCATTGAACTAATTCTGTTTGCAATGTAGAGCTTCGCCTGGAAGGAGCTTTCCACTTTACTAAAGCAAGGAAGCTCTCAGAATCAGGCAACAGGTATGCGTTCTCACGAAGTATTTCTAGTGTTTGCTTTCTAGTACTAGCTGCGTTGACTCGATCTAATTCTGGTCCCAGAGCCGAAATATGTTTGGAATCTCCTCTACCAACTAAACCACTGACTCGTGAAGTAATTAACCACAAAGATGCAATTGTTCTCCATCGAACTTCGTGATTTTGAGTGAGCCATAAATCAAATGAGTGAGTTGGCAATATCTTGTCGTCTGCATCTATAACAACTAACCCTGCGAGAAAAACTAACTCTGAAATAAAAGCAGCGCAATTCTCGTCAACCCCGAGGTGCTCTGCAGCAGCCTTCAAATCTCTAACTCCGACTCCTCCAGCACGCAATGCACTTGGAGCCTCTTCTGACCAGAAGTTAAGAATCTCTTCACACCAACGAAGAATCGTGGCAACGTTTGCAATTGCAGCTCGATCAACAATCGCTTCTTTACCTTTACTTCCGCCCAGCACTGGCGGGTTAGGTTGAGGATTCTTGTGAATTTTCCCCCCGCGTAAATGAATCGCTACCTCACGAGGCAAAACGACAGTTCGTTGGTCGAGTGGAATCAAGAAATTCTCTTTTAATAACCATGCAATTCCCGGGCCGGGATTTCGAATATCTCCAACACTGCCACGTGGCGGCCCCCACGTGAGACGTTCCAAAATCTTCATGGCCGAATCTGGAGCTTCTTCAAGTTTTGCGAATGAAAGTTTTGCTAATGATGATGGCCCAAGTCCTGCGGGTTCATTTCCCAACACTTCTCGCAATGAATTTGGCAGCCAGTAGCTCTTAGGCCCACCATAAATAAGTGCAAGATCTAATAGGTGAGGAATGACGAATTTCGCCGATGCATCCGTCAACGCGATTATTTCCTTCTCGGTGAACGGTTCCTTTAGGGCAGCGCATGCTTCAAGCACTTGAAATTGCCACTCATTGAGCGAATCAATGGCGCGGGCCAAACTAGGCGAAGAACTGGCTCGAATAGCTAGTGATGAAAATTCTGGCGGTACAGGGGAGACCAAATCCGGGCGCAGGGCGAAGAGAGCCAGCAGAGCCTGATCATCAAGGGCCCGCAAGTAATCTGCGAATGAACGAGTTTCCATAACTTGCCTACATTAGTGCCAGATTGACTATGGCGTTTACCGCCCGCGACCCCATCTAGGAGTGAGAAGCGCACCTAACGCGACGACGCGGCTGACTACGGGACCGAGAATTCGATTGAGAACTCGGGCACGTCGGAAATCGTGGATTAACCAACCATCGCGAAGGGCCCGGATACGCAATATCGCATCTGGATTAATTGCACATGGGTGACCTACCGAAAGGAGCAAAGGTAGGTCGTTATGCGAATCTGAATATGCATAGCACTCTGACAAATCAAAGCCGCGTTCTGCAGCTAAAGTTGTAATGGCAGTTACCTTCTCTTTGCCATGCAAGAGATTTCCGATCATTGCCCCTGTATAAACTCCATCTTTGGTTTCTGCCTGACTGCCTAGCGCGCCCGTGAAACCTAAACGCATTGCAATGAGGTGGGCCATATCTTTAGGAGCTGCCGTTACCAGCCATACTTCTTCTGAGTTATTCAGATGCGTTTGTGCAATATCAATAGTGCCTTGCCACAATGCTGGGGAAACATACTCGTCGTAGATGTCTTGGGCCATAAATTCGATATCTTTGACATTGTGTCCGGCGATAAAGTTACAGGCACCATCTTGCCAACGTTTGATCTCTTCAGGATTTTCTTTGCCCGTTAGTCGAAATCTAAGATTGGCTAAGACGAAACGCGAAATGTCGGTTTTGGAAAAGAACCCACGCTGGTACATGCCCCGGCCTAGAAAATAGAGGGTAGAGCCGCGTATGAGCGTGTTATCAACATCAAAAAATGCTGCGCGCTTTGGGGTGGTGGCATCCATGGCTCAACCTTAGCGAGACAGGGGTACTCCCAGACGCTTTATGCTTGCCCTATGCCTTCAAGCGTTCATGTCATCCGTCACGGCGAAGTCGAAAACCCAAAAAAGATTCTCTATGGGCGCCAACCAGGGTGGAGACTTTCTACGCGTGGAGAAGAAATGGCGAAGACAATCGGTGAGTGGTCCAAGACCATCGATCTTGGAGCTCTCCATGTATCTCCATTACAACGAGCTCAAGAAACAGCAGCACCTATTGCCGCCGCGCATGGAATTGCCATTACTACCGATGATCGTTTGATTGAAGCAGCGAATATTTTTGAAGGCAAACCATTCGGAATTGGTGACGGCGTTCTCAAGCACCCAAGTGCTTGGCGCCATCTTTGGAATCCATGGAAACCGTCTTGGGGCGAGCCATATGTGGAGCAAATTAATCGGATGCTAGCTGCAGTATTTAGCGCCCATGAAGCTGCTAATGGAAAGGACGCAATCTGCGTTTCACATCAACTGCCTATTTGGATATTAAGAAGCGCCATCGAAAAGCGTCCAATGTTTCATGATCCTCGCAAGCGAGAATGCTCGCTTGCTTCGGTTACGAGTATTCATTTCGATGACGACAATGTCATCTCAGGTATTTCTTATTCCGAACCAGCCCGACATTTACTGCCACCGAAAAAGTAATGACTCACCGAAAAGCATTAGCTGCGCTTTCTCTAGTACTTGCGCTGACCTTGAGCGCTTGCAGCGGTGGTGGGACAACAACCGGAAATAAGAGTTTTGTTTCTGGAAATGGAACTGTCACATTTCTCGACGCATCTAATCGAGTAGCAGCTCCTAAAATATCTGGAATTACTTTGACCGGAACAACTTTCACTCTGGTACCTGGAACAATTGGTGTTCTCAATGTTTGGGCTTCGTGGTGCGCCCCTTGCCGCGCAGAGGCACCAACTCTCGCAGCGCTCGCCCTAAAGTACCCAGAGGTGAGTTTCGTCGGTGTACTTACACGAGACAATATTGCAACCGCACAAGCATTTGTGAATCGCTTTTCACTTCCTTATCCGACACTCAAAGATGATTCAATTCTTTTGGGTTTCCATAACTCACTGATAGCTAATGCCATTCCTTCAACTGTAATTATTGATAAGAGCGGCAAGGTAGCTGGACGTATTTCCGGTGAAGTGACTGTTGCCTCCCTCACCGACCTTATTGATCGGATACGGGCCGAATGAAGGGCTTCTTTGTTGATCAGATTCTTGGGGGAGTACTCATTGCAGCTTTCCCTATCTCGATTATTGCTGGCTTAATATCCTTCCTATCACCATGTGTTTTGCCCCTTGTGCCTGGATATCTTTCTTTCGCGGCAGGATTATCAAAAAATCGTGGAAAGGTATTGCTGGGATCCATTCTCTTCGTCTCTGGCTTCACAGTTCTTTTCGTTTCCTATGGAGCGCTTTTTGGTGGCTTAGGTTCCAGGATTTTGGTGCATGAAGAAATAATCACTCGAGTTCTTGGTCTTTTCACCATTGCACTCGGCTTAATCTTTATGGGCCATTTTCCAATGATGCCAACGTATAAACCAAAAATGTCTGTTGTTGGCGGATTAGTAGGCGCACCGCTTCTCGGTTTTCTTTTTGGCGTTGGTTGGACGCCATGCATTGGCCCAGCACTTGCCGCAGTAGAGACATTGGCTTTTGAGCAAGCAAGTGCCATGCGCGGAGCAGTGCTCTCTTTGGGCTATTGCATCGGTCTTGGTATGCCGTTCATTCTTTCGGGATTATTTCTTGATAAATCAGCAAGCCTTCGACGCTTTATTTCTAAGCGGGGAAATGTAATCACCAATATTGGTGGTGGACTTCTTGTCCTTATTGGTCTCCTTCAAGTATTCGGTATCTGGAGCGAAGTAATGATTTCTTTAAGGTCCCTAATTTCTGACTTTATCCCGGTGGTGTAAATGAGCCAAGAAAAAGAAATACAGGAGCTTGGCGTTGGAAGTTTGCTGCGATTTGCCTGGAGACAACTCACGAGCATGCGCACGGCGCTCTCACTTCTACTGATTCTGGGTGTGGCCTCGATTCCAGGCTCTCTGATCCCCCAGCGCCCACAGAATCCAATGAGAGTGAGTGACTATTTCAAGAATGATCCAACGTTAGCGAAATGGATGGATCAACTTTCACTCTTTGATGTCTTTGGATCAGCGTGGTTCAGCGCAATCTATATTTTACTTTTCATTTCGCTTATCGGTTGTGTGCTTCCCCGAACACTTGAGCACTTTAAGGCATCTCGAGCGCTACCGCCGATCACGCCAAAGAATTTAGAGAAGATGGAATTCTTTTCCACATGGCAAGGCAATGGAAACGAATACGAAGTAGCAAGGGCCTATTTAAAGAAGAAACGTTTTAGGATTCGTGAATTTGAGGGAGCTCTTTCAACGGAAAAAGGATATTTGAGAGAAACTGGAAATCTCTTTTTTCATTTGGCTCTAATTTTGATTCTAGTTGGCGTCAGCATGGGCGCTCTCTTTGGGATGAAAGGTGAAGCAATCGTTAATGTGGGCGAACGTTTCACAAATACACCAACTACGTATGACAGTCTTACTTACGGCAAGCTTTTCAAAGATACAAGTTTGCCGCCATTCACTTTAACGATGAACGAATTCAAGGCAGAGTATGACCCTCTCACCAATGCTCCTAAGGATTACACGCTGTGGGTTACCGCCACTGACACACCGGGTGCGACTCCAATTAAACATATTATTAAAGTGAATGCGCCTTTGAGTTTTGGAAGCACCAATGTTTATCTCCAAGCAAATGGGTATTCACCAATTGTTACTGTCCGAGATAAATCAGGTGTGATAGTTCTCCAAGGGCCCATCCCATTCTTGCCACAAGATGGAAACTTAACTTCGGCCGGTGCGATAAAAGTTCCGGATTCTCTACCTCAACTTGGATTTGTTGCTTCGTTCTTGCCAACAGCTGCGCGCGACAAAGTACGCGGTGGGATATCAGCATTTCCAGAGGCGCTAGATCCGAAATTATTATTATCTGCCTGGAAGGGAGACCTCGGTTTAGATCGCGGAATTCCTCAATCGGTCTATCGCATCGATACATCGAAGATGCAGAAGATCGGCTTGGAGTCACTAAAGATCGGCCAAAGGTATTCGTTCGCGGAAGGCTCGATTACTTTTGACGGGTTTGTGCCCTGGGTTAACCTTCAGATTGTCCGAGACCCTGGAAAGATTTTTGCACTCTTCGGCGCTATTCTTGCCATCCTTGGTTTGCTGGCATCCTTGTTTACAAGGCGTCGACGACTATGGGTTCGCGTGAATGAAGATAATCGCGTCGAAGTGGCGGGACTGGCAAAGAACGCTGCACCAGGTTTAGAGAATGAATTAACACTTTTGGTCGACCATCTAAAGAAGGCAGGGCAGTGACGCATTCATCGTGGGCATATGTGTCCAACTACCTGATCTATTCGGCAATGGCCGTTTACACCTTGGCATTTTTTGCCCATGCCTATGAAACAGCGTGGGCTGTCCGTGCCCCGCAAGCTGATGAGATCTCAGGAAATTTACTTACAAAAACTTTCGATTTCACCCGCACTGAAAAAGTTGCCCGAATCGCAACATCCTTCATGGTTTTAGGCTTCTTGCTTCTATTTGCAGGGGTCGTTGCCCGAGGAATTTCTGCAGGGCGTGTGCCATGGGGCAATATGTACGAGTTTTCAATAACTGGGGCCCTCGCATTTTGCGGAGCATATTTAGCGGCGCTCCGTAAATACGACCTACGTTGGTTAGGTTTGATCGTTTCTATTGCAGTCCTATTAACACTCGGCACCGCAATCACAGTTCTTTACAGACCTAGCGCCCCACTAGTTCCGGCGCTGAAATCTACTTGGTTGGTTATTCACGTATCTGCTGCAATTGTTTCTGGAGGAGTTTTCCTCTTGGCAAATGTAATTGCTGCGGCTTATTTATATTTGGATGCCATGGAATCACGGGGCGAACGAACAGCATGGGCAAAGCGATTACCGACTTTGGAAGTTCTTGATCAACTTTCTTATCGCCTTGTAGCTTTCGTATTCCCACTGTGGACTTTTGCGGTAATCGCTGGAGCTATTTGGGCAGAGCATGCATGGGGCCGTTATTGGGGTTGGGATCCAAAAGAAACGTGGGCATTTATAACCTGGGTTGCGTATGCAGCATATTTACATGCACGAGTTACGGTTGGCTGGAGAGGTCGCAAAGCAGCCTGGTTATGTTTACTTGCTGGTACTACTTTCCTGTTCAACTATGTATATATAAATGTTTGGGGAACAGGAAAGCACACCTACTCTGGACTCTAAGCAGTAGTCCTAGATGTTACGAAGAAAATCTGGGTCATCATCTGGAGGCAAAATACGTCGAGTAGGCGGAGGATTAATTCCTGGCCTGCGTGGGCGACCTGCAACCCAATAAGCAATGGTGCCAATAGTTCCGATAACAATGATGAGAACTAGCCAAGTCCACTTAGGAAGGTTACGAATTTCCGAGGCATCGGTTTTCGCGCAATCAACAATTGTGTAAACCGTAAAGATTATTGGTAGGAGTATGAGTAGATAGCGCATGGCGGAAGTGTAGCCACAACTAGGAAAGCCAGAGCGAGGTTGCTAACAGGGCAGAAAAGGCCAATTGCAGCTGCCCGGTTTTCGCAAGTACCGGAATGAGCGCCTTCCCTGATATTCCACTGAGGACTAATCGACCCAGCCCAATCGAGGCGGGCAGCGCCAGCAGGGTCAGCAATGACCAAGGGGAGAGTGTGAAAAGTGGTGCAACATGCGCGCTGAGCAAGAGGGTAAAAAATAATATGCGGCTTCGTCGATCTCCCAGCCTTACTGCAAGTGTGCGCTTACCGACCATTTCATCCTTGGCTCGATCGCGAATGTTATTGGCGGCCAAGATCGCGCACGAGAGCGACCCCATAGGTATAGCCACAATAAAACTATGTAATGTAATTTTTTCTGTTTGTACGTAATAAGAACCAACGGTTGCCACGAGTCCGAAGAAAACAAATACAGATATCTCTCCAAGACCGCTATATCCGTAAGGCTTTTTCCCACCGGTATATGTCCACGCGGCAATGACTGCAGCAGCGCCAATTAATAGGAGCCACCAAGAAGTCAGCCATGCCAGAATCAAACCTGCAATAGCGGCAACAAGAAATGAGTAGATGGCGGCTTTCTTAACTGCGCCCGCACTTGCAAGGCCGCTCGCTACCAAACGCGTTGGCCCTATTCGATCCGCATCGGTACCGCGCACTCCATCGGAATAGTCATTTGAATAGTTGACTGCTATTTGGAGTGCCAAGCTGACAAGAAGTGCAAGTAATGCACGAAGGATATTTGCGTTGCTTTGAGCCAGAGCTGTTGCAACTAATACTGGCGCAATTGCTGCGGGAAGTGTTCGTGGGCGTGCACCTGTAATCCACGTCGTTAACGAACTCATCTCTCAAACCTTTCGCTGGCAACAATATTTTGCAGTGCCTTGCGATCAATTTTACCAATACTTATCACGGGCAGCGCGACGAGAAAAAGATATCCCTTTGGCTTTGCAATATCACCTAGCACTTCAATAATTGCAGTTGCTACTTCAGATTCTGAGGGGCTGTGTTCTCCGGCGATGGCTACATAAAGCGCAGATCCCCATTCAGAATCATCCATTGCGAAGCCAGCTGATTCACAATGGGGGAATTTGGCTGTGAGGACTTTCTCAACGGCTGAGAGTGAAATATTTTCACCCCCGCTAATGATTACATCGTCAGAGCGTCCATTTACTTTCAACGTGCCATTAGAAATTTCACCGAGATCACTCGTTGTAAACCAACCATCTACAAATGCTTTATCCCATTCCGGCTGATTATTAACATATCCAGTTGCTAGGACAGCACCACTAATTCTTATTTCTCCACTGTCACCAATTTCAACGGCGACGCCATCAAGTGGTCTTCCGTTATATACACAACCACCGCACGTTTCACTCATGCCATAAGTTTCGACAATATTTATTTTCTGCTCAAGAGCTTGTGTTCGGACCGTTTCAGAAAGAGCAGCCCCGCCAACAAGCACCGCTTTACAATTCTTTAGATGGTGCAAGAGTTCTTGGTCACCGTTGAGTGCGCGAAAAAGTTGAGTTGGCACAATTGCGGTGAAATCTGCGTTGGGGTACACCGAGACATCACGCAGATCCAAAGGCGTGGTTCCAAGTTCGAGACTTCGGATCAATACGTTGATGCCGGCAATGTGCGTCAGCGGCAATAGCAATGACCAGACGTCACCGTATTTCGCTCCGACAAATGTGTTGGATGATCGAGCGGAATTTATGAGTGCGGTCGATGAAAGTCCGACTTCCTTAGGGGTTCCACTGGACCCACTTGTGGCAACAACGACACTCACGCGAGCCGGCACTTGGGTGCTTGTTACAGCCCCAAGCCCAATGGCAGGGCTTTGCCCAGTGAGGGCGCTTGTTAGTTGCGCCATAAGTGATGACACGGAGCACTCTCTGGTTTGAACCAGCAGCTCTCGGAGTGACGAGTTTTCCATTGAAACCGTAGGCTAGCGCCCGTGAGCATGTGGGAGGAAATATGAGTAAGCCAATTAAGCGCGATTTCGGAAGTCGGTCGATTCCAACCTGGGAAACAGGTCCAGGGGGAGAGAGTTTCACCGACGTCCTCTATCAATGCGCCGATGGAATAGCGAAGATCACCATTAATCGCCCCCAGGTGAGAAATGCTTTTCGCCCACAAACGATTATCGAATTACAGAGCGCGTTTTCTCTGGCTCGAGATAACGAAGAAGTTGGCGTCATCATTCTTACAGGTGCAGGCAATGAGGCATTTTGTTCAGGTGGCGATATCAGTGTGCGTGGAGATGATGGTTACCTCGGCGAAGATTCCTTGGCGAAAAAAGGAATTGGTCGTCTCAATGTTTTAGATTTACAAGTGCAGATTCGCCGAACACCTAAACCTGTTGTCGCAATGGTTGCAGGTTGGGCAATTGGTGGGGGTCACGTCTTGCATGTTGTTTGTGATTTAACAATTGCTGCCGATAATGCAAAGTTTGGTCAGACAGGTCCAATGGTTGGTTCATTTGATGGCGGGTATGGCGCTGGATTATTAGCCGCACATGTTGGTCAGAAGAAAGCTCGCGAGATCTGGTTTTTAACTCGGGAATATGATGCGCAAGAAGCGCTCGCAATGGGATTGGTAATACAGTCGTACCGATTGCAGAATTAGAAGCTGAAACAGTTTCATGGTGCCGAGAGATGCTACGTAATTCACCGATGGCTATCCGCCTATTGAAGGCAAGTTTAAATGCAGCCGATGACGGACTTGCGGGAGTGCAGCAACTTGCAGGAGATGCAACGCTCTTGTTTTATATGACAGAAGAAGGACAAGAAGGCAGGGACGCATATAAAGAAAAACGTCCGCCAGATTTTGGGAAATTTCCTAGGCGCCCATAAATGCTGGATTCAATTCTTGAATCTCTTCACCTACTTTCACTTCCTACCAAGACTGATTTTCGAGGGGTAACTTTTCGCGAAGTTGCACTCTTTGAAGGACCAGCTGGCTGGGCCGAATTTTCTCCGTTTCTTGAATACGATGAGAATGAATGTATTCCTTGGCTGGTAAGTGCAGTTGAATCCGCTACACAATCTGCGCCAGCGCCCATTCGGGATTCCATTCCAGTGAATGCAACGTTGCCAGCAGTGAATGGGTTCGAAAGAATCAGCGAAATTCTTTCGTGGTATCCAGGATGTTCCACGGTGAAGATCAAGGCTGGAAAGAATTTACATGAGGATCTGCAAAGAATTGCGCACGTTCGGATGGTCGTGCCAAATGCGAAAATACGCATTGATGTCAATGGTGCATGGTCTGTTGAGGAAGCCATTCGGGCCATTTCTGAAATACACCAAGGGGGCACCATTGAATATGTCGAGCAGCCATGTTCGACAATTGAAGATTTACGAAAACTTAAGAAACTTCTCAAGGCAGATGTGCTTATCGCAGGAGATGAAGTCTTACGAAAATCTCCAAAGCCTTTAGATATAGATTTAAACGAAGTCATAGATATTCTCATGCTCAAAGTTGCGCCACTCGGTGGGATATCGCAATCGCTGCGCATTGCTAAGAAACATGGACTCCCCGTAGTTGTCTCCAGCGCCCTTGAATCCGCAATCGGAATTTCCTACGGATTAAAACTTGCTGCAGTTCTTCCTGAACTACCTTTTGCTTGCGGTCTAGGCACGGGTCAATTGCTCGGCGCTGATGTTGCATCTTTGGGGATTATTGCTGGCGCTATTGCTGTAGACAGTCCGTCACCGGAGGCAAAGGCCTTAGATGAGTACGCAACATCGTTAGAACGGTTAGATTACTGGAAAGAAAGAATTCGAAAGACTTGGGTAGCTGGCGCCCAAGAATGGATTGCCGAAGAAGGGTGGGTCTGGTGAATACATCAACAGCGCTTGCTCGCAACATTACTAAGCAAATAATCACTAGCGGTATTGCTGATGTTGTCATTTCACCAGGATCGCGAAATGCACCCCTATCTATATCGTTATATGTTGCTCAAACTCAGGGATTAATTAATTTACATGTACGGATTGATGAAAGAAGCGCCGGTTTTTTTGCGCTCGGAATCGCGAAGGCATCAGGCAAACCGGTAGCCCTCCTATGTACAAGTGGCACCGCTGTCGCCAATTATTTGCCTGCAGTCCTGGAGGCCCACCATTCGCAGGTGCCTTTATTGGTTATGACCGCTGATCGCCCCGCTCGCTTGCGACAAACTGGTGCTAATCAGACGACGATGCAAGCAGGAATATTCGGTCAAGCAGTTTCTTTAGCGTGTGATGTTTCCGAGATTGATTTCGATTTCACGGATGTTTTCTCCACATTGACCTATGGGCCAGTACACCTCAATGTGCAGTTTGATGAGCCTCTACTTCCTGATGATGAGAGTGATTGGCTAAAAGGTGTAACTTCGGGGTCATATAAAGCAGGCAAACCGCGCGGGCATGAAGAACTAGAGATTACAGAATCTCGCGGATTGATAGTCGTAGGTCATGATCGGGGCACTTTTGATTGCGCAGATATTTCAGCGTTTGCTCGGGAAATTGGTTGGCCGGTAATTGCAGAAGATCCACTTTCATTTCCTGAATCAATTGCTCATGCCAGTCTTTTCTTAACCTCTCAAGTTATTCGGACTCAACTCAAGCCAGAAACAGTAATTGTCATTGGACGAACGACATTATCTCGATCGGTCAATGCACTTATTAAATCCTCTGGTCGAGAAATAGTTATCGACTCTCGAATTTCTTCAGTTGATGTGAAACGTTCGGCCGATCAGTTATTCGCTGCTATTCCACATTTAATTAAGAGTGCGGCAGTAGACAGTGAATGGGCAAAGCATTGGACAACGTATTCGGTCGCTACCAATAAATTATTCTCAACACTTCCGCAATGGTGCGAGGAGAATATTGCGAGGGAAGTTTCGGCACTGATACCTGATTCGGCGGCTCTATTCATTTCCTCGTCTCGGCCCATCCGAGACATTGAGGGCTTTGCCTCTGCCCGCAGGGGGTTAAATACATTCGCAAACCGGGGATTGGCGGGGATAGATGGGAATATTTCCACGGCATTGGGAATTGCCTCTCAGTACGAGACATCATTTGCAATAGTTGGAGACCTCTCGTTCCTCCACGACATGGGCGCCCTCGTTAGTACCGAGAAGATTAATTTGCGTTTGCTCGTGATTAACAATGATGGCGGTGGAATATTTTCGACGCTTCCACAGAATTCAGTTGAAGGGTTCGAAACTATTTTTGGTACTCCTCATAGCAAAGATCCAGCGAAGATTGCTCAGGCAATGGGTGTTGCCTCATTTACAGTTGAAAGCATCGATGAGTTGCGTGAAAAGATATCTGCGCCAGTTAAGGGCGTATCAGTCGTGGTGGCAAATGTCCCATCGCGTGAGATCAATGCGCAGATTCTTAGAGATTTCTATCAGGCAGTTGAAAAGCTCTAACCGTTTTGTAACGCGCTCTTCATTGCAGAAAATTTAACTTGACTCTCATGAAGTTCGCGTTCTGGAATTGAACCAGCAACGATTCCGCATCCGGCAAAGAGTCTTATTGTTTCTCCCGAAATCTGGCCACACCTGAGAGCGATTCCGAGTTCTCCGTCACCACGTGCATCAATCCAACCAACAGGCCCTGCATATCTGCCTCGTGACATTCCTTCAAGGTCAGCAATGATGCCGGCTGCAACATCAGTTGGAGTTCCACAAACAGCTGCCGAGGGATGTAATTTTTCTAAGATAGCAAAGGTGTCAACGTGAGCACGCGATTCTGAAATTGCACCTGTCACGTCGGTTGCTAGGTGCATGAGGTTAGCTAAGTGCAAGACATATGGAGCATCGGGAACATTTGTTGATGAACAAAAATGCGCCAGAGAATCTGCAACAGACTTAACGGCAAAGTGATGTTCTTCAAGATCTTTAGATGAGCGAGCCAAAGATGCCGATAACGCCAAGTCTTTCTCGTCATCTCCCGTCCTGCTGATTGTTCCGGCCAGGACTCGAGATGTAACCATTCCGTGATTGAGACGAAGCAACAATTCTGGTGTTGCTCCAACGAGGCCAGCTATTGCAAAGCTCCAAGTGGAGGGATATTCCCTTGCCAGGTTGCGCAGAATTGGGCGGACATCAATAGTTCTATTAGTTATTGCATTGATATCTCTAGCCAAGACGATTTTTTCGACTTTCTCACTATGAATTAATCCGATGGCTCTTTCTACTTGTTCTTGCCATTTATACGGGGGCAAACTTCCATCTCCCCATGTGTAACTTAAATCTTCAAGCACGGGCGCTTCTTCAAGAAGCAAAGGAGGTGCGTTTTCGCCGATCCACGTTATCCAAGATTTTCCACCCTGCATGCCGACAATTACTTCGGGAATTACGAGAACGGAATCTTCATTCTCCGAAAATGAAAATGAAGTAAAAAGAATTGGCCCAGTGCTTGTTCCGTGTACCGAATCAGTTATTGATAATTTTTCTAGCTCTTGGTGCCACCAGTCTCTGGCATCGCGGAAACGATTTTTACCGCGAACTGTTGTTGTGGCATGAATACCCCAGCCAACTAAACCTTCACCGCGACGTACCCATGACAACGGGTTGGCATCAGGTAAGAGATCAAGTAAAGGTAGATGCTCGCCAAGGCGTGTAGTAGTAACAGGTGTTAATTGCGCCATCATGATGTTTTATTTTTGAACAAATCGCCAGACCAGGGGCAACGAGGTGCCGGCGATTGCGATCTTCAAAACTTCACCAATAATGAATGGTGTGAATCCTGCGGCAATCGTCCAGGTCCAACTTTTACCTAATGATGCGTGTAACCAAAAAAGACCAAGTGAGAAAATTATTACATCGCCAAGCAACATCGTTGCGAGCGCTTTGCTTATACGTTGATCCCATTTGCGACCTGCAAGTGCACCGACAATGAATGATGCGATCAACATTCCAACGAGATATCCGCCCGTGGCGCCAGTGAGCCGAGCCAAACCAAAGGTCGCACCTGCGAAAACCGGTACTCCAGCCAAGCCAACGAGTAGGTAGGTAATAAAAGTTGTTAAGCCCAAAGTGGCGCCATAGCTGGTGCCGATAAGCAAGACACCAAGTGTTTGTCCTGTAACAGGAACGGGAGAACCTGGAATTGGAAGAGCAACCTGGGCCAGTAACGCCAGCACAACAACTCCGCCAGCGACCAAAAGTGCATTTGTGGCGACGCTAGTGCGGCCAAGAACAGCGCTACGAAGCGAAATTGCCGAGATAGACATCGGTGACACGGTTGCCATGGACTCTCCCTTTAAGTTGTAGGTGAGCCTACTCTGCGCGAGAATAACGGCATGTCCAGAGCCAACCTCAATAAGGATCCAGATGAAGTCGCCGCGATGTTTGATGGCGTGGCCAAGAGGTATGACCTACTCAATGACCTTTTGAGCCTAGGTCGCACGAAGGCGTGGCGAAAAGTCACCACCTCGATCATCGCCCCTGCCCCTGGAATGAAGATTCTTGATTTGGCCGCGGGAACGGGCTCCTCCAGCGCACCTCTAGCTGCAGCTGGAGCCGATGTCATTCCCGCCGATTTCTCGGAAGGGATGTTGGCAGCGGGTCGCCTCCGACACCCGAATCTGCCCTTTACTAAGGCCGATGCGCTCAATTTGCCCTTTGAATCGGCGACCTTTGACGTTGTCACCATCTCATTCGGGCTTCGTAACACCACAGATATAGATAAGGCGCTGCGAGAGGCGCTCAGAGTGACCAAATCAGGCGGGGCTCTTGTGGTTGCTGAGTTCTCATCTCCGACCTTTCGTCCCTTTCGTACCATTTATACCAATTACCTCATGCGGTTACTGCCAGTAATTGCCCGCCGGACCTCTAGCAACCCGGATGCCTACGTGTATTTAGCCGAATCAATCAGAGCATGGCCAGATCAAGGCGCGCTCGCCAAGCGAATTACCGATGCAGGATGGACCCAGGTCAGTTGGAAGAACCTCACTGGCGGAGTTGTCGCAGTTCACAGGGCTATTAAGGCCTAGCGGTATTTGATGTGATGCTGGAAACCCTAGGATTTGGCTCACCATGACTTCCACACCTAATCCTTATGTACCGATTCTCGTCATTGGAGCCATTGGTTTCGGGTTTGCTGCTATCTCACTTGTCATCGCGGCCATCACTGGACCCAAGCGTTACAACCGCGCGAAGGCGCAAGCATACGAATGTGGAATTGAACCGAGCCCACAAGCATTAGAGGGTGGACGTTTCCCAATTAAATACTTCTTAACTGCAATGCTCTTTATCATTTTTGATATCGAAATTGTTTTTCTTTATCCATGGGCAGTTACTTTTGACAAGTTAGGCGTTTTTGGACTTGTCGAGATGGGGATTTTCATTTCCACAGTGTTTGTTGCTTATGCATATGTATGGCGCCGCGGCGGATTGGAATGGGATTAATTGTGGGTCTAGAAGAAAAATTACCTAGCGGATTAGTTTTAACAAGTGTTGAGAAACTTGCTGGCTATATGCGCAAGAATTCTTTGTGGCCAGCAACATTTGGCCTTGCATGTTGCGCGATTGAGATGATGGCCGCAGGCGCAGGTCGTTATGACTTAGCCCGATTTGGAATGGAAGTTTTCCGCGCATCCCCACGTCAGGCAGATCTCATGATTGTTGCCGGACGTGTGTCAAACAAAATGGCACCAGTGCTTCGTCAAATTTATGATCAAATGGCAGCACCAAAGTGGGTCATCGCAATGGGTGCTTGTGCATCATCTGGTGGAATGTTTAATAATTATGCAATCGTGCAGGGTGTTGATCACGTAGTTCCCGTTGATATTTACTTGCCTGGATGCCCTCCGCGTCCTGAAATGTTGATGGATGCAATTTTGAAACTTCACGAAAACATTAATAACGAGAAGCTCGGCCCTAACCGCGAACGAATCATTCGTGAAGTTGAAGCAGCAGCAATGGCCGCAAAGCCAACCCATCAACTCAAGGGATTGCTCGCATGAGCGATCACGGAATGTTCGGAGCCGAGGGTTCCGGAGATACTTCCGGTTACGGTGGACTTGTCCGCTCTGCCGCCTCAACTGGATCTAGCGAGCGTCCGTATGGTGGCTATTTTGATGATGTAGCTGATGATTTAGAGCGTGCGTATCCAGATTTCGCTGACGCTATCGAACGCGTAGTTGTAGATCGCGGCGAGTTAACTCTTCACGTCAAACGCGAAAAGTTAGTTGAAGTGGCGAAGATTTTGCGCGACAAACTTCTATTTGAAATGTGCCTCGGAGTAAGTGGAGTTCATTACCCGGCAGATGTAAATCGCGAACTTCATGCGGTCTATCCATTGCTTTCAATGACACATAACCGTCGAATTCGTATTGAAGTTTCAATCCCGGATTCAGATCCGCACCTGCCTTCACTTGTTGAAGTATGGGCAGGTAACAACTGGAACGAACGCGAAACTTTCGACATGTTCGGAATTATTTTTGATGGACATCCAGGCCTCACTCGCATCTTGATGCCTGATGATTGGCGAGGACATCCACAACGCAAGGATTACCCACTTGGTGGAATCCCTGTTGAATACAAGGGCGCGACTGTGCCACCACCAAACGAGCGCAGGTCTTACCGATGACTACATTTAGCGATCCATACGCATCTTCACGTGAAACAACGGAAGGCACCGTCTTCTCTGTTACAGGAGGCGATTGGGATTCACTTGTTACTGAAATCGGCGCAACTAAAGAAGAACGCGTCGTGGTCAATATGGGACCTCAGCATCCATCGACTCACGGTGTGCTTCGTCTAGTTCTTGAACTTGAAGGCGAAACAGTTACCGAATTGCGTTGCGGTGTTGGTTATCTCCACACGGGTATTGAAAAGAATGCTGAGTACCGCAGTTGGACACAAGGCGTAACTTTTGTAACTCGCATGGATTACCTCGCCCCACTCTTTAATGAAACTGCTTATTGCTTAGGTGTAGAGAAACTTCTTGGCATTACTAACGATGTACCAGAGCGCGCAAGCGTTATTCGAGTCATGATGATGGAGTTCAATCGAATTTCCTCTCACATGGTTGCGCTAGGTACCGGAGCGCTCGAACTCGGCGCTCTTTCGCCAATGATCTTCTGCTTCCGCGAACGCGAAAAAGTTTTGGATGTTTTCGAACTTATCGCTGGATTACGTATGAATTTGGCTTATGTGCGCCCAGGTGGAGTCGCTCAAGACCTTCCTGCTGGAGCACTTCCTAAGCTTCGTGAAACCGTTAAGGAGTTACGCCGCGATTTCAAAGACAATGACAAATTGCTCATTGGTAACACAATCTGGATGAAGCGCACCGAAGGCATCGGATACTTAGATCTCGCTGGTTGCACAACGCTAGGAATCACAGGCCCAGTTTTGCGTTCCACCGGCATGCCGTGGGATTTGCGCAAACTTCAACCATACAGTGGCTATGAGAATTACAACTTTGATGTTGTTACGGCTGACACGTGCGATGTATATGGCCGTTTCTTAATCCGCATGAACGAACTCGAGCAGTCACTTCGGATCATTGAACAGTGCATCGACAAGTTGGAAAAACTTGAAGGCGCGCCAGTAATGGTTGCTGATAAGAAGATTGCATGGCCAGCTCAATTGGCACTTGGTGGAGATGGTCTGGGAAATTCGCTCGACCATATTCGCGAAATTATGGGAACGTCGATGGAATCCTTGATCCATCACTTCAAACTTGTTACTGAAGGTTTCCGAGTTCCTGCGGGTCAGGTTTACTCCGCCGTTGAGTCTCCTCGTGGTGAAATGGGCGTTCACTTAGTTTCTGATGGCGGAACAAAGCCTTACCGCGTTCACTTTCGTGAACCATCCTTTAACAACCTGCAAGCAACAGCGGCAATGTGTGAAGGCAGCTTAATTGCCGACATCATCGGAGCGGTTGCTTCCATTGATCCTGTGATGGGTGGTGTTGATCGCTAATGGCATATTCCAAGCAAGAACTCTCCGTGATGGACACAATGATTGCGCGCTACCCACGCCCGCGATCAGCCATCATGCCGTTGCTTCACTATGTACAGTCACTTGCAGGTTATGTAACCAACGATGGCATTGAAGAGATTGCTCTTAAATTAAACATTGCAACAGCAGAAGTTTCTGCGGTTGCAACTTTCTATACTCAATACAAGCGCAAACCAACTGGCGAGTACCACGTTGGTGTTTGTACTAATACCTTGTGTGCGGTTATGGGTGGAGATGAAATTCTTGCTGGGCTTAAGGATCACCTAGGGCTTGAAAATGATGGAGTCACAGCTGACGGGAAGATTTCAATAGAGCATATTGAATGCAATGCAGCTTGTGATTACGCACCTGTAGTGATGGCGAACTGGGAGTTCTACGACAACCAGACAGTGCAGTCGGCTAAAGATCTCGTGGATTCAATGCGAAAAGGAAAGCCAATTGCGCCAACACGTGGGCCAGATGCACTCCCAACGTGGAAACAAAATTCTGCCTTGCTTGCTGGACTCAATGACGGCCACGCAAATGAAGGTGTTCAAGCTGGCGAACCAACACTGCTTGGTTTAAAACTTTCCAAGAAGGGGTCAAAGAAATGACAGAGTTGACTCCAGTTCTATCTGCGCATTGGGATGAGAAAGATTCATTCACTATTGCTGCATACAAGCGCCATGGCGGATATAAAGCGGCAGCCAAAGCGTTGAAAATGGAACCCGATGCAGTTATTCAACTAGTGAAAGATTCTGGTCTTCGCGGTCGTGGCGGTGCAGGCTTTCCTACGGGAATGAAGTGGGGCTTTATTCCACAAGGCGATAACAAAGACCACTACCTAGTTGTTAACGCTGATGAATCCGAACCAGGTACGTGCAAGGACATGCCGTTGTTGATGGCAAATCCACATGTACTTATTGAAGGAATGATCATTGCCTCATACGCGATTCGCGCTAAGTATGCATTTGTTTATGTTCGTGGAGAAGTTGCACACGTTGTTCGACGCCTTCAACAGGCAATTGAAGATGCTTATGCTGCTGGGCATATAGGTAAGAATATTTTTAAAAGTGGATACGATCTAGAAATAGTTTTACACGTTGGGGCAGGCGCATACATTTGCGGAGAAGAAACTGCACTCCTAGATTCGCTCGAAGGATTCCGTGGACAGCCAAGACTTCGTCCACCATTTCCAGCAATTGCCGGACTTTATGCCCGACCAACCGTTGTAAATAATGTTGAATCGATTGCTTCCGTACCAGCAATTATTGCTAATGGTGCCGAATGGTTCTCAGCAATGGGTACCGAAAAGAGCAAGGGAATGACTCTCTATTCCCTCTCGGGCCATGTCACAAACCCTGGTCAATTTGAGGCCCCTCTTGGAATTACTTTGCGCGAGATTCTTGAACTTGCTGGTGGCGTTCGTGAAGGACATAGCCTCAAGTTCTGGACTCCCGGTGGATCTTCTACGCCGCTATTTACCGTAGACCACCTCGATACTCCGCTGGATTACGAAGGTGTTTCTGCTGCAGGGTCGATGCTCGGAACAAAAGCACTCCAGATTTTTGATGAAACAACCTGCGTCGTGCGCGCCGTTCTACGTTGGACTGAGTTCTACAAGCATGAGTCCTGCGGAAAGTGCACACCATGTCGTGAAGGCACGTGGTGGTTGGTTCAAATCTTGCGTGACCTTGAAGGTGGCACAGGAACAGCTGCCGACCTAGATAAGTTGCTTGATTTGTGCGACAACATCATGGGACGTTCATTCTGCGCACTAGGCGATGGAGCAACGAGTCCTATTACATCTTCTATTAAGTATTTCCGGGATGAGTACATCGCTCACGTCACCCACAAGGGATGCCCTTTTGATTCTCATGCTTCAACACTATTTGCATCAGCAAAGGCAGGTGCATAAATGAGTACTGAAG
>QYPT01000006.1 GCA_007280125.1 Streptomycetaceae bacterium | reverse complement strand
TGATGCACTTGTTCCGGAGGAGACTCCTGAGTCACACGTAAATGGCGCGCTTACTATTGGTGAAAATATCGGCGATCTCGGGGGCTTAACAATTGCTCACAAGGCCTACGAGATTTCACTTGGAGGAGCGACACCTCCAGTCTTTGATGAGTTAAGTGGCTACCAGCGCTTCTTCTTAGGAAATGCCCAAGTATGGCGAGGCAAGGTCCGCCCCGAAGAAACGGTACGACGCCTAGCTACTGATCCTCATTCTCCGGCTGAGTTTCGTTGTAATCAGATTGTTCGAAACCTCGAGGAGTTCTATCAGGCTTTTGGCGTCACGGAAAAGGATGCCCTGTGGCTAGATCCAGCCAAGCGCGTCCGTATCTGGTAGCACCTCATCTGCCTGCTCCACGGCTACCCAACTTTGGTTAGATTACTCAAATGAGTTTCTCGTTTAACATTACCTGCGAGAGCAAACCCGGAAATGGCGATTTTGCTCGGACAGGTGAAATACATACGCCCCATGGCGTCATCGAAACTCCCGCTTTTATTCCAGTTGGTACTAAAGCAACCGTGAAATCAGTGTTGCCAGAATCCATGAAGGAGCTTGGCGCTCAGGCTTTATTGGCCAATGCCTACCACCTCTATCTACAACCAGGTCCAGATATTTTGGATGAAGCCGGTGGGCTTTCGCAGTTTATGAATTGGCCTGGTCCAACTTTCACCGATAGCGGTGGCTTCCAAGTTCTCTCCCTTGGCGTTGGATTCAAGAAAGTTCTCGCCATGGATTCAACAACTTTTCGATCCGATGATGTAATTGCACATAAGAAAGAACGTCTTGCACATGTAGATGATGAGGGCGTCACTTTTAAATCCCACCTAGATGGGTCGATGCATCGATTCACTCCTGAGGTGTCTATGCAGGTGCAGCACCAAATTGGCGCTGACATCATGTTTGCATTTGATGAATGCACAACCCTTCACAACACTCGTGTCTATCAAGAGCGCGCCATCTCTCGAACATCTGCTTGGGCAATTCGCTGTTTAGACGAGCACCAGAGTTTGACTCAATCTCGAAGCGGCCACCCGTATCAAGCTCTCTTTGGGGTAATTCAAGGTGCTCAATACGAAGACCTGCGCAGAGCGGCTGCAAAGGATTTAGGTTCAATGAGCTCTTCTGGAATCTCATTTGATGGTTTTGGAATTGGTGGCGCACTAGATAAAGCGGCGCTAGGGACAATTATTACCTGGGTCAACCACGAACTGCCTCGTGAGAAACCAAAACATCTTCTAGGAATCGGAGCGCCAGAGGATCTTTTTGTCGGAGTAGAAAACGGAATCGATACTTTTGACTGCGTATTAGCTTCACGGATTGCGCGCACAAGCGCGGTTTATACGATGACGGGGCGCTTTAATATCTCAAACTCTCGTTTCCGTCGAGATTTCACTCCCATAGATGATGGGTGCGACTGCTACACGTGTACTAATTACACACGTGCATACATGCATCACCTCTTTAAAGGTAAGGAAATTCTCGCTGCAACGTTGGCAACAATTCACAATGAACGATTCATTGTGCGACTCGTAGACCAAATGCGTGAATCACTCAAGAGCGGCGATTTCGCAGAGATGAAAGCCGAATTCATGGGGCGCTATGTGCCCAAGCCGGTTAGCTCTGGCGATAAGGTTCCAGCCCTATGAGCCAAACTAAGGGACCAGTTCATGCCGTTGTAGCAATAACCTCCACAACGGCGCTGCTAGAACTGAGTAAAGTCCCCAGCATTGTGCGCTCAGTTCGCAGCATTCAAGAATTCATGAGAACAGTCCCACTTACAGTTGTCGGTTCTCACGCCCATATAGATGAGGCGCAGGTACTTCTTGATCGCCATAACTTATTTGCTTCATTTACGGTGTGCGATCCTGATGATCCTCGCGCTTTAGCCACAGCCCTCGAGGCAGAAATTGAACATTTCGGAGCAATCATGATTCATGATGCGAGCCGACCGTTAACGCGTTCAGAGCAGTTCACAAAAATCATGGATACATTCAACGAAGGCGCCGATGCGGTTCGACCAGCAACCGTATTCACGGAAACTCTAAAAATCATTGGTGAGAATTCTGTTGTATTAGAAACTCTGGATCGGAATTCTGTAAAGAGAATCGCAACGCCCGAAATTGTCCGCTCAAGTGCGATAGATCGAAAAGGCAAAGATCAAGGATGGTTCTTGCCACTTAAGAAGAATGCGCGCATCGAACACATTGAAGGTGCTCCCGAGGCGCTAAGAATCAATACTAAAGAAGATGGACTATTGATGGAATCATTCCTTCACTGGAGACGTACGAGCGGCTAGTTTCGCCCCAAGATAGATTTAATTTCGCTCCAGATCTTACGAGGTTGACTCATAAACTTCTTTGGTAAAGAGATCGCTGAAGAAAATGGCGCTCTCCAAAACCTTCGCAAAAGCCTTCTTGGTTTGGTGGCGATTCGATGTTCTAGATCCTTTAAATAGTGCAGGCGCAAATCAATAGCTTCGTGCTTGACTTGTGCATTGCATACTTGACACGTCGTTGATACCAAAAGGCGGCCAGCATAAACCAATGTATGAATCGTCTCGTGGTCGCAGCTAGAGCAGTGAAGTTCTGCAGTAACTTCTTCATTATTCATTCTTTATATCCTCGCATCTCAAGTACATGTTCGGCAATAACCAAATCTTGAGGATAGGTTATTTTTACATTTGCGACTTCACCAGGCACGGCGATCGTATGAACTTTAGGAAAATACTCTTCCATGCACGCCGCCGTATCTGTCCCCACAAATCCGTCAACCTCGGCGCTTCTGTAGGCATCTAGGAGGTCCTTAGCGCGAAATGCTTGCGGAGTTTGAACTCTCACTATTTCCCCATCAATTGAATAATCAATTTCACGTGGGTCAACAACAATCGCCGGAATTGCACCTCCATGAAGATGTGCGGCTTGTGCGATATCCAAGAACAGTTTGCTCGTTGCCAGAGGTCGTGCTCCATCATGAATCATGACGACATTTATCTTTCCTGCCTCAATTGCAGGCGCTAAATGCATGAGTGCGTTGTGCTCTGATTCATGGCGAGAATTTCCGCCAGCCACGATCTCCACCTTGATGCTGTGGGCTTCGCGGCTGAGTACTTCCTTTGCCAAGAGCGAATCAGTGGGGTTAATGACCAGAACATTGCGCGACTTGGGAAAGCTCTTGACCGCATTGGTTAATGACCGAGAAAGGATGCGACGGCCACTGAGTGGGAGCCAGACTTTATTGGTTGAATGACCAAAGCGGGACCCGCTACCTGCGGCAAGAATTACTACCGCCACTCGCATCTCGTCATCCATGTGCTCATTGTGCCACTGTGTGGCAGACTTGAAATATGGCAGTTTCACAGTGGCTCATGCGCAAATCCTTCAGTGAGGCATCCAAAAAAGCTGATCAGATTCGTCGAGATTCAGAGGTAAAGAAGGCGCGAAATTCAGGCCTGTTTACCGGGGCACAAGAGAATCTGCGCCGCGAATTGGGTCTTCATGATCGCATAAAGAATCTACCTGCAGATCATGAATGCTGTACTTGCACCATCTCCGTGACTGCAATCAAACCTTCACGAGCCAGAATGCGGATTCAGATTAAGCGTAGGTAAGTCCCAAGCTATCCTGCAATCGACGCAACTGAACAATCAAACTGGATTCATCTACCTGGACCTGATCGTAGGTAATGAGGTCTCCTACTTTAATTTCCTTGGTGACAACTGCATTAGCAATAAGTCCGATTGGAACTAAGTTATCGCGTTTGGCATCTTCGGCAATATCGGCATAACCGCGAACCGTATAGCCGCCAATGCTGTCAATTCGATCACCCGGTTGCATATCTTTCTTAGCCATGGAAACAACTTCAGCCATAAGGTGTGGTGCAAAGAGAGACGGCTCACGATCCAAGATTGCACGAGCCACTGAAAGAGGTGCTTCAACGGAGGCAAGATGGAATGGGCGATACAGGGCAAAATATGGTCCAGGGCCCATGGACAGATAGCTCATCTCATGATTAATGTATGGAGCGTCCGTGCGGACAATCACGAATACACCTGGTGCAACATCTCCCGTGCAGTAATCAACAACTCCCGGACGATCCAGAACTCCACCATCGGCTTGGAGTGCAAATACATCTTGCAAAGTTTTTACAGTTGCTGCTGGTCCGTACATTCCACGCTTGGAAAGTTGAAGACCGGTTGTGTTAGCAAGTGCAGCCATTTCGATCATGGTCTTAGAGCCATCAGTAAATGAGCAAAGCATCTTTGGGTTCATCTTCTTAGCAACTGCGCGATCTCGAACTGTATCTGGAGTGCTCAGTGGTTCAAAAGGATTGTTCTTGCCCTTGCCTGCGGCAACAATTTCAAACTGTAGGTCACGCGCGAAATCAACAAGAACTTTTGCCTCAACTGGCTCATCTCCATGACAGACCGTGTAAACGGCTCCGCCAAGTTGAGCGGTTGCATGAAGCAGAGGTCCAATGGTGACATCCATTTCCACATTCAATACGGCGACATCTTTTTTAGCGAGCAAGCATGAGTAGGCAACGCGAGCTCCAATATCAGGCACTCCGGTCGCTTCGACAACTACATCAAATGGTAATTGTGCAATGAAATCAGTTGTTGTAGTACCTGCGGCCTTGCCTGCAAGTAGAGCAGCTGAAATAACATCCGGATCTGAACTTATAACAACATCCTTTTCGCCGATGTCATTAAAAAGGTTGGTAATACGCGCAGGATCTATATCAACGACGAGTACAAGTTTTAGACCAGGCATTCTGTTGACCTGACAACCGAAGCCATGACCCATCTGCCCGGCTCCAACAAGAGCAACGCGAACATCGCGTCCTAAAGTTTTTGCGTAATCTTGCATACGTTGTGAATAAGCCATGGTCCAAACGCTCGATTCGTTCTTCTAGTCTTGCGCGATTACTTGAAGTCTATCCCCCACTTTGATGGTGGGCAATTCACGTGCTTCGACGTTTACGTCACCTGGCATCTCAGGCTCTGTCAATCCGTTAGCTTTAAGATCTAAGTGACCTAGATTAAGTAGGTTATCGCTTGCAACATCGCCAACTGCTAACACTGTGAAGTGATCATCGTTGAGCGCAATGATGTCTCCGACAATCGGAGCACGTTTGTGATTATCAACTTTGTGCAATATCGAAAACTCGTGAAGTTCCTCTGGTGCATTCTCACCAAACCACACGAGTAATCCTTGTTCACGAAAATCTGCAACGAGTGCTCCCACTGCAGTTACCGTGGATGAATATACGACTTCAGGCAATATTCTTAAATTTCTACAATGTTGTCGGCTTTAACGCCAGATACGAAAAGTTCTTTTGTGATGAAATTTGCAAGTGGTCCAGCTGGACTTGTACCGTGAATATCAACAGTAAGTACTTTCTTCATTGGGTAAACGCCAACACGAGCGGTTCCACCACAGTCGATGACTGCGACAGCGATCTTGTCGAATGGCACGCTGCTCTTGAAGCCGTCAAAAGGGATTCCGCCAGTGAGTTCTGCAATGCGAGCAGCAATCGGATGAATTCCGCCACCAGTAACTGAATACACATAAGGCTTCTCATCGGTAGGTGTGATTACGAGAGGTCCGCCCCATCCACCTTTTCCGGCTTCTACTCTTACGCTTTTGTAATCTCCCATATCAACAACTCCCTATTTCATTATGTATCGAAAAAACACTAAGAATTTATATTTAAGTAGCCAGTGCGGGAACCGAAGTCCCCACACTGGCTTACCTTTATAGGACTGAACTTACTTTGCTGCTGAGTACAAGCCAAATGAGGCGAAGTACGCGATTACGACAGAAAGTGGGCCGGTGATAACGCGGGAGAACAAGACCGCAGGAACGCCGATTTCCACTGTTTCTGGTTCTGCTTCACCAAGGGCGAGGCCAACCGGAATGAAGTCGCAACCAACCTGTGGGTTGATAGCAAACAATGCTGGCAATGAGTATTGAGCAGGGATATTTCCCTTACCAATTTCAACACCAAGAAGTGTTCCAACGATCTGAGCAATAACCGCACCAGGTCCAAGCAAAGGAGACAGGATTGGGATTGCGCAAACGATGGAGATCAATAGGAGTCCGCCAAGTGATGAGGCAGATCCCTTAAGACCTTTAGCAATCCAGTCACCGATACCGGTGGTAAGGATTAATCCGATGATGAACGAAATAAACGCCATAAACGGAATAACGTTACGGATTACTGTGTCAACAGTGTCGCGACCTGCCTGGTACAAAGTACCAACCACTCCACCTACGCTGCGGCCAACTTTTACGATCAAGTTTGTTAATGCATCCATGTGTTATGCCGCCTTCTCTGCTCGTGACATCATTTTGGCTGTAATCGCCTCGGTGACAATTCCGCGAATAAAGATGACAACCAAACCGACTAGCAAGTAACGAACTGCTAGATCGCCAAGGCCATAACCCATTTGCTGGATTCCGGTTGCAATACCTACGTAAACGAAAAGTTCACCTGGGTTTGCGTGTGGGAAAATACCCAAAATTGGGTGGACGAATGAAACAGCTGAGTCATAGAACGCTGGCTTTAAACGCTCTGGGAGAAAACGACCCATTGTGTACGCCATTGGGTTGGTCAGCATGAAAACTGAAACAAAAGGAAGGATCATGTAACGCACTGGGTACCACTGAATTCCAGGACGCGCTGCTGCCTTTCCAAGATTTTCAATCTTCTCGGGACCAATCAGACGTACAAGTGCATTAACTGCTGTTAAGAGAACGATCAATGTTGGAAGAATTCCGCCCATAAGTGAGAGCAGAACCGTTCCGCCTTTATTGAAGACTTTAATAAAGTCTTCCGCGGCTGTCGCCAACGCGCCAAGAAAGCCCGTTGGTTTATCAACCGTGACACCGGCTGCAAATACAACCAATCCACTTAATGCCACTTCACCCTCCTCAAGGATAAAGGCCGCAATTGCGGCGTTTGATCAGGTCCGGTTGTTCTAATTTTCCCGGCCTGTTTTTTCTCCCTGGTCAGCACGGAAGAGATGATCCTTAATAAGTTGCGCCGACATTTCTGCCGCATCGCGCACCTTCTTCTTAGGTTCAGCTCCACTCCCTCGGTTGCCCGAGATTATGTCGTCCAGTGAGAAACCTGTGTAGTTAGTTAGTTTTTTCGAGTTTGCAAAAACTGTGAGGCCTTTCAAGACAAGGCCATCTTTAATGATTCCGTTCTCATCGGCGGCGAGTGCAACAAATGCACGTCCCCCGCGATAGCGCTTTCCGCCCATCCCCACGGCAGATGTTCCTTGCATACGCATTGATTTGAGATCTGCTTGAAAGCGTTTGGCTTGCATGAATGCCATAAAAAGTTGAGATGCCCACATTGCAGCAATAACTAAAAGGAGTTTGGTCAGATATGTCATGCGCTTTGTGCCTCTTTCGCTGCAGTTGCTAGTTTGAGAATCTCAGTTGCACATGAAACATCAGTAACAAGTGTGTCAACTAAACCTGCACGGGCAGCTCCGAGTACGCCCATGGCTTTTTCTTTCCCGGCAGCAATCCCAATCACATGCGGAATTGCTGCAAGTTCATCAAGTGTCATGCCAATTACACGATTATCCATTTCGCTATTGAGCGAGCGCCCGTTGCTATCATAGAAGCGAGCAGAAACATCTCCCGCATACGTTTTCGCAACTTTCTCATGCTCAGCCTTAGTGAGCTTGAATTGCTTAAGAACTTCTTCACTTGACGAAGACCCATGGGAACCAATACCTACTAGAGCTATATCGGCATGTCGTGATATTTCCAGTATTTGCGCAATTGAATCTTCGTTTAGCAATGTATTTCGAGTACGTGCATTACTGACCACAGCAGGAGATAACAATGGGATAAATTGTGCGTTGAGATTCTGTGCGAGTGTTCGACCTAACTCTTCTGCACTGACAGATGTAGCAACTGCGGATAAACCACCCATAAGTTGTGTTACTCGCAAACCTGGCAAAGTTTCACTTGCTACTTCGACAACTGTTGCCTCAACTCCGCGTCCCCAAGAAATAGCAATCGTGTTGTTAGCTTTTAGCGCCCGATTAAGTGCTGCTGCTGCTGCACGTCCAACGCTAGTCAAGGTAGTTTCAGAACGATCAGTACCAATTACTTGGACATCTTTTATTTTCAGCACTTTGTGTAATTGTGATGAAAGGCTTTCATGGCGCGTTATTGGAGCAACTATCTTGATTTGTACAAAGCCCAAGCGTTTTGCATCTGAGAGCATCCGCGAAACATTCGATCGTGACGTTCCAAGAACTCTAGCCACCTGATCTTGTGACTGATCCTTCTCGTAATACATGCGCGCAACGCGAAGAATAAGCTCTGCATCGCGCTGTTTCACTATCGTCACATCCGTTCATCAGTTGAACATTATCGTTAGTGTGCTACGCCACACTTGATTCTGCAAGCATCCATGCAACATTTCCTCTCTTTTTTTAGAGGCGTTTTCGGGCGTTTAGTAGGGGTAGCGAGTTACTGACTGGTTTTCTTATAACCCCAGTGACGCAAGTTTGTGCAGATGCTTTCTTGCCAATAATTTCGCCTCTGCTGCATTCGATGCCTCTAGTGCCGCTAGGGCTGCATCACGCATCTCTACATAAGTTAGTGAAGTAATCGCTTGAGCAACGTCCTGAATTGTGCTCACGTTGCAAGACAGACTTGTTACTCCTAATCCAATTAAAACCGCGGCAAGTGCGGGATCAGAAGCGGCTTCTCCGCAAACACCTACCGGACAATTACCACGTGCTCCTGCATTTGCTACTTGATGCACGGCCCGCAAAAGTGCCGGTTGCCACGGATCATTAAAATGAGCGAGCTGAGCAGATTCACGATCGGCAGCATGTAGATACTGTCCCAAATCATTTGTCCCAATAGATAGAAAATTGCTTTCTTTAGCGATCTCATTAGCAAGAAAAACGGCCGAAGGAACTTCCACCATTACTCCTGCTGTTTCTAATCCAAAGCTATGAGCTAGGCTCACGAAATCTTGCGCCTCACCTGGCAATGTAATCATTGGCGCCATTACCCAAACTTCTGCACCTGATGCTTTTGCGGCTTCGGCTATCGCTTCAAGTTGGGTGGTAAGTAACGCTTTATGATTGGAAACAGTTCTGTAACCTCGAACGCCAAGTGCTGGATTGGGTTCTTTAGAGAAATTGATAAATGCCATTGGCTTATCCGCGCCCGCATCTAAAGTCCGTATGACAACTTTTTTGGATGCAAAAGGCGTAAACATTTTCGTGTACAACTCTTGCTGCTCTGAAAGAGAAGGTGGAGTTTTCCGATCTAAATACAGTAACTCTGTACGCAAGAGGCCGATCCCATCGGCACCAGATTCCACTGCAACATTGACATCCTCAAAGCGCCCCACATTTGCGTAGATAGGGACGGTGAATCCATCTGTGGTTTGGTAGCCATCTGCGCCATGCAATGGTCTGTGAAGTCGGCGATTTTCAATCGCTTTAGTGAGTGCTGCAAGTTCAAGGGCAAGTTCTTGGCTGGGGTTAAAGGTGATAACACCTGCTCGCGCATCAACACCAACACTGTTGCTCCCATCATTTCTGGCCGCTTCAATGACCCCTGTACAGGCAACAATGGCAGGAATTCCAAGAGTCCTTGCAATGATTGCCGTATGACTAGTTGGTCCGCCTTCTTCCGTAACTATTGCAAGGATCTGTCCAGGCTTTAAGTCGGTAGTGTCGGCCGGAGAGAGGTCGCGCGCAATCAACACAAAGCCATGATTCAATAGTGGAATCTCTGGATAATCGACACCTGATAGCACGCAGATAATTCGATCTCGAATATTAGCCACATCGCTTGCCCGTTCGGCTAAATATCCCCCTGCATTAATTAATAGACGTGTAAATATTTCGGCTGCTTCCCATATTGAATAAGCAGCGGTGTGGCCCTTGGCTAGTAGCGATTCTGCTTCAGAGAAGAGCGCACTATCTTCGGTCATCTCTTGGGTCGCATAGAGAATTTCTTGCGCTAATCCTTCGGATCTTTCTGCACGTTCACCTAATTCGTTTGAAACCGCTTTTATTGCACGAGAAAGGTTGTCGAGTTCAAACTCAGCACCGGATCCAGATTGCATTGAAGACGGTTTTGGGAGTGCAGCCGCCATAATATGAAAGGGTCCTAAAGCAGCTCCTGTGCTCGCAGATATCCCCTGCAAAGTAGTCATGCTTCTCCCTTGATTTCTCGCCTAACTTACAGGGCGTTAACGAGTTGGTCTAGGAAGTCAGCGGCTTCGATTGCATCGCAATATCGTAAATCTACTGTCAGGCTGATAATTGATTGCCCAAATGATCCATCAGGTGCTCCAACCGAAAGTGCGGTCGTATTCGAAGGTAAAAGTAGTGGGATGGCGGAGGAAATCTTGGTATGGGAAAGGTCAAATATTGATGCCGTTGCACCACTGAGCATCGCCAGAGGAACCTTGCCATCGCGTGCTTTCTCCCTGGTGGAGGTAATCCATTCAGAGAGTTCATTGCCCGGCATCGCATCTGGATCTTTAAAGACCGGCATCGCCAATCCATATTTGGATTCCATAATCAGCGCGATACCAACGTGCGATTGGGCAGTTTCATTGATTGTAGAAATGTTGAGATGCGAGTGTTTACGCAAGATACGAGCCCATGTTGATACAAGATGCGCGCTTCCTTGTTCTAGCGATGCAGTTGTGTGAGTGGAATACCGAGTCAGAGTAATTTGCGGAATGCCCCGTGTCTTTTCAATCGAAGCGGCAACCATTTTTCTATTGGCCGCTTTGCGATCATCATGTCTGGCGCTTAACTGTGGATGTGAAACATCTTCGTATGTGACAGTGCCATAAGGACCAGTTGCCTTAACGGAAGTTAGATCAATGCCTCGTTCGCGAGCAAAAGTACGAGCCTTTGGAACTGCTTTAACTGATTCTTTCGATACCTCGGCGACAACCACTGGTTGCGCAACAACTGCGGGAGCCTCAGTCACAATCTCTGCTTCAGGTGCTGGAGTGCTGAAATCAAAGCTCATTACCTGAGTTTGGGTGATTAGCATCATTACTGGAGCACCTACAAGCATTGTGGATCCGATTTGCCCAATAATCTCTTTTACAACACCGTCGGCAGGTGACTCAACTTCCATATCGATTTTATCTGTAGCAACATCAAAGAGAACATCGCCCGACTTAACGGTATCCCCGACGTTAACTCGTATCGCTAGAAGTTCTCCTTCTTCCATCGTCATGCTCATCTTCGGCATGATTACGGCATAGTTGAAGTCGCTCATCGCCAGTTAACTACCACTTCACGTGCTTGTTTAATGATGTCCTCTACCTGCGGTACTGCTGCTTTTTCCAATTGCGGTGCATATGGAATAGGAACATTCATTCCTGCAAGGCGTGTTACGGGGGCTATGAGGTGGCCTAGTGAAGGTCCGGTTACAACTCGGGCAATCACTTCATTGATAAAACCACCGTGCTCAGGTGCTTCCTGAACAACCATTAATCGGCCTGTTTTTGCCAAGGAGGCATAAACAGGTTCCATATCAAGCGGAGAAATTGTTCGTGGATCAATGAGCGTGATATTTATACCTTCTTTATCCAATTCAGCAGCCGCAGCAAGAACTCGTGTGACCATGATTCCTGTGGCAACAACCGTGAGGTCTTTCCCTTCGCGAACAACACGAGAAACGCCTAACGGAATTCTGTAGGCACCTTCTGGAACATCTTCGGAGCCCGCAACCTTGTAAAGAAGTTTATGTTCCAAGAAAATAACCGGATTGGGATCATCAATAGCCGAGAGCAAAAGCCCCTTGGCTTCATAGGGCGATGATGGGATAACTACTTTCAATCCGGGAACATTTGCAAACCAACCTTCAAGGCTCTGCGAATGTTGTGCAGCCGCACCAGTGCCTGAACCACTTGCTGTACGCAGTACTAGTGGAACATGCAGTCCGCCACCGACCATAAAGTGAATCTTGGCCGCCTGGTTAACGATTTGATCCATTGCTTGCGCAGTGAAATCTGAAAACTGAATCTCCACAATTGGACGCATGCCGGAAAGTCCAGCTCCGACGGCTGTTCCAACAATTCCCAATTCGGAAATTGGTGTATCACGGATACGTTCTTTTCCGTAGCGATGGTAAAGGTCACCTGTAACACCGAATGCGCCACCATAAATACCAATATCTTCACCGAGAATAAAGACTTCTGGGCGCTCATCTAGTGCAATTGACATGGCCTCGCGAAGCGCCTCTGACATCGTTAATTTACGATCACTCATGCTGACACCTTCTTAAATACTGCATCGAGTAATCCCGCAGGATCTGCAGGCTTGCCCTTCATTGCCTCATTAACTGCGGCAATAACTTGCTCTGTTGCCAGGCGGTGTTGTTGCGCAATATCAGCTTCAGTGAGCAATCCACGCTCTACTACGACATGCTCGAAGTGGAGGATGGGATCTTTGGTCTTCCATTCATCAATTTCTTCTTTAGTGCGGTAGAGATTCTTATCGGATCGAGAATGCCCCTTCCATCGATAAGTCACAAACTCCAAGAGAGTAGGGCCCTCTCCTGATTTGGCCCGTTTAACGGCCGCTTCAGTAGCCTCATAGACTGCCGAAACATCATTTCCATCCAGAGTAATTCCGGGGATTCCGTAACCAAGACCGCGATCTGAAAGTTTTTCAAGATTAAATGCAAGTTCTGTAGAGGAACTCATCCCGTACCCGTTGTTTTCGCAAATGAATACGACAGGTAATTTCCAAATAGATGCAAGATTCGCTGCTTCATGGAATGCGCCCTCGTTCATCGCGCCATCACCAAAGAACGAGATGACAACTGTTCCTTTTTTCATCAACTGAGATGAAAGGGCCGCGCCGACTGCAATAGGAATACCACCGCCAACAATTCCGTTGGCTCCAAGGTTTCCAGTTTCAACATCCGCGATATGCATCGATCCACCACGACCGCCGCAATAACCATTCTCTTTACCTAACAATTCAGCAACCATTCGAACTGGGTCGGCACCTTTAGCAATGCAGTGACCATGTCCGCGGTGAGTTGATGTGATTTGATCCTCAAGATTGAGTGCCATACATACGCCAACAGGTGATGCTTCTTGTCCAATAGAAAGATGCATCGTTCCGTGCATCATGCCGCGACAAATAAATCTTCAACGGCTTCTTCAAATTTACGGATGCGCGACATGGTAAGCAACGCGTAACGAGCATTCTCTTGCGACGCTAATGGATGGCCTAGAAGCAGAGCTGGAGTAGTCATTTACCGACCTTCACATATGTGCAAGTGTTTGAATGGATGTGTCTATTAAACACCATAACCTCGCCATATACGCTAGGCGTTAGGTATTTTTTTCCACGACGAGAATTGCGGTTACAGATGAAGGAATTTAGAACAACCGTTGCTTCTCCTGTAGGGCTTCACGCTCGACCAGCATCGTTATTTTCCCGTAGCGCAAAAGAATCTGGTTGCATCGTCAAGCTCGCGAAAGTCAACCAAGGTCAGCAATCTGAATTCGTTGACGGATCGAGCATCTTGCGAGTCATGACCCTCGGGGTGAAATGTGGAGACGAAATCATTGTTCAGGTAGAGGGTGAGAACGAGGAAGCTGCCGCGAACGCGCTTCAGCTCCTAGCCGAAAGTAACGAGCACTAATCCGTTTTATTCTTTGTGTGTGACTACTGCTGGCAATGCAATCGTTGCTAGTAATCCAAGAAAAATAACAGCAGCTGCGACAAGAGTTGTGAAACGTGCCGCCGAGGTCATAGCAAGTTCACCTGCATGTCGTAGAACTTCTCCACCTGGAAGCTGACTCAATTGTGGAATTGCTGTTCCAGCCGAACCACGCACAACTTTTGCAACCTCCGATTGTGTTGCGCTATCGAGGCCTGGAACTGCCGCAAGATTCTTGATGACTTTGCTTCCAAGATTTGTTACAAGAAGGCTGCCTAAGAGCGCAACGCCGATTGCCGAACCCATCTGGCGAAAAGTGCTTTGTAGACCAGATGCTTGTCCGCTTTGCGCGACCGGCACATCAGCAAGAATCACACTAGTTAATTGCGCAGTTGCCATTCCAACTCCAAGGCCATAGATAAATAGCCAGAGCGCGACAAGCCAGCCCGCCATTGAAACATTGATTGTGATTCCTAACCCAAAGATTGCGATTACTTCGAAAGCTAAACCGATACGAACAACTGCACGTCCGCCAATTCGTTGCGTAAGTTGAGGTGTTGCCCCTGAGATAAGGAATGTTCCTATTGCTAGGGAGAGAATGAGAACTCCAGATCTAAGCGCTGTGTATCCAAGGGCTCCTTGCACAAATAATGGAAGAGCAAAGAGCATTCCGAATTCACCAAGGGAAACTACAAGTGCTGCGATACTTCCGAATCGGAATGAACGAATCTTTAGCAAGGATAGGTCTAGCAAGACTGGCTTGTCTGCCTCACTTCGCGAGCGCTCAATAAATACAAAGAGAACCATTGAAATCAATCCGACTATAAAAGCGACAGGTACCGGCGAGATAGCGCTACTCCAAGAAAATCCAACAACGGTGAAGACTTCTTGAGTCTTCCACCAACCAAAACGGATACCTTCGATAAGACCAAAAACAATTAAACCAAGACCAAAAATTGAAAGAACTACGCCAGAATAATCGGCGCCTTTCTTTGCATGTGGATCTCTCGTTTCTGGAACAAATTTAATAATCCCAAAAATGACAATGAGGGTGATGGGAATATTAATAAGAAATGCCCATCGCCATGTTGAGACCGTTGTTAACCAACCGCCGACAACCGGACCTACTGCTGCCATGCCACCAATTGTTGAACCCCAGATTGCGAAAGCGATTCCGCGCTCTTTTCCAAAGAAAAGCGCATTCACGGTGGACAAAGTCGAAGGAAGCACCATCGCTCCACCTAAGCCTTGTAAGAAGCGTGCACCTATCAGTGTCGTGCCGCTTGTAGCCATACTTGCAAGAACACTGGCCAATCCAAAGACTATGACTCCGACTAAAAGGAGACGTCGACGACCAGTGAGATCTCCCAACCTGCCGACAGTGATTAAGAGGGCAGCAAAGACCAACGAATATATTGAATTAATCCATTCTGCATCAGATGCACTCAATGTCAGGTCTCGGATCATTGATGGAATCGCCACATTCACCACAGTCGCATCCATAATGATGAGAGAAACTGCCAAAGCAATGAATGGCATAGCTTTCCAACGTAAAGGGTGTCCCTGGGCCAATGTCTCTGAATTCATGTGGCAATTCTACGTAAGGAACTATGAGAAACTGACCTCTATGATTTCGACACAGAGCCTTGAACTACGCGCCGGGGCGCGACTTTTGGTCTCTGGCGTCACAGTAAGAATTAATCATGGCGACCGAATCGGATTTGTTGGACGAAACGGGGCAGGCAAAAGCACTCTTGCAAAAGTTTTAGCAGGTGAAACCATGCCTGCAGGAGGCCAAGTTTTACGAAGTGGCGGCATTGGTTACTTGCCACAAGATCCACGTACCGGCGATGAAGCAGGAACCGTCGTTGAACGCATCCTTTCTGTAAGAGGGCTAGACCTCATTGTTGATCGCATGCGCCAAGCCGAACAAGCAATGGCCACCGCACAAGGCGATGAACTCGAAGCGGTAATGAATCGCTACTCAAGAGCTGATACCGAATTCAACGCCGCTGGCGGATATAGCGCAACTGCCGAAGCCGAAGCTATTGCAACTAACTTGGGTCTGCCTGAACGACTATTTGATGAACCACTTGATTCACTCAGTGGTGGACAACGTCGCCGCGTTGAATTAGCACGCATTCTTTTCAGTGGCGCAGAGACTCTCTTGCTTGATGAACCGACTAACCACCTTGATGCTGATTCAGTTATTTGGTTGCGTGAATATCTCACTAAATATTCTGGTGGGCTTGTCATTATCAGTCACGATGTTACGTTGATTGAAACCGTCGTTAATAAAGTTTTCTACCTTGATGCCAACCGAAATGTGATCGATGTCTACAACATGGGTTGGAAGAAGTACCTTCAACAGCGCGAAGCCGATGAGCATCGACGCAAGATTGATCGCGCTAATGCTGAAAAGAAAGCTGCCATCCTTGAAAAGCAAGCGGAGAAGATGCGAGCCAAGGCGACAAAGGCTAAAGCTGCCCAAGGTATGTTCCGTCGCGCCGAGCGCCTTCTTTCAGATCTTGAAGATGTTCGCAAGAGTGATCGCGTTGCCAAACTACGTTTCCCAACTCCTGCCCCATGTGGCAAGACTCCACTCACTGCTACCGGCTTGAGCAAGTCATACGGTTCACTCGAAGTCTTCACCGATGTTGACCTTGCAATCGATAAAGGATCGCGTGTTGTCATTCTTGGACTTAACGGTGCAGGAAAGACCACTCTCTTGCGCATGCTCGCAGGAGATCTCGAACCTGACACTGGTGAGGTTATTCCCGGTCATGGTCTCAAGATTGGTTACTACACACAGGAGCACGAGTCACTCGATTTCAATCGCACGGTATTAGAAAACATGAAGAGTGCTCATGCAAATATTCTTGAACCTGAAGCGCGCAACGTCTTGGGTTCTTTCTTGTTCCTCGGTGATGATGTCCATAAGCCAGTGAACGTCCTTAGTGGCGGCGAGCGCACACGATTGGCTCTTGCTGTACTTGTAGTGAGTTCAGCAAACGTGCTTCTGCTTGATGAGCCTACAAACAACTTAGACCCAGCATCCCGTCATGAAATTCTTGGCGCGCTCGGTGAATTCCAAGGCTCTGTAATCTTGGTATCTCACGACGAAGGCGCTGTAGCAGCGCTTCGCCCAGATCGAGTCTTGCTCCTGCCTGATGGCGATGAAGATTTATGGAATGAAAGCTACCTAGACCTCATCACCATCGAGTAATTTATCCATATGGATGAGAGTTTGCGCAAAGATGCACCGCTACTAGATGCATACCTATCGTTCCTCGAAACAAAGAGTGCTCCTTTCACGATTCCTGGACATAAACAAAACGCCACTGAGTTAGATAGTGATCTGGGATTTGTTGTCGATCGCGATGTTCCGCTCTATGGCGGGCTCGATGAAATCAAATTAACGCATGGCGTCCTCATAAAAGCAGAAGCTCTTGCTGCACAATTATGGTCTGGAGATTGGGCGCGTTTTTCAACTGGTGGCTCAACACATGCAAACCAAGCACTTGTACTTGCCTTAGGTAAGCCAGGTGACAAGGTAGCTATCAGCAGGACTTCTCATCGATCTTTACTATCTGCACTGGTCCTGGCTGGTCTTGAGCCACTCTGGCTCTATCCTGACATTGATTCAGCAACCGGAGTGCCAACGGGAATACCTGTGTCAGAACTATTGCGCGTGCTCTCCGAAAATCCAATCGCTGTCTTACTAACCGAGCCGGGTTACCTTGGAACTATTTCCGATCTTCCTCCGCTCATTGATGCAGCACATACGGTAGATATTCCGGTAATTATTGATGCCGCATGGGGCGGACACTTTGGGTTTCACTCATTGATGCCAAAACATCCTATGCAACTAGGCGCAGATGCCTTTGTGACAAGTGTCCATAAAGCCCTTCCCGGATATAGCGCATCAGCTCTGGCTGTTGCTAAGACTGATCGACTAGATGCTGTAGCGCTTCAACAAACCTTTGAAACAACACACACAACTTCACCAGCTGGCGCTCCCCTTGCTTCAATCGACGCAGTTCGTGCACTCCTGCAAAAACATGGAACCGAACTTATTAACCAACTTCTTGCGAGAGTTCAACAATTTCGTGAAGTAATCACCGCTGAATTTGGTGCGAATATCTTGCTCAGTACCGAAGATTTTGCTCCTGGGAGATTTGACCCTTCGAAATTAGTCCTCAGGGTTAATACCATTGGAGGCGATGGAGTAGAGATTGAAAAAGATTTGATTGCTCTCGGAGTTTCAGTAGAAATGGCCGACCATGACACCATTGTTTTGCTTGCAACTATCGCTGATGACGATGCTCGTTTTGCAAGCCTTACCCAGGCAATTCTTAACGTCCTAGGAAAGTGTTCGAAGATTTCACGTACAAGTGCAACTTCTTTAAGTTGGAAAATTGCGCCAACTATCGCGATGTCGATGCGTGATGCTTACTTTGCAAAGAATTCAATGGTTGAGGCAAACATTGCCGTGGGAAGGACAAGTGCTGATCTCATCGCGCCCTATCCTCCAGGGGTCGCAGTCCTAGCTCCCGGCGAGGTAATTACCCAAGAAATTATGGATGGATTAACCCAAGCAAAGAGCGATGGCGTGCGAATCGCTTATGCAAGTGATCCCACGTTAAAGACTTTCAGGGTTGTTAATTAGGCAGGTCGGAAAGAATCGTTAGCAATCGTTTCTGCGTGCTTAATCATGATGTGACGAGTCACGCTGTATTCGGTCAAAGATTCTTGGCTCATATCTTTTCCAAAACCGCTTCCCTTGACCCCGCCATGTGGTGCTTCAGATGCAATAGGTAGGTGATCGTTAATCCACGTAACACCTACTTCTAGTTGGTGACTCACTCGAAGTGCGCGCGAAACATCTGTCGTCCACACAGACGATGCAAGACCGAATGCGCTGTCGTTAGCATGCTCAATCGCAGAACTTTCGCCATCAAATGGCAATACAGCAAGGACTGGACCGAAAACTTCGCCCTGAACTATCTCGCTCTTTTGATCCATATCTACAAGTACAGTCGGTGGATAGTAAGCACCTGGGCCATCGGGTACCTGTCCACCCAACTTAATCTTTGCTCCCGCTGCAACTGCGCGCGTGACAAAGCCATGCACACGGTCTCGATGATCAGTTGAAATCAATGGTCCGATATCGCTATCTCGTGCCATCGGATCTCCCCACTTCACCTTCGCGCCTGTTGCAACTAGAGCATCTACTGCATCGGCATAACGAGAGCGTTCTACATAAACACGAGTAGCGGCAGTGCAATCTTGTCCAGTGTTATAGGTGGATCCCATGATTAACGCTTGCGCCATTGCATTGATATCCGCATCAGCAAAAACAATAGCGGGAGCTTTGCCACCCAATTCAAGATGGACTCTTTTTGTACCCTTTGCTGCTTCTTTCATGATGTGTTCACCGGTTGCTGCAGAACCAGTCAATGAAATCATATTGACATCTTTACTGGTCACTAGCGCCTGACCGATTTCACTGCCGCCGGTAATTACATTAAATACACCTGCTGGCATCCCAGCCTCCATTGCGAGTTCAGCCATGCGCAATGAGGTTTGTGGTGTTGTCGGTGCTGGCTTCAAAACGACTGTGTTACCTGCCGCAAGTGCTGGACCCATTTTCCAGATGGCCATAATTAGCGGAAAATTCCATGGAGCAATGCTTGCAATGACACCAATTGGTCTGCGAATCAACATCGATGTGTATCCCGCACTCAAAATGCCGGCGCCCGTGCCATCGAGTGAGCGCGCCGCACCTGCAAAGAAACGCAGATTATCTACAGCAAAAGGAATTTCTCCTTCAAGAAATGTTGCAAAAGGTTTTCCGCTATCACTCACTTCCATACGCGTGAGTTCTTCGCCGTGTAGTTCAATCAAATCAGCAAGGCGCAGCAAAATACGCGAACGCTCGCCTGCCGTTTTGCCAGACCACATAGGAAATGCTCCACGCGCAGCTGCAACACTTTCATGAGCGTCATCTATTGATGCCTCGGAAACTTCAGCTACTGCCAGACCCGTTGCAGGATTGATCAGGGTTCGCCTGTTGCCTTTGCCATTGCGAGTGGTTCCTGAAATATGCAGACCTGAAATATTGCTCATGCGAGATTTCTCTTTCCTTGTAGGTTCAACTATTGAATCCAACGCCCATTCGGTCAAGAAGTCCAAGCCACGGACCTCTTTTCCCGTCGATATCTTCTCGTGCTAAGGCCCCTCGAGTTTTAGCTACTAGAGCCGAACGAATTGGTTCTGGTGGAAATGGAATGGGTTTGCGCTTAACTAAGGTGAGCTCTGTGAGTTCAGAGGTGCGATTGTTGATGAAATCCAGCGCAACTTTGGCACCAAATCGAGAAGAAGTTACGCCTAGGCCTGTGTAACCAAAAGCATAGGCAAGACGCCCTCCGAAAGCTCGGCCAATAACCGGTGTAAACCGTGAGGTCGTATCAATCATTCCTGCCCACTTATGAGAGAAATTCAAACCTTCCAGTTGCGGAAAAGTTTCAAAGAAATGCGCAGCTAGCAATGTGTGTGAAGCATCAAATTGTTCTTGTGAGGCTACTCGGCTGCTCCCACGATAATAGATTGCGTCATAACCGCCCCAAAGAATTCGATCATCAGGAGTTCTGCGGTAATAGTGGAATTGATTTCCGGCATCAGTCACACCTTGGCTTTCTTTCCAGCCAATGGAATCTATTTGGCTGGAGGTCATTTGCTCTGTAACCAGTACATGATCAAAAACAGGTATCGCCATGTTTTTCATTCTTCGGAGCAAGGGCGCGAAAGCGTTTGTAGCAAGAATTACTCTATGGGCGCTTACTTCAGCAGTAACCGTACGAAGAAGCATCCCCGCACCATTTCGCGCGAGCGCTTTCACGGGAGTCATTTCATAAATCCGAACCCCTGCTTTTACCGCTGCTTGCCTAAGCCCCCAAGAAAGTTTGGCAGGATCCAATATTCCGCTGCCATCGTGAATTCGAAGAGAGGCTAGATACGTTGGCGAATCAATATCTTTTCGCGTCTCATCTCCGGTGAGAAATTCAACTTTCTCTCCATACTCCTGTAATTGTTTGCTTGACGCGGCTAATTCATCAACATGATGCGGGCGCAGAGCCATCACACTCTTACCGCAGAATTTCTGATCGGCTTCAATTCCCTCTGCATCCAGATAGGCAAATATCTCGCTTACGTTTTCCCGACCTAAGCGCAGTAGCGTGTCGATCTCTCGTGGCCAGAGAGATAAGCCGTGAGCAAGGCCGTGTGTAAGCGACTCAGAGAAAAATCCACCATTTCGTCCAGAGGCACCATAGGCAACAAGCTGAGATTCTAAAATAACTACATCTAAAGTCGGATCAGCGATCTTCGCTTCAATCGCCGCCCATAAACCAGTCAACCCGCCACCAACTACTGCAAGGTCACATGTGGTTGCGCAGGTAAGAGAAGGAAAAGCCTCTGGAGCATCTTCATTCGAAATCCAAAAAGGTTTTGTTTCTGCATCTTTAAGTGAGGCAGATGCAGGAGTCATCATTTTCATTTATAGAGCACTCCTACGTGGATCATTCGGCAAAATGATTGCCTTCTGGGTACTCCAGGTCAGATTAACCATGGCGCCGCGGTGGGCACTTGTTGCTCCTGGCTGTGAAACCAAAATTGGCGCCGTTCGTCCAGCAATCGAAAGGACTAATGTTGAAGCTCCCCCGAAAAATTGGACATCCTGAACAACTGCAGGAATTGAGTGTTCTCCAGAATCTGCAAGGCGCATATCTTCAGGACGAATCAATAGATGGGCATCACCAGAAATATCTTTACCATATCGATTGCCCGGCAATAATCCTAAACTCTTATGCATAATTCCTTCAGGAACAACTACTCCATCAAAGAAGTTGCCATCTCCAATAAAATCAGCAACGTATGCCGTGTTTGGCCTTTGATATAAATCAACTGGTGAATCTACTTGACCAACTTTGCCTTCAACCATTACGGCGATTCGATCGGCCATCGACATTGCTTCTTCTTGATCGTGGGTAACAACTACAAAGGTAATTCCCACTTCGAGTTGAAGGCGCTTGAGTTCTAGTTGCATTTCTGAACGCACTTTCCGATCAAGGGCCGAAAGAGGCTCATCAAGTAAAAGTAGTTTTGGCCGTTTCACGATTGCTCGGGCAAGAGCTACACGTTGACGTTGACCACCCGAGAGCTGACTTGGCCTTGCTTTAACTTTGTCCTGCAAGCCGACAGTTTCTAGCACTTCATCGACACGGGATTTGATTTCATCTTTAGGCAATTTCTCGCGCTCTAATCCATAAGCAATGTTGGCACCAACGCTCATATGTGGAAAGAGTGCGTAGCTTTGAAACATCAGATTGATTGGGCGCTTATTGGCCGGCAAGGCAGTGAGGTCTTGCCCAGAAAGTTCTACGGAACCAGTCAGCGGAGTTTCAAATCCAGCAAGAATTCGCAGCAAAGTAGTCTTGCCACAGCCTGATGGGCCAAGTAACGCAAAGAATTCATTCTCTCGAATATCTAAACTCACATCATCGAGGGCCCGCACCGATCCGTAATCATGAGTGAGGTTTCTGATCTCTATGAGATTCTTTGGTTCGGTCGTCATTCTTCCTCCGTCAGTCTGGTCATTCTCTGGGCAATAATGACCGCAGTGAAACTTACGAGCATCAAAAGCGTTGCAAGTGCGTTAATTTCTGGCGTGACGCCAAAACGGACCATTGAATAAATCACAATGGGCAAAGTCGGGCTTGTTGGTCCGTTTGTAAAGAACGCAATCACAAATTCATCTAACGAGAGAGTAAATGCCAGCAAAGCTCCGGCCAAGATTGCTGGCGCAAGCGAAGGTAATGTAATTCGCAAAAAAGTTGCGGTTCTTGTCGCGCCGAGATCCATTGATGCTTCACGAAGATACTTATCTGTATGGGCCAATCGCGCTTTAACCACCGCTGTTACAAAGGCCATACTAAATACGACGTGGGCGAAAAGGACTGAATAGAGTCCTAAGGAAACAGATAGCAAAGCATAAAGAGCTAGTAGACCAATGCCCAGAACTATGTCAGGAACTATTGCCGGGGCTAGAGCGAAAGCGTTAAGGAATGGAGATTTGGTATACCGATGTAGTCCGACGGCCAGCATCGTTCCCAAAATTGTAGAAAGAATCGTGGAACCAGTTGCCACGATTAACGTATTTATCAATCCGTGAATTACTCGTGAATCATGGATCAAGATTGAATACCATTTAAACGAGAAACCTTTTAATATAAATGGCGAGTGCGCTCCATTAAATGACATAGCCATCAATGCGAAAATTGGAATATATAGAAACGCAAAAGTGCCAAAAAGGATTAACTTCAAAGGTTTAAAACGAGAGAGCAATTTACTCATTGACTTCACTCGAATATCTCTTTTCAACCAAGCTTTGAAGCAGGAAGAAAATAAAGACAAGCAGAATTACTGAGAGTGCAAGAACGGATCCAAATGGCCAATCGCGAGCCTTAAGGAATTGATCCCTAATCAAGTTGCCTACCATTACAGTTTTTCCACCACCAAGAAGCTCGGGAACTATGAAGTTTCCCAAACTAGGAATGAATACAAATATGGAACC
>QYPT01000060.1 GCA_007280125.1 Streptomycetaceae bacterium | reverse complement strand
ACTAATAGGCGAGGTGAAGTTACTGCTGGATAAGCTAGAGCAGGAGGAGACAAAGCAGCAGCAGACGCAGCATCAGCAGATAGAGCAGCAGCAGAAGAGGCAGCAGCAAACAAAGCAGCAGCAGAAGAAGCAGCAGCAGACAAGGCAGCAGCAGACAAAGCAGCAGAAGACAAAGCAGCAGCAGACAAAGCAGCAGCAGACAAGAAGTCAACCATTACTTGCGTTAAAGGTAAGTTAATTAAGAAAGTGACAGCGGTTAAACCTGTTTGTCCTCAGGGATATAAGAAGAAGTGACCTACTGACTAACTATCACCAAGTCATCGTCGAAAAGTGAGTAATTCTTCAGAGCCACTTACGCTCATAAGTGGGTTGTGAGGGGTTCGAACCCCCGACCTGGTGATTAAGAGATTCCGAATGCGTAAGCTCTAATCTTTCAAAAACCACTCTAATAGTGTTTAAAATTAAGTTTTCAGTGTTGTCTTTGGTTTATCTTTTTTTAAAATAATAAGTGTTTCTAACAAGAGTACTAAGCGCTTAAATTCTATACCAAAGTTCGATTTTCTTGATTAGTTAAACAGGTTTCTTAATACTTTTTTACTTGAGCTTCCGTGGCTTAAAATGCCTGATTGGTAGACTTCTGCGTGGCTGAAAATAGTAAGAAGGATCGTAAACCTTTACTCAGCGTGATTTTGATCGTAATAATTATTATTCTGGCCGTAGTTAATTTTGCTTATCAACCAACACCACGCGTCGAATGGCAAGCACCTACCGGAACAACTTCGACAAAGAATTCCATCATGGAGTACAACTGGCGTAAAACGGTATTCCTCGGCGACTCTTATTGTGCCGGCGCTGGTGCTTCATCCCAAACAAAACGTTGGACCACTATCGCTGCGAAAAGCTTGCATTGGGAAGAGTTCAATTTATGTTTAGGTGCAAATGAATACTTCTTCCCGTCTTCAGATACCGGAGAAAAAGTTTGTGGCGCTGCAACTTGTGTAGATTACGCAGCGCAAATTTCCGATGCGGTAGCGACCAAACCAAATGTTGTGATAATTTCTGGTGGACGAGACAGCCTTGGGTTGGTTGCAACAAACGCAGACGAGTTCAAGGCGCAGATATGTACCCTATTTAGTTCGGTTCGAAAATCGCTACCGAAAGCAGAGATCGTTGCGATAGCTCCCTTCTGGGATGCAACGGCAGTTCCAAATGATTTAATCCTGATGAACAACTGGATCTATGGCTGCGCTACACAGTACGGGGCTAAGTACATTGCTAAGTCCTTTAATTGGTTGAGTTCCAAGTCAGCAATTTCGTCCGACAAAGTTCATCCAAATGATGTTGGCCATCAAATAATTGCCGATAAATTAATTGCTTGGTGGAATAACACCGCTCATAATAAAATCGCTTAAATTAGCGTTTAGCTTTTATACTTTTCTTAACTGCTTTCTTTGCAGCCTTTTTCAGAGATTTACCTTTGGCCGAAGCATTCTTAATATTTGCACTTGGCCGTACAAATTTAGTTTTGGATCGATTCTTCTCCCAATGTTCCAACCAATTTATCACGTCATCTTTTTCTGAGGCTGAAAACAGGGAAGTGCTTGGAGCGCTCTCAAGCGGGTGATTTACTATGGCTTTTGAAGTCCGCCGAACAATCCGCAGCAATGGAATTGCAGCCACCAAAGCGGCAATTATTAGAAGTGCAACAAGCACTGTAATTAATACTGTTTTTAAACCTGGATCGATCTTTTTCAATTCGCTGTATTGATCTGCTAAATCTTTAGCAATTTCAATTTTCTTACCAGCAATATCGATCGCATCCGCTGCATCTTGTTGTGATGCCGCAGCTTTGGCTTTATTCGCTGCAGTCGGATTCTTAGCCGCTGCAATTGCATCTTTAGAGGCTTTAACTGAAGCAACCGCCGCCGCACTTGCCGCCGCAGCAGCTTTATCCGCTGCCTCCTTACCCTTCTGCGCTAACGCAGCAGCCGCAGCTTGTTCTGCGGCGTTTTTATCCGCTGCAGTTTTTGCATCAGCCGCAGCTTTCTGTTCCAAAATTGCAGCTTGGGAACGATCTTCCGCAGCTTTCTGCTCGGCAATCGCTTTGGCTTGGTTTGCGGCAGCGGCAATTGCAGCATCATTTGCAGCTTTAGCTTGTGCATCAGCAGCGGCAGAATCAGCAGCCGCTTTATCCGCAGCAGCTTTTGCAGCAGTTTGTTCTGCAACTTTCTTCGCGGCTTCAGCAGCAGCGGCTTTAGCTTCAGCGGCGGCAGCCGCAGCCGCAGTGTCAGCTTTTGCTTTTGCATCTGCAGCAGCCGCAGCAGCCTTAGCAGAAGCATCAGCATCACTTTTATCTTTATTTGCTTGCGCACGGAGTGCTCTCGCAGTTGCAACTAGTTCATCAACCGATGCAGCTTTAAATAATCTGGCACCAACAAAACTGTTTTTGATAAATACCTTTTCTGGTTCTTCTTTAACAATAGGCAGTTGAATTTCTTGCATCTCTTCAAATGGTGTACTTGCTCTAAGTAAAGTTCCGCCGGCTGCAATTGCCGCCGCTTCGGCATCGCTTGCTTTAGATGCGCTTGCAGTCGCGGTAGCTGCTTTGGCAGTTGCTTCTTGAGTTGCTGCTACAGATGCTGTATTTGCTCTATCTGCCGCAGCTTTTGCAGCTGTCTCCGCGGCGGCTTTCTGATCTGATGCTGCTTTCGCATCTGCCGCTGCTTTATCCGCGGCTAATTTTGCATCACCGGCTGCTTTTGATGCAGCTGCCGCATCGGCTGCGGCTTTTGCATCAGCAACAGCTTTCGCATCGGCTGCAGTTTTATCGGCGTTCGCTTTATCGGTTGCTGCTTTCGCATCCGCTGCAGCTTTAGCTCCCGCAACAGCTTTTGCATCGGCTGCCGCTTTCTCCGAGTTCGCTTTATCGGCTGCAGCTTTTGCCACATCTGATGCTGCTTTCGCATCTGCCGCTGCTTTATCCGCTGCTGCGGCTTGTGCTTTTGCCGCGCTCTCAGCCGCAAGCGCCGCATCGGCTGCAGCTTTCGCCGCATCCGCTTTTGCATTCGCTAACGCTGTTGCCGCTGCTTTGGCCGCCGCCGCATTTGCACTTGCTGCCGCTTTCGCCGCTGCCGCATTTGCTTCTGCAATTTTCTGTGCCGCATCCGCCGCTGCAGCTGCCGCTTTATCTTGCGCTGCTTTAGCATCTGCTGCAACTTTCGCTGCTGCATCCGCAACCGCTTTATCTTGCGCAGCTTTCGCATCCGCTGCAGCTTTCGCATCCGCTGCAGCTTTATCTTGCGCAGCTTTCAACGCATCCGCAGCGGCCTTAGCTGCAGAGTCATCTGCGGTCGGAGATGCAACCGGTGCTGCGGAAAGTGATTCACCTGGAACAGGTGGATAGTCGGCTGCTTGTGAATTAGTAAGCGAAATAAAAAGTGAAAAAGTTAGCGCGCTTAATAAAAAGTATATGCATACTTTAAGCTGCGCCTTTCTCATTTTCCGCTCCTCTTACAAATTCGATTAATTTCAATAGCAGATTTTCGCACGAGTGGTTGATCTACATAAGTTAAATCGCCAACCCCACCAGCGAAAATAGCGCTAACCTCATCGGATTGACCTGGCAGCAAGTCCACATCAGCCACAAGCACGGGACGACCACGTTCGGTCGCAACGCCACCGGCCGAGCCAGCCTTAGATTTCAAGGAAGCTGATACCAATGTGCTTGAAGTTGGTCCGTAGATAAAAACTTTAAAGCGGTGCTGTCCGGCAACAAGACTCCGCGGAGAATTTTTATCACCGCGGGTTAAAACATAAGCGGATAAATTCTTTGCATCTGTAACTGTATTTGTGACTTTAATTTTGACTTCAGTTTTAGCGCTCGAACCGCATTCGAGCTCGGAAACCGTTATTTTTCGCGCTAAATAATAATCTAACTTGCTGGCATCGATATTTTCAATTACGGCGCGGTATTCGTTATTAAGCGAAGGATCCATAAAGCCACCGAGCCGGGTCTTAGCAAAGAGCGCTTCCGCATCGCTATTTGTAGAGTAGATCAGGATTCGGTTTTCTAATATTCCATCTCTAATTGCAATCGCCATTGCCAATTTTCGGAATTTCGAAGCCATAATCTGCTCAAAAGTTGCATTCATGATGTTGACTAAATATTGTTTTCGCCCCATATTGTCGAATTCAAATCTCTTATAAGCCTCTTTAAGAGTTTTCTCGACCACGTTATCGAAATTTATCTCTTCGCCACTAGCAAGTTTGATTGGTCCAGTAGCTCTCAAAATATAACTAAGTGCTGTTGGATCAACCGCAATCACGCCATCTAAATTCTGGCCGGTCTGTAACCGCCATAGCTCCATCCAAATTTCGGCGCCATATGGGAAATGTGGGGAGAGGTTTGAGTTTTGCCAAATTGCCGGATCGCTGCGGTAGAGCGCACCATATTCTGCAGGCATCTTTAGTGGAATTTCTTCTAGCGACTTCAACTCGGCATTAGACCCGGTTTTTTGAACGGTTAATTTTCCATTTTCGATCTTTATAATCGCATACGAGCCTAAAATTCCGCCGGTACCGCGCGCTTCCGCGCTATTTTGGAATGCTAATAGAAAGGTCTGCGGTTTATCTTTTACGCCGAGAATCGCAGCAGCGCTAATTGAAGCAACTATCTCATTTTGAATCGGTGAAAAATTAAAGCCAAAAAACCCAGTCACCTGCTTAATTATTGGCCACTTGCTGAAACCTAAAATACGAGTTACATCTCTATTTAGCGCATCCGCTTTGCTTTTAATATCGGTGGAATCTGCACCAGATTTAATTGCTGAGATATAACTTTTTCCGTGTGAAATTGTTGGAACTACTAAAATGGCGGTGTAGCTAACCAACAAAATTAGCGCGGAAGCAATAGCAATGAGCGCAATCTGCCACGGCTTGTTAAATCGTCTCAACTTGCAATCACCATAACCTCATCTGCCAAAATCGCGGCAAAGTATGAATCTGGAAGCGGTCGCGCTTTGCTATGGCGTGGACCAGTAAGCAAGACTATTGGTTGGTTCTCGGCAATTGCGAGCAACCAATTTCGCCATTTTGAATCGAGAAATACCGACTCTGGATTATCTAGATGGCGATTGAGGCTAAGGATTTGAGTATCGGTCACCCTAAGGGCAATTTCATTTTCTAAGTTTTCGCAATCAAACTCAACTCTTGCTAAACCTATTTCACCAGCCTCAACTTCAATTGGGGCCCGCAAATCTGAATCGATTAAAACCGCACCGCGGATTTTTCGTTCCAATTGCGCATGCGCAAGGGCTAATTCGCAATCGCTGGTTCCATATGGAATCACAGCAAAAATTGGATGCTTCGCCTTAACTCCAGCAAATTCTAAAGTTGCCCTAATGCTTAACGCACCGATCTTCGCCAACTCACGCTTTAATTGCTCGGTTCGATACCCAGCCGGATCAATCGGCATGAAATCTTGATCAAATATATATTCGTCATAGCTAACTAATTTTCCTTTATAACCAACTGCGCGAATATTCTCTTTATAACTCGGATCAGCACAGATAACTAAATCCGCTGCCAATATCTCTTCTTGATCAAAATCCACACTTGTCGCAGTTTTCTTTAAAATCGGAACTGCCCACGCTTTAGCCACTGCAACGACATCTTGTGAGATAGCAGTATTTAAAATCGCGCGCACGCCACAAGAAGAGATCTCATATTCCGGAAAGTTGCGTTGTAGCACCGCATGTGCAAACGGGGAGCGCGCTTGATTCATAGCGCAGACCGTTACGATTTTCATAGCGTAAGGTTACTCTGTGAATTCCGATAGCCGATACTCTCGCCGATTCTTAATTTCAGCTTCACTACTTGGTCTCTATTTAATTGCGCTATTCCTCTTTGTATTCTTTCCAAGACCAGTACTAGAAAGCAATTCCACCACTTCAATTACAGAGTATTTACAAACCCACGCAAACCTTTTCTATAAGATTCTCTATGCCAACGATCGCGCTGTTGCAATTGCAAATTTCTTCATGCTTACGCCTTTCGCCGTTATTACGCATATAGTTTTTCCAAAATTAAAATTAGTAAAGATTTTTCTATTTGGGTGTTTAATTTCTACGGTAATTGAGCTAGCCCAAATTGCAATTCCAGGGCGGGTCAGCGATTTTCGGGATTTCCTCTCGAATGCGCTGAGCGTGGGAATTGGCCTGATTCTTGTTCGGTTTTTACAACGCAAATCGCTCTAGCTATCCATTTACGCTTATCTTCATTCGGGCTTTACCGCAAAAACTCGCTCTGAAAAAACCGATTTGCGCGTAAAAAGTTACCCTTATCACTATGTCAGGTAACCCATCGGGGTCACCCACTCATATTTAGGTGAGGAGGTAGGGACAATGGAGCTAATTCAATATTGGCGGCTAGTAGTTCAGAATCGAATTTTGATTACTTGCTCAGTCATTCTTGGTTTATTTGCTGCTGTTGTTATTACTTTCACAACCACGCCGATGTATCAATCACAAGCAGAACTTTT
>QYPT01000100.1 GCA_007280125.1 Streptomycetaceae bacterium | reverse complement strand
GCCATGTTGTCTCTTAAATAATCAAAACCAAATTCATTATTGGTACCGTACGTAATATCGGCGGCATAGGCTGCTCGCCGAGCCACAGGATCCATCGATGCCAGAATGACTCCAACACTCAAACCTAAGAAACGGTGAATGCGGCCCATCCATTCGCTGTCGCGTTCTGCCAAATAATCATTTGTAGTAACAACGTGAACTCCGCGTCCAGCAAGAGCGTTGAGGTAGGAGGGCAAAGTCGCAACCAAAGTCTTTCCTTCACCGGTACGCATTTCTGCAATGTTCCCTCGGTGTAACGCCGTTCCGCCCATAATCTGAACGTCATAGTGGCGTTGCCCAAGGGTGCGTTTTGCTGCTTCTCTCACAACAGCAAAGGCTTCGGGAAGTAAATCATCCAATGTCGAACCTTGAGCTAGTCTCTCTTTAAAGGTAGCGGTCATCGCACGAAGGTCGGAATCTGAAAGTTGAGATATGTGGGGTTCGTGAGCGTTCACTTGAACGGCAACCTTGCTTAACTCGCGAAGCACTCGTCCTTCACCCGCACGCAAAATTCGATCTAAAAACGCTGCCATGGAACTACCTTCCTAATCCGTGATAATCACACGAGGCGAGCTTAAAGAACTTCCTCATATGCCTATCGTAGGGGCTGAGCCACGCAAGCAGTAACCGCACAAAGGACAGAGAAACCAGCCGCTTTCAGGGCCCTAGAAGCCTCGCTCAAGGTGGCCCCAGTGGTGACCAGGTCATCGATAAGTATCGCTTCCCGAACTCTGAGAATATTCTCCCTAAGCACTAATGAATTGTGAAGATTTGAATGGCGCGATTTCGCATCCAACATGGACTGATCTTTGACTCGGCGGCGATGTACAAGCAAATCCCGAGTAGAGAATCCCTCTAGCCCTGCAACGCGGGTTGTCATTTCACCGAGAAAATCCCTACCCCGCTTTCGAATCGCTTGCCTTTGCGAAGGGATTGGAACCAATAACGGTGAAGTTCCAAAATCGATCCTTGGACGAGTAATCGCCTGTCTCATTGCATCAACAATGAGGTTGTCGGCAATCAAAATTCCATTCTCCTTAGCCGCAAGAAGTACGCGGCTTGCAACGGGCGAATACATGATTGCCGAATAGACAATCAAATCATTTACGTGAGTTCGTAATGGCAAAGAATTCCAAGCCACCAAACAACGAGTACATAGTTTATCGCCCAGTAATCCACATCCAAGGCAGCGATGAGGGAAGACTAATTCACCAAAGGCTTGACCACTTTTCATTTCCACATCTTCACTGAGGAGATGGGGAATTGATAAAGAATAATTTTATGTTGTGGAGAGATAATCCTCTGGTTGCAATTTGATCAATCGAGATTCAATCAATTCTCCGGGCCGCCTTGGCAAAGTCAGAACGAAATGGGAGCCATGTCCGGGGCGACCCCATGCCTCTAACTCTCCATTATGCAGACGGGCATCTTCAAGGGCGATGGAGAGCCCCAGCCCTGTGCCACCACGTACTCGTGCGCGAGAGGGATCGCCACGCCAAAAGCGGTCGAAAACTCGGAAGGCATCCTCTTCATTAAGTCCTATTCCATAGTCGCGTATGCCAACTGCGACTGCGCTTTGACTTTGCGTAATATTGATTCGAATAAGATGAGATTGAGAATGTTCAATTCCATTACTAATGAGATTTCTTAATATTCTTTCAACTCTCCTGATGTCTGCTTGAACCATAACAACATCGTTAAGATGCGAACGCTCAATCACGACACTTTTTTCTGTTGCAAGCAATGTCAGATCCAATACACATCGATCTACTAACGTTACCAAATCAAATTCAACACTTTCAAGAATGGCAACATCGGCATCGAACCTACTCACTTCGAGCAAGTCCTCTAGAAGGCGCTCAAAGCGGTCAAGTTGTGCCACCAGTAGTTCCGCGCTTCGTGCAATAACTGGGTCAAAATCAGCTCGTGAAGCATGAATAACTTCAGATGCCATTCTTAAAGTAGTTAGAGGAGTCCGCAATTCATGGGAAACATCCGATACGAACCTTTGCTGAACTCGAGATAAACCCTCCAGTTTTGAAATCTGGCGTTCAAGTGAGAGAGCCATTTCATTAAATGCAATACCAAGTCGTGCCACTTCATCTTTGCTAGTTACTCTCATGCGCTGACTTAAGTCACCAGCGGTGAATTGCTCAGCAATTTTTGCAGCTTCCTGCACCGGTTTAATTGTCTGTCTCACGACAATCCACATCACGAGTCCGATGAGAAGAATTAGTATCAGACCGGCAAGAATAAGAGAATTTTTCACTAAATCTAGGGTTTGACCTTGGTTGACCAAACTAAAAACCAGATACATCTCATAGTTTCCAGATTTCGGAATGATGATGTTCTGCCCAACAGCCAAACCTGGAATGCCTTGACCGTCCATGAAGGTAATCGTTGTTGTCGCCCACTGGGGTTTTTTGCTTTTCCGAACAAGAGCTCGCAGCGAATCAGGAATTGAAGCAACAGATACAAGATTTGATGTTCTTTCATAATTGATTGACTTAGCCGATTTAGCACTAGAACGTAGCAGAACAACTTCTTTTCCGTTGGCCGAGGAGCCAATCATCGTCGTTGAATTGACCACGACATCATTAATTATTTGTTGAATTGTTTTTTCAGTGGCACCTTCAGAGAGAATAATCCGATACTGAGCATTAAATACCGCAGACTGAGATTCAGCGATAGATGATTCAATCTTTACTTTGCGAATTCCTTCAGAAATCTTGGCGTAAAGCGCAGATTCTGTCATCCACACAACGCCTAGAGAGAGGAAGACCGCCCAAAAAATAACTTTGAAAGCTAATGAGTTTCGAAAGCGTGGTAGGTGGCTAAGACGCGGTCTGATCACGACCCGCCCAATGCTCCAGATTTATAACCTACTCCTCGCACAGTTACAACAATTTCTGGGTGCTCGGGATCGTGTTCTACTTTTGCCCGAAGACGTTGAACGTGAACGTTCACTAGACGCGTATCTGATGAATGGTGATAACCCCAAACCTCACTTAACAGAGCGTCACGTGTAAATACTCGCCCTGGCTCTTTTGCAAGTGCCACCAGGAGGTCAAACTCTAAACGCGTCAGCGGAATTGATTTGCTACCTCGCGTTACCTGATGTGCGACAAGGTCGATAGACAAATCTGCCACTGTAATTTGACCTGTTAGGCCAGCGTTTGAGCGACGCAATCTGGTTCGTACTCTCGCGACTAATTCAGAAGGGTGCTTGAAAGGCTTGACCATGTAGTCATCAGCTCCGGCTTCAAGTCCCATCACGACATCGTGTGTATCGCCTTTTGCGCTGAGCATGACAATCGGAACCATAGATTCGGCTCTAATAAGTTTGCATACTTCTATTCCATCTATGCCCGGAAGCATCACATCAAGTAAAACCAAGTCGGGGGGATTATTTCGAAAAATTTCGAGAACTTCATCCCCTCGACTTACCAAGTCAACATCAATTCCTGCACCTGTTAAAACGATTCCAAGCATCTCTCCAAGGTCCTGGTCGTCATCGACGACCATTACTAACGTCATTAGCTACCGTGCTCCCACGAATTAAGGTACATGTCCTGAGCTGGTGTCAACGTATCGATTTCTCCGCCGAGGCTCTTCAACTTGAGTTTGGCAACTTCTTTATCAATATAGGTTGGAACATTATGCAAACCAGCTGGAAGATTCTTTGCCTCTTTTACTAGGTACTCAGCCGTTAACGCTTGATCTGAGAATGACATATCCATAACCGAAGCTGGATGTCCCTCGGCAGCGCCTAGATTCACTAAACGACCTTCGGCAAGAAGCAAAAGGCGGCGACCATCGCTCATGACATATTCATCAGTCTGGTGGCGAATCTTTAGATTCTTCTTCGTTGCTTTCTGCTCAAGCCAAGCAACGTCGATTTCAATATCAAAGTGACCGGAGTTGGCCATGATTGCGCCATCCTTCATCACGTGGAAATGCTCTTCACGCAGGACATCGCGATTGCCTGTAACTGTAATGAACACATCGCCTATTGCGGCGGCATCGATCATTGGCATAACGCGGAATCCTTGCATCATCGCGTCCAGCGCCTTTGTTGGATCAATTTCTGTCACAACAACATCGGCTCCCATGCCCTTAGCGCGCTCAGCAACGCCTTTGCCGCAATAGCCAAATCCGGCCACCACTACAACACGTCCTGCAAGCAAAAAGTTTGTTGAACGGAAAACTGCGTCAAGAGTTGATTGACCGGTTCCGTAACGATTATCAAACATATGTTTTGTGTCTGTGTCATTGACGGCAATCATTGGAAACTTAAGTGCGCCGTCTTTTGCCATCTGGCTTAAGCGGATTACTCCAGTCGTTGTTTCTTCGCACCCGCCAGTAATTCCATCTAGTAATTCAGTACGAGTCGTGTGGAGTGTATTTACCAAGTCACAGCCATCATCAAAAACTTGGTGTGGAGCGATATCAAGTGCGGCATTGATATGAGAGTAATAGCCATCGCGGTCAACTGCGTTGCGAGCAAATACGCTGATTCCGTATTCATGAACAAGTGCGGCGGCCACATCATCTTGGGTCGAGAGCGGATTTGATGCACAGAGAGCAATCTCTGCTCCTCCAGCTTTGAGTGTGCGCATCAAGTTCGCAGTTTCGGTTGTTACGTGCATACATGCAGCGATTCTGACGCCCGCAAATGGTTGGCTCTTTTCAAAGCGCTCACGAATTTGAGCAAGAACTGGCATGTTGCGTTCTGCCCATTCAATGCGCTTCTTGCCTTCTCCGGCTAATGCAGCATTAGCAATGTCATGAGCAGGTATGGTGATTGTTGATGCTGAATTCATTAATCGACTCCTTGAGGGCGCTGTAACTAAATTAATCTAAATGGGCAGGTGCCTAGATTACCGTGAAGGCGTCCAAACGGCACATCTCAGCCTTGTATGAGAGCCAAGACTTCTTTTTGGATGCGATCCAATTTGGCTTGAGTCGGCGCTTCCGCATTAAGTCTCAGGAGGGGCTCGGTATTGGACGAGCGCACGTTAAACCACCAGTTAGGGGTATTAATTGTCAGACCATCTAGGTGGTCAACGGTGGCACCCTCTCTGTGGCCAAATTCTTCTTCTATAGCAATGAGTACCTTGGTTGCATCGTTCACTGTTGAATTAATTTCGCCGCTTGAAAAATAGCGTTGATACGGTTTGAGAATCTTAGAAAGCGGGTTCTTTGATTCACCAAGGGCTGCGACTGCATGAAGTGCTGCAAGCATTCCTGAATCCGCGCACCAAAAATCTTTAAAGTAGAAATGTCCGGAATGTTCGCCGCCAAAGATGGCACCACTTTGAGCCATCATCGCCTTGATATAGGAGTGACCCACTCTGCTTCTGAGTGGCTTGCCACCATTTTCTTCAACAATTTCGGGGACAGAGCGGGATGAAATCAAGTTATAAATAATCCTTGATCCCGGGTTCTTCTGCAATTCTCGAGAGGCGATAAGGCAGGTAAGGTCCGAGGGATTTACGATCTCGCCTTTTTCGTTGACAAGAAAACAGCGATCAGCATCGCCATCAAATGCCAGACCAATATCCGCCTTATTCTTGAGAACAGCTTTTTGAAGTGCTTTCATATTCTTTGGGTCAATCGGATTGGCCTCATGATTGGGAAATGTCCCATCAAGTTCAAAATAGAGTTCAATCACTTCAGCGTTGAGTCGAGAAAATACCTCAGGAGCGGTATATCCACCCATGCCATTTCCCGCATCAATCACAATTCTTAATGGGCGAATTTCGCTCAAGTCAACTAGCGAGAGCAAGTGTGAAACATAGTCATCGAGCAAATCTTGATTTCGCTCAACGCCCATGGAGCGCATAGCAATAGGGCTTCCTTCTCTAACGAATCGCTCGATAACTTGGAGTCCTGACTCGCTTCCAATCGGGCGTGCGCCACTCTTACACAATTTAATCCCGTTGTATTCGGCGGGATTGTGACTGGCGGTAAACATCGCACCAGGGAGGTTTAATCGCCCAGATGCAAAATAAAGCATGTCTGTTGAAGCTAAGCCAATTCTGATTACATCCATACCGTTTGAAGTTGCGCCAGCAGAAAATGCCTCAGCAAGTTCTGGCGAGGAAGGTCGCATATCTTCGCCAATGACAACAGTTCCTGGTTCGCGTTCCATTTCTAAGAATCGCGCGAAAGCCAATCCGACACTAAACGCAAAATCGGGAGTCATCTGATTTTCTACTAAACCCCGAATGTCGTAGGCCTTAAAAATATCTGGTATCTCTAATTCATTCATGGGCATCAAGGAACAGCGCGCAAATGTCCGCGCCTGCCAAGTTCTGGCCCTTGCGATCTTTCAACGTCAACCGAAGATGTATTGGCTACTTCTCTCACCGCATCAGCGATCGCCATCAAGTCATCTGTGGAAGGACCGGACTCGGAAGAATCGACCTCTTGGCGAATAACACTCCAACCATTCGGCACGGTAAGGCGTTCAGCATGGAATTCGCATAAGTCATAGGCATGGGGTTCTGCAAAAGTTGCAAGCGGTCCAACGACAGCCACCGAATCTGCATAAATATAAGTCAAGGTCATGACCGCTTTGTGCCGACATCCGCCGCGGGAACAGACCCGTCCTAGGCGCATTGACGATGACGATGATGACATGGGATACAGATTAGTGGGAGTGGACTAACTTTTCTCGCAATGACGGGGCGTTGCTCGACGTCAATTTCTACTAGTGATTAATAACTGCAATATCTGAGTTTGGAATTGCTGCACGAGTGAGTTGTGATCCGGCAGTGAGCGGGATACTTGCTACCCCGTTGGAGGAGCGAATCAACGCACTTCCATAAACCCCAATACCAGCCTCAGTGATAGTTACTACCTGCGATGTCTTAGGCGGAGACCATGTGCGAATATCGCTCCCAGTGACCCTTACCTTGTGCACCTTGCCAGTCGTCAGCTTCACCGAAATAGAAACCGATATGACATCACCGGTGAATACAAAAACAGGGCTTAGGTCTTTCACTGCAATCGACATCGGAACCAACGGCGGCGTGGGCGTATTCCACACAAAATCCTTATGGCCAGAAATAGAATCGGCAGAATACACGCTTGCCTGAATCGGCTGATCAGATTGAATACGCAAAGAGAAAGTTTTGCTAGAAATAATTGGAGCGAAGGAGAAATCAGTGACAACGCCTCGAATCAATTTCTTTTCATCTAGCCCAACGGGAACAAAGACTCCGTCACTTGAAATCAAATCAACTCGAATCTGTGCATCAGAATTCCCCGGAGCCAACAATCGCAATATATGAGGCGCGGGGACTCCGTTGAGAAGGTGG
>QYPT01000109.1 GCA_007280125.1 Streptomycetaceae bacterium | reverse complement strand
CTCCAGCGCTATGAGCAATCACTAGGCCAGCAAGCTTCACCGACATTAACTTGGCATGTAGCGGCTATTTCACTCGCCCGCGTAGATGGAGTATCTCCTGTTTCATATTTAAACCCAGAGATGCAGAGCAACCTTCGAAATACATGCCTTGGCATTTTGCAAAGCGAAGACCCACCTTCCCTGACTGAAGTATTCTCAGAGTTATGACTACCTCGATAACAGGGCTGATGGGAATTCAAATGTTGGATTCTCGGGGTCGGCCAACAGTATGTGCGCGAATGACTTTAAGTGATGGAAGTATTCATAAAGCAACAGTTCCTTCAGGTGCTTCTACGGGTCGCCATGAGGCGCACGAATTAAGAGATGGGCAAGGCGCATACTCTGAAAGTTTCTTCAAAGGATCGAGCGTTTATGAAGCAGTCAACAATATCAATACACACATTGCACCACTCTTAATAGCACGCCAACCAAATTTTCTAGTCGCAGATGAATTGATGACAGAGCTAGATGCCACTACTCGCCACGAAAATCTTGGCGCGAACGCAACCTTAGCCGTATCGATTGTCACGGCAATTGCCCAAGCGCACTCAGGGCAACAATCACTAGCCAGACTCTTTCAACCAACGGGCTCACTCACCATGCCCATGCCAATGGTAAATATTCTCTCGGGTGGAGCTCATGCCAGTGGCGCCCTCGATATTCAAGATGTCTTGATCATCGCCAATGGCGCCGAAAGCTTGACGCAAGCACTTTCTTGGATAGTTGCCATTCGTGAAAGTGCAGCCAAGCTCGGTGCATCGCGAGGCTTTGTTACCAATCTTGTCGCTGATGAAGGAGGGCTAGGAATCGCCTTCTCTTCATCGGATGAAGCCTGTGCATTCGTTGTTGAATGTATTGAGGCCGTTGGACTTGCCCCTGGGCGCGATGTGAGCCTTGCATTAGATATCGCGGCAACGCAATTCTTTGACCAGGGAAATTATATTTCTCGAAGCACAGGGAAGGTTTATTCATCGCGGCAATGGCACGACCAACTTATCCAGTTGTTGTCCAACCAACCTATTATTTCTATTGAGGATCCATTTGCCGAAGACGATTGGCAAAGTTGGTCATATTTTCTTGCAAATCTCCCTCGAACTATGCAAGTTGTTGGCGATGATCTGTTCACAACTAATAGTGCACGTTTAAAGAAAGGCATCACAGAGGAAAGCGCGAATTCCATCTTAATAAAGCCAAATCAGAACGGACTTCTTTCCAGCACTCTCGAGGTCTTGAAGGAAGCCAAAGAATCACATTTCACGACTGTAGTTTCGGCGCGCTCAGGTGAGAGCGAAGATAGTTGGTTATCTGACTTGGCCCTGGGTTGGGGCGCAGGCCAAATCAAAGTTGGTTCAACTCATGGCTCAGAGCGAACAGCAAAGTGGAACCGTTTACTTGAAATTGACGCTACCGAAGAAACTATCTTCAGTAAGCCATTCTAGTTTTTGGAATTTAGGCTTTACGGACTGCGGAACGAATAGTTCCGATACCTTCAATTCCAGTTTCTACGATTTCACCGCCGTGGATGTATTTTTCGGGCTTGAATCCCATGCCCACTCCCTGTGGAGTGCCTGTATTGATGATATCGCCAGCTTTCAACTCCATGAATTGGCTGATGTACCAGATGCAATGATCAATGCCGAAAATAAGATCGCTTGTGCGTGAATCTTGTCGAGATTGGCCATCTACCGTGCACCATAAACGTAGGTCATGAGGATTTAACGAATCAGCGGTAACGATCCATGGTCCCATCGGATTAAAGGATGGAAAAGATTTTCCCTTAACCCATTGACCGCTGCGCTCGATTTGCCAATGACGCTCTGACACATCTTGGGAAATCGTGTACCCAAGAATGTGATCCTTAGCGTCCTCTGGGGATTTCAAATAGAGGGCGTTCTTGCCGATAACGACACATAACTCAACTTCGTAATCAGTCTTTTCCGAACCTGGAGGGACGATGATGTCATCGAAGCCACCAACAACGGTGTCAGGAGCCTTCATGAAAATTACAGGCTCTGCTGGTGGATTCATTCCTGACTCAAGGGCATGTTGGGCGTAATTCAAACCTACGCAAATTACTTTGGTCGGACGAGCAACTGGAGACCCCAACCGATAGTCAGAAATCGCAACTCGCGGACGCGAAGATAAATCCATCGCCGCAACCTTTGCAACAGCCCCAGCCTCAAGAGAAGTTCTATTCCAGTCTCCTACAACGTCATCAACAAATACTGCTTCCGTGTCACTAACGATGACCGCAGCTCTCTCTTTCTCAAATTCGCCAAGGCGTGCAAGTTTCATTCTTATTTCTCCTTAGTGGTAGTTGATTGAAGCGCGGAATAGATTTCATCAGGCAAGCCTTGAAAGGTTACTGGGCGCAAGAATCGATTAATTGCCTGCATTCCAACCGAGGTATGCAAAGAAGAAGTTGAAGCCGGATACGGACCTCCATGATGTTGGCCAGCAGTAACAGCCACTCCTGTTGGCCATGCGTTAAATGCCACACGACCCGACATCGATGCAAGTGCTTCGATAAGAGTCGGAGCTGATGAATCAGACGCTGAAGCGAAAAGAGAACTCGCGAGAGCACCTTCCATCTTGCTTAAGAGTTCTACAACTTCGCCGTGGTGGCCATATGTAACAACGACTCCGGTTGGACCGAAGCATTCTTCAGTGATGCCAGAAATTTCGCGTGTGACATCACTTGCCTTAACAACGAGAACCATAGGGACAGAAAAGAAACCTGCGCCTGAGGGGGCTTTACCCTCATAGATTTCGGCCTTCGTTGATGCAATTACCTTTGCCCGATTGGAATCGTGCAAATTCTTAGTAGCTTCGCTGAGGAAGGGAGCGAGATCGCGCTCGGCAATCTGCTTGGAGATTTCATTCACAACGATCGAACCTGCAGGAACGAAAAGAACGCTTGGGTTAGTGCAAAATTGTCCATTACCCATGAGCAACGAGTCTAAGTACGCGCCAGCAAATGCAGCGGGATCAGTAAGAGCGCTCTCAACAGCCACTACGGGATTTACGCTTCCTAGTTCACCGTAGAAAGGAATTGGGCACTCGCGGGATTGAGCTAAATCAAATAAAGCTCTTCCTCCCGCTCGCGAACCAGTAAAAGCTCCGGCCGATATGCGCGAATCTGTAATCACCGATTTTCCGAATTCAAATCCATGGCCCAAAGAAATCAAACCCTCAGGCGCGCCAGCCTCTTGTAGCGCTTTCTTGGCAATGTCAAAAGTTAATTGCGCAGTCTGCGGGTGCGCAGGGTGTGCCTTGATGACAACCGAACATCCAGCAGCAAGGGCTGAGGCGGTGTCTCCGCCTAGGGTGCTAAATGCAAAAGGAAAATTACTCGCACCAAATATTGCGACGGGTCCAATTCCACGCGTAGTGCGTAGGAATTTTGGATGCCCTTGCGGTACTGGTGCATCAACGGCTTCATCCAGCGAAGGTGTTACAAATTCTCCTCGTTCTAGCGCATTCGCAAATGAGCGAATTTGAAAAGTCGTTCGTCCAACTTCTCCAGTGAGTCGCACTTTTCCTAGCCCCGTTTCCAGATCCGCTACATCTACGAGATCTTGAACACGGTCATCAATGGTTTGCGCAAGAGCGTGCAGAATTCTTCCTCTCTCTGCAGCTTTAACATGAGACCAGACTTTGTATGCCGAAACCGATTGGGCAATTAGTGAATCCATCTCCTGCGGTGTTGTTGCGGCAAAGACGGGGCCAAATTTTTCACCCGTGCGTGGATTTACAGATTGATTCGACATAACTCCCCTATTCTGTCTGTGAATTCTTACTTAATCAAGAAAGAAATCGGCTAAAAAGTCAGTCGTACCGGGTACGACTGAATACTTATCAAGATCGGTAATGCCCTCGCTGGCCAAAACTTCATCATCAATGAAGAAATTACCCGTGCATTCCTTCGCTGGCCTAGTGAAAATGGCATATGCCGCATCAGCCAGGATTTCCGGGGTCCTGCAAGCGGCAATATCCACCCCTGGGATCATTGCCAAAGCAGCCGTATCAATAGCTGTTCGGGGCCATAAAGCATTGACGGCAATCCCGTCGCGGCGAAATTCTTCAGACATCCCAAGAACGCACATACTCATTCCATATTTGGCCATTGTGTAAGCAACATGATTCTTAAACCATTTGGCCTTCATCGAAAGGGGCGGAGAGAGCGTCAAGATATGAGGATTTCTTCCGGCCGAAGCTGACTCGCGAAGAAAGGGCAATGCAGCTTGAGAAGTGAGAAATGTTCCACGAACGTTTACATCAAACATTAAATCAAAACGTTTGGCTGGAGTCTCTTCAGTTCGAGTCAAATTAATTGCACTTGCATTGTTAATGAGAATATCGATGCCACCAAATTCTTTGGCTGCGTTATTTACTGCCTGCACAATCTGATTTTCATCTCGTAAATCACATTGGATTGGAAGCGCCACGCCACCTGCTTGGCGAATCTCCTCGGCAGCTGAATAAATTGTTCCAGGAAGTTTAGGATTAGGTTCTGCAGTCTTGGCTGCAATGGCAATGGATGCACCATCACGAGCGGCCTTCAAGGCAATCGCCAAACCAATTCCGCGAGAACCTCCGGTAATAAATATTCTTTTCCCAGCAAGACTCATATTTAATCTCCTCGTGAACTTCTCGATGTGAATTTCATAAAGGCTGCCATCGCTTCATCTGATTGTAATGCCAGCATGAATAGCTCTGACTCAACGAGCATCACCGCCGATATTGCTTCATGAGATCGTGCCTTCAATAACGCCTTAGTATTTATGACCGATGTTGGTGGCTGCATTGCGATTCTGTGAGCCATAGCAAGAGCTTGCTCCTTAGCATCATCAGCGACAACGCTGACCAGCCCGTATCGCTGTGCATCATCAGCAGAAAAACTATCTCCCGTGAGAAAAATTCGTGCCGCTTCTTGATATCCGACTAGTTGGGGGAAGATGTAGCTTGACCCAGCTTCTGGAACTAGGCCAAGGGATACGAAGGGCATAGAAAATTTTGCAGTGCTAGTGGCGAAGACAATTTCGCAATGAAAAAGCATCGTCGTACCAATACCCACTGCGTTTCCTGAAACAACGGCCAATAGCGGTTTAGGGAAATTGTGAATTGCTTCCAGAAATTTACTTACTGGAGAATCCGGGCCAGTGGGAGGCTCTTCTACAAAATCGTAGATGTCATTGCCGGCAGTAAAATGATCGCCTTCACCTTGTATAATGACTGCCCGAATTGCGAAATCATCGGCCGCTTCTTGCAAATGTCGGGATAGCCCAAGGTACATTGAGCGTGTAACCGCATTCATCTTCTCAGGGCGGTTGAGCGTCAGAACAAGTACAGATCCATCAATTCTTACCAGAATATCGCTCATTGGGCAATCCTATGTCTATCGTTGAAGATAATAGGCGAAAGTGTTGCCACCGCGTATAGTGAAGAGCAACCGAGAGGATGCCCTCAATCATGGCAACGGATATAACAATTGCAACGAGAGATTTAACCCCTTTTGAGCGATTAGTGATGGATCTTCTCTGCCAAGGAAAGTCAAACGGAGCCATTGCACGAGAGACAGCACATACAGAAAAGGTTGTTGAAAATACTGTAAGTCGCACTGCAAAAGCCTTCGGAATTCGCGCCGACGGTGATACTAATTTGCGCGTTCTCTTGGCGTTGGCCTACCGCACCCATTATGGAGATGGCGCCTTTGATCGCTTAGAAGTTGCTTGTAAACACTTTGAAGTTGGCGCTGATGGCCAATCTCTCTGTGCGCGACATATCTAACATCTTTCTAGTCTTCCTTCACGCACTTTTACACTCTCATTGTCGAACCAATTTGTCGTGAGCCAGATAACTAATTAAGCAAAATCACAAATAGACAGGGGCTAACACTCGCGATTGAACCTTTCTCTCTGAGTTTCACCGTGTATCAATAGGGGTGTTCACACACTGATGAACACTAAAGGAGAGAAAATCATGAAACGTCGTACCTTTGATGGGATTGTCACCTTAGTTGGTTTCGGTCTCAGCCTCTTTCTTTTCGTAGCCGCTGGGCTGATGAACTGGGGTTACAGTTTTGCCGACAGCGCAGTTTCGAGTCAGCTAGCTGCTCAAAAGATTTCACTTCCAGCGACAACCGGAAATCCCGATGACGCTGCAGCAACTGTTGCCTTCTTTAAGGAGAACGGTGGGAAATTAATGACCACCGGAAAGCAAGCACAAATGTATGCAGATCACTACCTCGGATTCCACTTGTCACGTATGGCAACATACGCTGACGCATCAACTACTGCACGCACAACCGCAGGTGCAGCCGCTGCAAATCCAAGCGATGCAGCTCTGCAAAAAGCTGCAGATTCAGCGCAAGCAACTCTTGATACTGTTTTCAAGGGTGTAACTCTTAGAGGAACGTTGCTCACGGCATATGCATTCTGGGAGTTAGGACAAATTGCACGAATTTCCGCTGGCGTTTCACTCATCGGTGGACTTTTGTTGCTCGTACTTTCAATGGCAGGGTGGGTTCATCTTCGTCGCACTCCAGCGGAGGCGACGATTTAACCCTCTACTCTCCGTGAGGGTTAAGAAAACTCCCCCCGAGTTACTCGGGGGGAGTTTTCTTTGCCGCACATCTTTGTCGCTAGCGAGCTTTGTCGAAATTAGCGCTCAATAGTTCCAGCAATAAACTCTTCAACACGTGCATGGGCTTGTTCATCCGTGTACTGCACTGGAGGAGTTTTCATAAAGTAACTCGCTGGGGAAAGAAGCGGTCCACCAATTCCGCGATCCAAACCGATTTTCGCACAACGCAGCGCATCAATAATGACGCCCGCTGAGTTGGGTGAGTCCCACACTTCCAACTTGTATTCCAAGTTAAGAGGCACATCACCAAATGCTCTACCTTCAAGGCGAACGTAGGCCCATTTGCGATCATCTAGCCATGGAATGTAATCCGATGGTCCGATGTGAACATTCTTTGCACCTAAGTCATGCTCCAATTGTGAAGTAACCGAGTTGGTCTTTGAAATCTTCTTCGATTCCAAACGATCGCGCTCGAGCATGTTCTTGAAGTCCATATTTCCACCGACGTTTAGCTGATATGTGCGATCTAAGTGAACGCCACGGTCTTGAAAAAGCTTGGCCATAATGCGGTGCGTAATTGTGGCGCCAACCTGGCTCTTGATGTCATCGCCAACAATAGGTAGACCGGCCTTGGTGAATTTATCTGCCCAGACTGGATCTGAAGCGATAAACACAGGCAAAGCATTTACGAAGGCGCACCCTGCATCAATTGCGCATTGAGCGTAGAACTTCGCTGCATCCTCTGAACCAACAGGCAAATAGCAAATCAGTACATCGACCGCTTCGTCTTTCAAAACCTGGACGACGTCAACAGCAGGTGCATCAGATTCGGTGATTGTTTCGCGGTAGTACTTTCCGAGCCCATCTAGAGTTACACCACGTTGGACCGGTACGCCACTGTGTGCCACATCGGCAAACTTGATCGTATTGTTTTCGCTGGCCCAGATTGCATCAGCAAGGTCTAGGCCAACTTTCTTTACATCTACATCAAATGCAGCAACAAACTTCACATTATTGATGTGGTACGGACCTACGACTGCATGCATCAAACCGGGGATCTCTTGATCAATTGCGGCATCCTTGTAATAGACAACGCCTTGAACTAAGGAGTTGGCGCAGTTTCCTACGCCCACGATTGCAACACGAATGTCGCCTTTGTTTGTACTGATATTCACTCTATTTCCTCTCGGTTTTGATCATGTCTTCCAACCAAGCGATTTCGCGCTCAGCGGTTTCTAAAGAATGGCGTCGCCACTCCTCTAAGTACTTATCGATTCCGACAGGAGATTTTTCCAATTCCCCCAGCAAAATCTCGGCTCGCTCTTTCAAGCGACGATGACGTCCTTCAAGAATGCGTACTCTGTTGGCGTGCGAGGTTGGACTAAAGAATGCGAATCGAACTTCGAAGCCTTCGTCTTCCCATGTCTCAGGGCTGACCGTTTCAGTAAGCGCTGAAAAACGAACTCGTCCGCGCTCTGAAAGGCGGTAGACAATACGCGAGCGCCGTGAAAGTCCTGGGTCAGATGAGAATGACTCCTCGATGAGGCCGGCCTCTAGCATGCGACGTAACTGGGGGTATAAGACTGAAAATGAGAGCGCTTTGAAAGGGCCATAGATGGCGGTGAGGCGCTTGCGTAATTCATAGCCATGGAGCTCGTTCTGCGCGAGTAGCCCAAGGAGCGCAAACTCCAAGGATTCACTTCTCGAGCGCATCTGATCTACTCCTGAGGGCTATATGGCGGATGGTTATATCTATTCGATATATCGATTCGTTATTTAATCGGATATACGGTGCGAATGCAAATCAGAGGCGCTCATGGTCACGGCGTGGCGTACTAGTGGGTATGCGCACAGTCGTGAGGAAGGCGTCCTAGCCTTAAGTGACCTTCCCCGTCGCTGTCTGGCGCCTGAACACCCGCGTTAAGGCGCTATCTGAGGGCTTGAGGGAAGGAATATCAATGTCTCTACTTTCATGGAAACTTCATGGCACAGGGAAAACAATTGGTCATGGAGAAGTTGTTTCAACGGATGAACGTCTGAGCTGGCCACGCACTATTGGTGTCGGAGTTCAACATATTGCTGCAATGTTTGGTGCAACATTTCTCGTGCCAATTATCACTGGCCTTCCACCTACTACGACTCTCTTCTTTTCCGGAGTAGGAACGCTGCTCTTTCTTACCATCACAAAGAATCGAGTGCCAAGCTACCTCGGTTCCTCCTTTGCTTTCCTTGCCCCTATCGCTGCCGCTAAGGCAGGCGGAGGCATGTCTAACGCTTTGGGCGGAGTTGTAGTCACAGGATTAATTCTGGCTGCAATAGGCCTCATCGTTCGCGCTGCAGGAATTGGATGGATCAACTGGTTACTGCCTCCTCTAGTAACAGGAACCATTGTCATGGTCATTGGTCTCAATCTTGCCGGGGCTGCAAAAAATAATTTCGTTCAGGGTCCACTTGTGGGAATTATTACTTTGGCTTCCATCGGATTGATATCCGCATTCTCTCGTGGCTTCTTGGGACGCATCAGTATTTTCCTAGGACTCGTAGTGGGATATTGCGTAGCCCTCATTCAAGGAGATGTCGATACAAGCACCATCAAATCAGCTGCGCTTTTTGCAGCTCCGCACTTCACAACTCCAACATTTAATGGCAAGGCAATTGCGCTCTTCTTGCCAGTAGTACTTGTACTCATTGCAGAAAACGTTGGACATGTTAAGGCTGTTTCTGCCATGACTGGAAAGAACCTTGATGACCAAATGGGCATGGCTCTTTTTGCAGATGGAATCTCAACAACACTTGCTGGTGCAGGTGGTGGATCGGGAACAACGACATATGCCGAAAATATTGGCGTTATGGCTGCAACTCGCGTCTACTCAACGGCTGCCTATTGGGTAGCCGGCGTTGGCGCAATCTTGCTCTCACTCTCACCTAAATTTGGCGCTGTCCTTAGCGCCACTCCAGTAGGTGTTCTCGGTGGCGTGGGCGTTGCACTATTTGGAATGATTGGCGTTCTTGGCGCACGTATTTGGATTGAAGGCAAAGTTAATTTTGCCAATTCCACGAATCTGATTATTGCTGCATCAGCGTTAATCATTGGTATCGCCGATATGTCATGGACAAGCGGCGACTACACATTCGGAGGAATCATCAACGCTACATTGGTCGCTGTTGTTGGCTATCAAGTGTTGAACTCAGTCGCAAAGAGTCGCGGTAACGTCAACTAATAACCTCACTCGAGATTACGTACTCCCATCCCATGGCATTTACCTCTACAGTGTCAGCATGATTGTTCCAAGTCGGCTCTGGGAGTACGTAGCCTCGTCTTTAATTATCGTCCTTGCTCCAGGACCCAGTGTCCTTTTCATAGTAGCCCGGGCAATTTCGTGGGGACGTAAGACGGCCCTATTCACAGTTTTAGGAAATGCAATAGGCACACTGATTCTCTCGGCTCTTGTTGCCGTTGGGTTGGGTCCGGTTTTACAGCGTTCTGATCTGGCCTATGCAATTGTTCAGTGGGGCGGCGGCGCGTATCTAATTTATCTCGGAATTGATGCGATTCGTCATCGACATACTCATGCAGCAAACATGAGCTCGGTAACAACAGAACAACCCTCTTCTTTCACAACCATGCGACAAGGGTTATGGGTTGCACTGCTTAATCCAAAGATTCTCGTTTACAACGCTGCGGTCTTGCCTCAATTTATAGATCGAGATCGTGGCAGTGTGACTGCGCAACTATTATTACTTGGCGCGATTTTCGCAGTGATGTGCCTGGTCTGCGATGGTAGCTGGGGAATTCTTGCAGGGACGGCACGGGATTGGCTTGCTACCGATGCCAGCCGCCTTGTTAAATTGCGAACTATCGGTGGAGTCGTGATGGTGACATTAGGTTCACTTGTAATCGCAGCAGCTATTCGACATTTGCTGGTGAATTAAGCGAGATACTAGAGCCATGAATAAGCCGACAACGCCCGCACGAGAGAACATCTCTCCATCTGATCTCACCTTTGGGCTTTCGACCTGCAAACGTTGCCTCTGGCTTAAATACTGGTTCAAAATTTCGGCTCCCTTGACTATGCCCTTGGTTGGAACTCTTTCATCGCTTCAAGAAAATATTTTTCGAGGAGTTTCCACGCGCGATATTGATTCCTCCCTTCGACCAGGGCGTGTAACGAAATTGGCGGAATTTGTAAAAAGTAAACACATCGTCATCAATGGTGAGTCCACCCGGTGGCGCATTCTTGGCAAGTACGATCTTGTTGCTGAAAATGATGACGGAACAGTTGCTCTTTTTGATTGCAAGGTTTCCGATAGCGCTCGTGATTCTGGTGAGTTCTACTCCCCCCAATTGCACGCATACGTTTATGCGATGGAAGTGCCTGCTGTTGGTAAAGCGTTATCAGTGGCATCCATGGGCTTACTTGTGTGGAAACCAAATCGGGTAATTGGAGATTCCGCTGAAAATTACGGCTTCGGTGTGGCACAAAGTTATGTCCCGGTAGAAAGAAATGAAAACGAATTTCTCCGAGTCATTCAGGATTTCATTACCGTACTAGAGGGCCCATTCCCTGATGCTGGTCCTACCTGCACTACCTGTAATTATTTGGTTCAACGCTTAGGCGTCGACGCTTAGCCCTCTTCGTCAATCTCGGTTTTTCTTTTTGTAGCATAAATATCAACGTATTCCTGACCCGACATCTCTTGCAATGTGCGCATGAGAGAATCCGTTGCATCACGCAGAAGCTGCAAGTTTGATGAATCCCCTGATAAGTAAATCGGTTCACCAAATATCATTCGAACTCTCATGATCTTAGGAATTACTTTTCCAGTTGGTTGAATCTTGTCGGTTTCAAACATGGCTACTGGAATAATTGGAGCGCCAGATTCCATCGCTAACCGGGCTATTCCCGTGCGACCTTTATATAACCGTCCATCTGGAGACCGAGTGCCTTCGGGATAAATTCCTAAACAATTGCCCTCGGCTAAAACCTTTAATCCAGTGATGAGCGCAGCCTCGCTCCTGCGACCACCTGAACGGTCAACCGGAACCTGACCCAGAGCAATAAAAGTCAGCTTCTTTAATAACCCTTTGGGTCCAGGGGAAGTGAAGTACTCACTTTTTGCCAAAAAGGTAACTTTCCGCGGAACGACCAAGGGCATGAATATTGAGTCGCTAAATGACAGGTGGTTGGAGGCAATGATCACAGGTCCATTGATAGGAACATTTCGCAAACCCGTAACCTTAGGGCGGAAAAGGAGCATGAGAAATGGAGTCAGAAAGGCCCTGAGTAATCCGTACGGCAGATTAACCATGAGTTGCTCCCTTCCCTATGCGAGTTGATGCTAACCAGGGCTCTAATTTAGTCGCAAATATGACACTATGGGAAAGTGACCTTGAATGCAGGCCCTGACCGTGTCGAACTCCCCGGCGGAAAGATTGGGATTCTCCTAGTTCAGGCACCAACGCAAGACTGGGCCAGCGCGATTAACGCTCAAACGGGTGATTTCGTGCTTTCGATTTCACCATCGACTCGTGACATATTTGCTCAAGCCCGTAAAGAATTTCTCCACCTGCAAACGCGCTGTGAAACCGTTTTCGTCGCTAGTTTCGGAGAAGGCGCAATGGCTGCTTTATCTATCGCCCAAGAATTTGGAGATGGAGTATCGGGTCTCATCCTGATTGAGCCAGTGATTACTTCCGATGAGAGATCTCTACGTAAAAGTTATCAGCACGTTTCTGAAAATCTAGATCTCATTGAGAACCCGCTGTTGCTCATGTACTCAATCGGAGAAACGGGCGAAGAATTTAGCCAGGCGCAAGAAATCGCGGAGAATGTCTCCTCTGCCTACATACGAGAAATCGTTTTAAACGATCAAATGACATCAACAACCGTTGAAGAAACTATTTTATTTATGAAGGAAGTTGAATTTGGTTTTTGGCCCGCTACTAATGAGGTTGATGATGACACCGAACTCATTGATGCCGAATTCGAATCCATAGTCGCAGGACTATCACTTGACCAGGCATCACCTTCAAATTTTCTAGATAATCTAGATCTACCAGATCCCGATGAACACTTTATTGAACCCAATCCTGCTCTTGCGCCGATACATGACCGAACCAAGAGAAATGCGATTTTTTCGATGATCGGTGGACCGATCTACGCACTTGCCGCTGGAGTAACTGGTTTCAATCCCCTTGGCGTTGAGCCATGGCCGGGAGTTCTTGCATTCTTTGGTGGACTTGCATTCTTTCTTTACTCACTCAGAGATGACTACACAGATGAAGATGGTGCAATTCTATAGCGAGCAAGATCTGCCACACCTACAAGTCCGGCTTCGTTTCCTAACTCAGCTGCCACGATTCGAGGTGAAGGATGTTTGCCAGAGAAAGGCATATAACGTTCAACCGCATCGCGCGTCGGTGCAAGCAATATCTCACCGGCATCAATAACTCCGCCGCCAATAATTACACATCGTGGATCAAGCAATACTGACAAAGAAGCAATTCCAGCTCCTAGCCATTGAGCAGTTGTATTGAAAGCCGCCAAAGCCACTGCGTCACCCATTCGCGCCGCATCCGTAATATGTTTTCCAGATAACCCTGTAACGCTGCCATCTCCAAGAGAAAGTAGATTTCGAGCAATTTCCGGTGATGCGTTTATCGCTTCTCGCGCATGGCGCAATAATGCATTCCCAGAGGCATATTGCTCAAAACATCCTCGTTGACCACAGCCACACAAATGTCCTTCGGGAACTACTCGCATATGTCCAAACTCAGCTGCAATTCCGTGTGAACCTCGTTGTAAAGATCCGTCGATGACGATTCCGCCGCCTATTCCAGTGCCAATCGTTAGGAGGATTACATGATCTTCGCCTCTGCCGGCACCAAATTTCGCCTCACCCCACGCCGCAGAATTGGCATCGTTTTCAATAACTACTGGACGATTAATACGTCCGCCAATCTCTTTTTCGAGATTGACACCATTCCATTGTGCGATATTCGGAGTAGCTAAAATTGTTTTGCGATCAGAGGAGACAAAGCCCGCTGCCGAAACACCGACGCACGCAACATCGAATTGAGATATTAACTCTAGAGCGACATCAGCAATGGCTTGATTTAAATCTGCGCCACCTTCTCGAGGTGTGTCACGTCTAGCATGCGCGTGCACTGTGCCTTGGCTATCGACTACGCCACCTAATACTTTGGTTCCACCAACATCTACGCCAATCGAATATGACATCTATTTTTCCGCAAATGCCTTCAATTGCGAGAGGGCCTGGTCGATAGTTGTCTTTTCCGCTTTTGTTCGCATCATTGCAGGAATTGGCATCGATAAACTTACTGTTAACTCATATGTCACTTTAGTTGTGTCATCATCTTCGGCTTCAACGACATATGCGCCATCCATGCCGGTTAACAAATCTGCATCAGCGAGTGAGAAAGACAATCGAGTAGGAGCCTCACTCCAGTCGTAATCTAAACTCACTCGGTCGCGCATCATGCCTGCGTCAATTGATAATTTCGCAGATGTCACACGCCCTTGGTCATCCTTAGAGAGAATTTCGGCAGATTTAATCGCTGTGGACCACGTTGGGTATTTTTCGATGTCAAATAAAATCTCTTGGACATGGGCAAGTGGGGCTTCTATCGAGATGGTGTTACTGGACGCTTCGCTCATGGCGCTCAGATTACCCCCTCGGCGTACTAGCCCACACGCCTCCAGGCTTGCTAGCGTTGCCCTATGAACGAATTCGCTATCCCAGCCCTAGTCCCCGCGGCAACCGCCGGAAACCTTACAAATCTAGTTGCCGAAAGAGCATGGTTTGAACCAGAACGCCTCATGCTCTCTCGTCCCCTAGGTGAAGGTTGGCAAAGTGTCACTGCCCGAGAATTCGAAGCGGAGGTTCGTGCCACAGCAAAGGGTTTGATAGCTGCCGGAATCAACATCGGTGATCGCGTAGCGATCATGGCTCGTACGCGCTATGAGTGGACTATTTTGGATTTCGCAATCTGGTTTGCAGGTGCCTGTGTTGTTCCTGTTTTTGAAACTTCTTCAGCCGAACAAGTCCAGTGGATTCTTCAGGACTCTGGAGCGGTAGGAATAATTGTTGAAACGCCAATTCTGCGCGAACTCATCAATCCAGTTTTGCCAGATTACACAAAGCATGTGTGGACAATAACCGATGATGTTTTGCACGTTCTCGCCGTGGCTGGAAAAGATATTAGTGATGATGAGATTGATCGTCGTCGCAACGCTCTAATCCCGGACACGCTTGCCACTTTGATTTACACATCAGGAACAACAGGAAAACCTAAAGGCGTGCAAATTACTCATGGCAATTTTCTCTCCGAATGTGGAAACGTTGTGCAAGGGGCTAGTGATCTCTTTCTTAAACCCGGAGGATCCACGCTCCTCTTTCTACCCGTCGCACATGTTTTTGGGCGAATGGTTCAAATCGGAGCCATCAGCGCAGGTCTGCACCTGGCACACTGCGGAGATCCAGCAGGTCGACTACCAATAGATCTCGCCTCTTTTAAGCCAACATTCGTGCTTGCAGTGCCTCGCATTTTTGAGAAGATCTACAACGGCGCCGAAGCAAGAGCCGAAGCTGCAGGAAAAGGAAAGATATTCCGCAAGGCTGCAGCTGTTGCCATTGCTTACAGCGAATCTATGGATCACGGAAAAACATCTCCCCTATTGATTCTTCAACATAAGATTTTTGACAAGCTCGTCTATTCGAAAATTCGCCATGGTATGGGCGGAAAGGTTGAAGCCGCTATTTCCGGTGGCGCGCCATTGGGCGCACGCTTGGGACATTTCTATCGTGGAGCTGGAATACGTGTTCTTGAAGGATACGGATTAACGGAAACAACAGCCGGTGCAACACTTAATCTGACCGACCATCATCGCGTTGGTTCTGTTGGTCGACCAATACCTGGAACTTCCATTCGCATTGATGATGATGGCGAAGTTCTCATCAAAGGTCCGATCGTTATGCGAGGTTACTGGCAGAACGAGGCAGCAAACGCCGAAGTTTTCACCCAAGACCGGTGGTTTAAGTCCGGAGATTTGGGCCGAATCGATGAAGAAGGTTTCTTGTACATTGTCGGACGCAAGAAGGAATTGATTGTGACCTCTGGAGGAAAAAATGTTGCGCCAGCAGTTCTAGAGGATAGATTGCGAGCACATCCTCTCGTTAGCCAATGCATGGTAGTTGGAGATAACAAACCTTTCATTGCCGCGCTTGTAACCCTTGATGCCGACTCCCTCAAAAGTTGGATTGCGGTAAATAAGAAAAATGGCACTCCACTATCGGAATTAGCAAAGGATCCCGACCTCATTGCTGTTATTCAAACTGGCGTCGATGAAGCCAATAAGGCGGTAAGCAAAGCCGAGTCAATTAGAAAATTCGTAATCCTGCCTACTGATTTCACTATCGCTGGCGGCCACTTAACAGCAAAACTTTCCATCAAACGTCATGTCGTGGCTAAGGAATTTGCTGCTGAGATTGAGGCGCTCTACTCCTAGAGCCCACCATGGCGAGCACCGAACGAATCCGGCTTGCGCAAGAGATTCATGATGGCATCGCGCAGGACTTGATTGGGATTGGCTATTCACTAGATCTAATGCTGGCTGCCCCTGAAACTTCGGCGCAAACACGAATCACTATCCGAACTCTTCGATTTGAAGTTACTGACTTGATCGACAAGGTTCGACGCGAGATGTACCAGCTTCGAACCCCTCTTGGATCGACCCTCTCTCAAGAACTTACTTCCCTTGCCGAAAATATTTGTGGAGATATCGATCTGACTCTAGAAATCAATCAAAGTAACGGTGAGTTCCCAACCGACACGGAATATGAAATTACTCGAATAGCAAGCGAACTCCTACACAACGTCTCAAGGCATTCGAGGGCAAGCGCTGTCGATGTTTCCTATTACGAGAGTGAGGCAATGACATCGCTCGTCGTTTCCGATAACGGTATCGGGGTCGAGGATCCCGAAATCCTTCGACGAGGTCTAGCAGGTGTGAAAGAACGGTCCGCGAATATCGGAGCTCTTTTTACCATCTCCTCGTCAGCTCAGGGCACACGTGCCGAGCTTTGTATCCCAATGCCATTGAAGAAACCATGACTAATTCAGAAATCACGATAGTTCTTATAGACGATCATGATGTTGTGCGTCGCGGACTTCGCACAGCTCTTGAGGATGGTGGCTATTCGATTGTTGGCGAAGCAGCTTCAAAAAAAGAAGCCTTTGCTCAAATTGCCCATAAGAAACCAGATGTGATCGTTGTAGATATAAGCCTTCCCGATGGGAACGGGTTGGAAATTGTCACTTGGGCTAGAGGGATTTCCCAAACGATTGGAATCGTCGTTCTCACTTTGCACGATGATGACGACCATTTGCTGGCCGCATTGCAGGCAGGAGCAAGTGCATTCATCCTAAAAACTGCCCCTCTTCATGAAGTTGTCTCCGCTGTATCGCACTCTTTCGCAGCGCCAATGAGTTTTTCGAGTCATAACTTACAAGGAGCACTTTTAAGGAAGAAGAATGGATTCGGTTTAACCGCAAGGGAACTTCAAGTTCTCTCTCTAATCCCATCGGGAAAAACGGCAACAGATATCGGACTTGAACTTTTCATCACAGAAGCAACAGTTAAGACTCACCTTGCCTCTATCTACAGGAAACTCTCTGTAGCCAATCGCATCGAAGCCGTCGGAGTTGCTTTGAAGAATAAACTTGTAGATTAGATCCCAAGAACGTTCTTAAACTTCTTTGCCCACAACTGCCAAGACCATGAATCAACAATCCATTCTCGCCCGGCAATACCCATAGCTTTTGCCATCGCTGGATTAGAAAGTATCGAAATGGCAGCATCCGCAATGGATTCAACATTTGTGCCATCAACAACTAGTCCGGTTACATTCTCTAAAACGGCATCAGGTGCTCCACCAGAATCACCGGCAATTACAGGAATGCCGCATGCACTAGCTTCCAAGTAGACAATGCCCAAACCTTCAACTTCGAGTCCAAAAAATCGCGAACGCGAGGGCATAGCAAATACATCTCCTACTCGGAAATATTTTGGGAGCTCCGAGTAGTGAATTCTGCCAATAAAGGAAACGTGGTCACTCACGCCTTTTGTTGTGGCAAGAGTTTCAAGTCTCTCCAAATAGGGGCCCTGGCCGACAACAAGTAAGTGAGCGTTTGGAATCTTGGAAAGAATTATCGGCAACGCTTCTATGAGGCGGTCCTGGCCTTTTCTATGCACTAAGCGACCGACACTCACGATGACCGCTTTATCTGCAAGTCCCAATGAATTTCTCAACAGTGTTGCATCGATATCAGGAGAAAAGTGTTCTACATCAATCCCTGGCGCTATCTTCACCATAGCTTTTTGGCTTGCACTCGGTAGTGCTCGAGAAATAGCGCTCCGAGTAAATTCACCAAGGTAGGTAATGACATCAACGGTTTTTCCAATGCGACGCATCGCCACATTAAAGGGGAATACTTTTGACCACCACACTTCGTGTCCATGCGTCAGGGCAACGATTTTTACAACACCTGCTCTACGCAAAGTGGGCGCTAAGAGGCCAAGCGGAGCAGCAGCGCCAAAACACGCTGTGGTCGCTCTTAATTCACGTGCGAGTTTCCCCACTCTTCGCGCCACTAGAGGTGTGGGTAGAAGTATTTTCCCTGGATCGCGGACAACCCTTACGCCAAATTGTGAAAACCATTGTTCGTCATACTCGTGGGCGCCATCTTGTGCAGATGTATATACGACAACACTCCCATGAGGAAGTCTTTCGATCAGACCGATAATAAAAGTTTCGATTCCCCCCGCTCGAGGTCCGAAATCGTTTGTTACGAATAGCGTTGTAGCCACGTCAGAATCGTCGCGCTGCTACAAGTCGTAGGCGACCAAAATAAGACCCGAACGCTTGAACTTTCACACGCGCACCACTATGCGGGGCGTCAACCATACGTCCACCACCGAAATAAATACCGACATGTCCGATTGGCCTGCCAAAGAAAACAAGATCACCAGGCTTCAAAGCATTAAGTGCGACTCTCTTGCCATAATTTGCTTGAGCAGCGGCTGAATGCGGCAGGGAAACTCCTGCGAGTTGATAAGCCCGCATTGTTAATCCTGAGCAATCCCAATAAGTGTTTCCTGCTGCACCAAATACATAAAGGTCGCCGATTTGTTTCAAAGCATATTTGAGCGCTGTTCCTGCACGACCTGATATTCCATTTACTTTTTTTGCTAGAACTAAAGAGGATGCCTGGTCTTTATTCTCTCTAAGGAGTGCTAACCGGGCCAATCTTTCCCGATCGGACTTCTTTAATGATGCAAGTAACTTCTGGGCTTGTTTAAGTTTTGCTTGAGCCTGTGCGGTTTGTGCGGTGAGCCGAGCTTGGGCAGCGCGAACAAGTTTCAATTTGTCATTAACGGTGAAGGTTGTGGCATTTAGCCTCTGTTGGGCTGCGGAGAATTTACGCAATTGGAGCGCTTTGCGCCGAGTGAGCGCATCCAATGAACCCGCAGCAGATAAATAGAGTGTGGGATCGCTGGAGAAGAGCAATTCTAAACTTTGATTTAATCCCCCAGATTTGTACTGCTCCACTGCAATTGCTCCAAGGGAGCGACGCAGTTGTGCAACATTTTGACCCTGCGCTGCTGCCTCTTGCTTAATCCCACTCAAAGTTCGTGTTAATGATGCGAGTTGAACTTTAGCTGCCTGCGCTCCCTCGGCGGCACTGGAGGCTTCAATCTGAAGTTGCGAAACCCGAATTTGAATATCAACAAGAGAAGGGGCGGCTTGGGCCGGATTCGAGGAGAGAAGAACGGCGCTCAGGGCGCTCGCCATTACAAGTGCTATCGCTACGCCACGAGAAGAGCGGTGGCGCTTGGGCAGATTCACCTGGTTAGGCTAACTGCCATTGGGCGCCAAACTCAACCCGAAAAAAGCCCGCGCAACGCCTAGAAACCTGTGAGCTACCCCTGAATAGCGCTTCGGAAGCGTAAAGGGGCGATGATTCCGTGCTCAGAGAGCCTCTCTAGCGCTTCAACAGTCCCTTGGCTCACTTCTCCGTTATCGGCGCTGGGTAGAGCCAAGAATGAAGTAACAACGCAATCAGAACAGGCAATATCTCTCATGGTGCAGCTATCGCAATTAATGATCATGAAAGTCAGAGTAGCGCCCGCCACTGACAAAAAACCTGCTGCCCTCGGTAGCCTATGAAGCATGGCTACAACGGCATCTTTGGTTCTGGGGGCCGATGGGTCAAGTACGAAGAATGGATCCTCCGAAGCTCTCTCAAGCGTCGCTGACCGCGAAAGATTTTTGCGCCGGCGTAGGGATTGTGATTGCTTAATAATCGGCGGACAAACGGCCAACAGTGAGCGCTATCTCCAAACGCCCTCTCCCCTAGTAATTCTCTCCCGCTCTCGTCCAAGTCTCCTTGAGAAAAATGCCCAAGCCCACTGGTGGCAAATGGCTCCCGAGGATGCCATCACCCGTGCTGAGAAAGAGTTTGGCGAAAACATAGGCATTGAAGCAGGACCCTCGATTATTTTAGAACTGCTGGCTCTAGGCAAAATAGATTACTTTGAATTAAGCATCACTCCGATCACCGGTGGTGAAGGTTTAATCGATATTCACAACCTTTTCGAATACTTCCAAAAGATAGATGAAGAATTAGTAGATGGAACCCGGTTTTATTCCTGTTCTTGGCCGATTATCAAGACACAGAAATAATTCCTACTCCTAATACCGCAAAGAAGATTCCGATGTACTGAATGTAATGCAGTCGCTCATGCAATATTTTGAATGCCAAGATTGCGGTCATTATAGGAAAGAGGGAACCCAACACCATCACCACAGAGACCAATCCGCGAGTAGATGCCATGCCAATTAATACATTTGCTGAAAAATCCGCTATTCCAATAAATGCCAGTGAACGAAAATCACGAAGGTTTCGAAAACCACCAATAGATTTTCGCTTACATGCAACTGCAAGTGAAATGAACAACGTAGTAACTCTCATAAAAACCATGGTCATAAGCGCGCTAGATGCAGAGCCTCGCGCCATAAAGGTTAAGCTAGTTCCAAAGCCAAAAAGTGCGCCAAGGGCGTAGAGCAAAGGTTTCAATGGAAGACGTTGTGAAATCTCCGGACCACTAGCGCAAAAGGCGCCAAGCAATGCAACGGAAATTCCAATTCCTGCAAGTAATGAAAGTCGTTCTCCGCTAATCAATGCATAGGTAAGTGGGATGATCGCGCACAATGAGCTAATGGGAGATACAACTCCCATTCTTCCTGAAGCCAAACCCGCATAGAGACAGATCAGCCCGAGATAGCCAAAAATGCCTGCAAAGAAACCAGATATGAGGTAACCGTCGGGACCAAATGCCGGCAATCGCCAAGCTCCAGACGCAATAACAAATACGACTCCAAAACAGAGCCCAAAGAATTGAGAGACACCAGTGACAGCCATGGAAGGAAATCTCTTGGCTAATCTTCCGCCTTCAAAATCGGCGCTTCCCCATAGAACGCTAGAAAAAAGTGCAAGTGCTATTGCCATGAGTGGCATGTTACCGCCCCGCCTCCCACGCTTTAACCTTTATTAACTTTAGATTTGAGTAGTGGATGCGATGGGATTTGAACAGCTGGCTCAGACTTTGCGTGCCTTTGAAACGCGATCTGAGATTTTGCTCGAGGAAGTTCCCGCGCCGCAAAAATTGGCAACGTACGCCTTTGCTTATTCTGCGGATGTTAGCAATGGCTTACTTGGCGATGACGAGGACGAAATTGCTTCTGGTCGATTCGTCGTATTGCACGAACCTGGCGGACAAGAAACGTGGGACGGGGAATTTCGCTGTGTAACATTTGTCCGCGCTGATGTTGATCCGATGATGCAAGAGGATCCTTTGTTGCCTGAGGTTGGCTGGAAGTGGATGTTGGATTCTCTTACTAGCGCCGGATGTGAATATGTATCCGCAAGTGGCACGGTAACTCGAGTTGCAAGTTCGTCCTTTGGAAAACTTTCACAGCGAAGCGATGAGGCTGAAATGGAAATTCGAGCATCATGGACGCCAGTTATTACAAAGCCCGTAGAAATTCTTGATCATCTTTCTGGTTGGTGCAATCTCCTTGCTGAAATTGCTGGCTTAGCGCCAGTGCCTGAAGGCGTTCGATCCATTACCCCTTCAGCATCCAAGGCGCGCCGTTAATTTATGAACGAAGATGATGGCTCAGTTGTAATTCCTGCCCTGCTGATTCCGGCCGGTGGAACGCCACTCGTTATCGATACTGAAATCGCATTTGTCAGGGCGCTCGAGCAACTCTCTCAAGGTAGTGGCGCTTTTGCTGTCGATGCCGAACGTGCTTCTGGATATAAATACAGCCAACGGGCATATCTTATTCAGATTAAACGACTGGACGGCGGCTTGCACCTCATCGACCCTATTCCTTTCGGTCCCATAGATGGAGAACCACATCATCTCTTTGCTCAGCTCAATGCGATATTACAAAGTGATGAAGTGATCTTGCACGCCAGTACTCAAGACTTGCCATGTTTGCGAGAAGTTGGAATTCATCCACTGAAATTATTTGATACCGAATTAGGAGGACGCATCGCTGGGCTCCCTCGCGTTGGATTGGGCCCACTCATTGAAGCCCATCTTGGATTTGCACTTGCCAAAGAACATAGCGCAGTAGATTGGTCCACACGTCCACTCCCATTGGATTGGCTTACCTACGCAGCACTTGATGTGGAACTTCTCATTGAACTTCGCGAAAAGATTTCGGCAATCTTGGATTCGCAAGGAAAATCTGAATGGGCGGCTCAAGAATTTTCGGCAATCCTCAGCGCACCACCATCGTCTCCGCGCATTGACCCGTGGAGGCGTACATCAGGAATGCATAAAATTAAGAGACGAGATCGTTTAGCAATAATCAAAACACTCTGGCATGCACGCGACACGATTGCGCGAGAGACTGATATCGCTCCAGGGAAACTGCTTACCGACGCAGCTCTACTTGAATTAGCGGTACATGCTCCAATCAATCGCAAAGAACTTGAAAAAGTTTTGCGGCCACTTGGCGCGCGAGCGCGATGGCTAGAGCGCACTCAAATCTGGCTCGACGCCATTGCTCAGGCAATCGCTATTCCTGAAAGTCATTGGCCGCCGATTCGTTTGGCCACAGAGTCTCTGCCTCCTATAAAGATTTGGCGAGAGCGATACCCTGAAAAATTCGCTCCTTACTCCCACGCCCGCTTTAATCTAGAAATCCGGGCGGAAGAGCTATCTATTCCCGTAGAGAATCTGATCAGCCCAGAAACCGTTCGACGTGTCATATGGCTATCTCCCAGCGATGTTGCGACCACATTGAGCGAGCTTGGCGCCCGACAATGGCAGATAGAGATTGTTGCGCCCATTCTCACAGCAGCACTTCTCGAGCGTGAACCGCTCCCCGTACCGGAAGAAAGTGATGAATTACGCAACATTGAAGTTGCGAAAATACCCCTCTCGTCGTAGATTATCCATGTGGTCAGCACTTTCATCATCGCCCTTCGTGAAGGGCTCGAAGCCGCCCTTATCGTGGGCATTCTCCGTGCCTATTTAACCAAGAGCAATCGCCTCCACCTTCGAGGGGCCCTTTGGACTGGCGTCGCCGCTGCAGTGGCGTTGAGTCTGGGCCTAGGAGCAATCCTTACATTTACTTCTCACCAATTAGCGCCTCGCTCTGAAGCGGCTTTCGCTGGCGTCATTTCGATTTTCGCGGTCGTGCTTGTTACGGCAATGGTCTTTTGGATGAAACGCACCGCACGCTCTCTTGGAAGAGATCTCCAAGGCAAAGTTGATAACGCTGTGGGTCTGGGCGTATTTGCTGTTGCTGCTACTGCTTTTTTTGCAGTTGCTAGAGAGGGCCTAGAAACTGCACTCTTCCTTTATACAAATTTTCAAACAGTGCGAACATCCCAAGCTCCTACTGTTGGACTAATACTCGGCCTGGGTGCAGCTGTATCGCTCGGTGCGATGATGTATCGCAAGTCGATAACTTTCAATATCGGAAAATTCTTTCAAATCACTGGTATCGCTTTGATCGTTGTGGCTGCTGGAGTTCTTTCCCATGGAATTGGAGATCTGCAATCAATAGGGTGGCTCCCCGGATTTTCATCTACTGCCTGGAATCTTGAATCACAACTCTCCTCAGATTCGCTCATGGCCAGCCTGCTTGCAGGGACAATTGGATTCTCGACGCTCACAACATGGTTGCAAATTGGCTTCTGGGCAACCTATGTAACCGCAACGATCTTTGCCTATGTGACACCTATCTCAAACCTTTCCCAAAAGGTTTCTTCTGGGGCTACTGGCAGGTAACATTTTACCTGCGGCCAACTCGGCTTCTCGTTGATGCAAAAGGACTCTGACCTTATGTCCCATTCTGTTGTCGTTGTTGATGCTGTGCGCACTCCCTTTGGTAAGGCTGGAAGTTTGTATGCGAATACTCGTGCCGATGACTTAATGGTTCGCGCTGTACGTGGACTTCTAGAGCGCAATCCTAAACTTTCGCCACGTGAAATCGATGATGTAGCAATCGCAGCAGCAACGCAAACTGGCGATCAAGGTATGAATCTTGGCCGAAGCGTTGCCCTCCTTGCAGGGCTTCCAAACACCGTCCCTGGTTATGCAATCGATCGTTGGTGCGCCGGCGCACTCACTGCAGTGACAACAATTGCTGGTGCCATTGCTTTTGGATCTTATGATTTTGCAATTGCAGGCGGAGTAGAACATATGGGAAATCATCCAATCGGTGATGGTCTCGATCCAAATCCGCGTTATCTCGCAGAGAAAATCGTCGAGCAAGATGCGCTCGCAATGGGAGCAACCGCAGAAAGACTCCATGATCGCTTTCCAACAATTACCAAAGAACGAGCAGATAAGTACGCACTAAATTCTCAAGTGAAAACTGCTGCTGCATACGCGGCTGGAAAAATCCAGCGCGACCTCATCCCTACTGCTGCACGCAATGCAGAACTCGGTTGGGCAATCGCGACTGTCGATGAGCCACCACGTCCAACTACAACTCTTGAAGGACTTGCTGGATTAAAAACACCATTTCGCCCGGCAGGACGCGTAACAGCTGGAAATTCATCAGGTCTTAACGACGGTGCAACCGCTGCCCTTTTAGCTAATGAAAAGCGAGCACTAGAACTAGGTCTCACGATTAAAGCTCGTCTTGTTTCATTTGCCTTTGCAGGTGTAGAGCCAGAAATAATGGGCTACGGACCAGTTCCTGCAACGATTAAAGCACTTGCTAAAGCAGGCCTATCAATTGGCGACATAGGGCTATTTGAAATCAACGAAGCATTCGCCGTTCAAGTGCTTGCTTTCCTTGAGCACTTTGGAATTGCCGATGATGCATCGAATGTAAATCCATTCGGTGGAGCAATCGCAGTTGGCCACCCACTTGCATCCTCAGGAGTGCGTCTAATTCTTAACCTAGCTCGTAGTTTTGAAGAACATCCAGAAGTTCGCTACGGAATGACCACGATGTGTATCGGCTTAGGCATGGGCGGTACTGTGATTTGGGAGAACCCACGTTTTGTAGGAACAACGAAGGCAGGCAAATAATCATGACTACCGTGTCGATGCAGATGCCAGATGGCGCTCCTGAAGAAGTTGTAACACATGCGTTGGTTCGCGATGTTGATCTCGGTGCCTTTGGTTGTCCTGGGACTCTCGCGCTCATCACATTAGATAACGGACAAGATCACAACAGACCTAATACTTTTGGAGTGCAATCATTGCAATCCCTTGACGCGGCAATCACTGAAGCGCTTTCAAGAAAACCTAAGGCAATTGCTATTACTGGTAAACCATTTATTTTTGCTGCAGGTGCCGACCTTTCTGCCCTTGCATTCCTATCTAGCCGCGAGCAAGCACTTGCCATAGGAAAATTGGGGCACGAGGTACTCAGACGCCTAGGTGAAAGTGATATTCCTACTTTTGCCTTCATTAACGGCCTCGCATTGGGTGGTGGCTTAGAAGTTGGACTTCATTGCACCTATCGAACCCTCGCAACTACAGCCTTCACCGCCCTACCTGAGGTGTTCCTTGGCCTGGTACCTGGGTGGGGCGGAGCAACGTTGCTTCCTCAACTGATAGGCCCAGAACGAGCAACTCAAGTAATCATTCTCAACGCACTCAATAACAACACCATGATGAAATCAAAGGATGCACTTGCCCTTGGCGTCGTTGACGCGGTTTTTGATCCTGCAGATTTCTTAGAGCGTTCAATCTCTTTTGCAGCGCAGATTCTCAATGGCACGAAAAAAATTGAACGCGCCGATTACAGTAACGATCCCGGATGGGAAAGTGCATTGGCGACAGGTAAGGCAGCCGCCTTGAAAAAATATGGCGGTGCTGAAATTGCAGCTCCGGCTCGCGCCCTTGCCCTTATAGGGCAATCACGAACAGCCACGCGTACTAGTGGGTTTGATGCCGAAGATGTTGCGCTTGCAGATCTAGTAATGAGCGACGCGTTGCGATCATCTTTGTATGCCTTTAATCTCATCATGAAAAAGCGAAAGAAAGTAGAGGGCGCTCCAAAGCCAGCCCTTGCTCGCAAAGTCACAAAAGTAGGCGTGGTCGGTGCTGGACTGATGGCATCACAATTGGCACTCATCATGGTACGTAATCTCAAATGTCCGATTGTCATGACAGATCTTGATCAAGCTCGAGTCGACAAGGGTGTGGCGTGGGTTCATGCCGAACTCGCAAAACTTGTGGAGAAGAATCGAATGAGTGCCGAAAGCGCCCGTCGTCTATCTGCACTTGTCAGTGGTTCAGTCGATCAAAGCGTTTTCGCCACAGCAGATTTTGTTATTGAGGCAATCTTTGAAGAACTCTCCCTCAAGCAAGTTCTTTTCAAGAATCTTGAAAAGATCGTTTCACCTGAATGTGTTATTGCAACCAACACCTCTTCATTGAGCGTTGAAGCTATGACCCAAGGGCTTGAACACCCTGAGCGCGTGATCGGTTTCCACTTCTTTAACCCTGTTGCGATCATGCCGTTGTTGGAAATTGCACGCACTTCCACAACAGATGATGCAACCACAGCAACAGCGGTAGCAATCGGTAAAGAACTTAAGAAGACCATGGTCATCACCAAGGATTCACCAGGGTTTGTTGTCAATCGTTTGCTCATCCGCTTCATGGGAGAAATTACCGACGCGATGGATGAAGGAACTCCTCCTGAAATTGCCGACAATGCAATGAGAAGTGTTGGACTTCCGATGTCTCCCTTTGAACTCTTAGGTCTTGTTGGCCCTGGCATTGCTTTGCACGTTGCAGAAATCCTCAATAAGAATCTTGGTCCTAGGTACCGAATCTCACCAACAATGCAACGTCTTGTTGCCGAGAATGTACGAACTTTCTACACAAAAGGCGATGACGGTAAATATGTCGCCAACCCTGCAGCCCTTGCTCTTGTGGAAAAGGGAACGAATCCTTCTACCAGTGAACAAGTTCGCATGCGCGCCCTTAACGCATTGGCAGAGGAAGCACGCATGATGCTCGATGAAGGCGTCGTGTCTACGCCAGCCGAAATCGATATCTGCATGTTGCTCGGCGCAGGATGGCCAATGATCTTGGGCGGCATTTTGCCGTACTTAGACCGCGAAGGAATCAGTCAGACAGTATGCGGCAAGCCATTCCATGAAAAAGGAGTCGCTTCCCTTCCTCTATAGCAGGTGACTAACTGCTAACGAGCGCTGGGCCCTTTACTCAATTATTGAGTGAGCAAAGAACGCAAAACGAATTGCATGATGCCGCCATGACGATAGTAATCAGCTTCACCTGGTGTATCTATGCGAACCTTTGCAGTGAAGGTAATTGAATCCGCTTTCACCGTGACCTCTTTGGGAACGCCCCCAGTATTCAAAGCAGAAATCCCGCTTACGCTAAAGGTTTCAGAGCCCGTCAGACCCAGTGATGCGGCGGTATCTCCAGGATTAAATTGCAATGGAAGTACACCCATTCCAATGAGATTAGAGCGGTGAATACGTTCGAAAGATTCTGCGATAACTACTCGGACACCAAGCAACGCAGTGCCCTTTGCTGCCCAGTCACGAGATGAGCCAGATCCATATTCTTTACCAGCCAAAATGACTAGCGGCACACCAGCACCTTGATAAGCCATGGATGCGTCATAAATAGTTTCCTGTACGCCCCCATTCAAGAAATTCTTTGTGAAGCCGCCTTCAACTCCGTCAAGTAGAAGATTCTTCAAACGAATATTGGCAAAGGTTCCACGAATCATCACTTCGTGGTTGCCACGTCGTGAACCATATGAATTGAAATCTTTACGGTCTACTCCATGGGCGCTCAAGTACGCACCGGCTGGAGAATCTGCCTTGATATTACCTGCAGGTGAGATGTGGTCAGTAGTTACTGAATCTCCAAGAATCGCCATCACTCGTGCGCCAGAAATATCTTCTACGGGTGCAGGATTGGCTCGCATCCCATCAAAGTACGGAGGTTTGCGCACATAGGTTGATTCTGAATCCCACTCAAAAGTATTACCGGTAGGAGTATCCAGTGATTTCCATCGATGATCACCATCAAAGACACTTGCGTAATCTTTGGTAAACATTTCCGATGAAATAGATGACTCAACAACTGCTGAAACTTCAGCCTCCGTTGGCCAAATATCCTTCAGGAATACTGGATTGCCTTCTTTGTCATTGCCGAGTGAATCTTTCTCAAAATCGTGATTCATCGTGCCGGCAATGGCATATGCAACAACAAGTGGTGGAGATGCCAGGTAATTCATCTTTACATCAGGGCTAATGCGTCCTTCGAAGTTTCGGTTTCCTGAAAGAACGGCAGTAACTGCTAAATCATGTTCGTTGACCGCTTTGCTAATTTCAACTGGCAGTGGGCCTGAGTTTCCAATGCACGTTACGCATCCATACCCTACGAGGTTAAAGCCAAGTGCTTCCATGTATTTCGTAAGGTCCGCACGATCGTAGTAATCAGTTACAACCTTTGATCCTGGCGCTAGCGTTGTTTTCACCCAAGGCTTGGATGTAAGCCCTTTCTCAACTGCTTTCTTTGCAAGTAGCGCAGCGCCAATCATGACCGATGGGTTAGAAGTGTTTGTACATGATGTGATTGAGGCAATAACAACATCGCCGTTTTTCACAGTAGTAGCTTCATTCTTTACATGAATATTCACTGGAGCTAAGGCAGATTTTTCTGAAAGGTAGGAAGGAAGAATCTTCTCTAGCGCTGATTTAGAGGCGCTCAATGCAATGCGATCTTGTGGGCGCTTTGGTCCTGCGATGGATGGAACCACTGAGGACAGATCTAACTCGATGTGCTCTGAAAAACGAGGAGTCAAAGAAGGGTCATGCCATAAACCTTGTACTTTTGCATATTCCTCGACGAGAGCAACCTGATTCTCATCTCGACCTGTTAAGCGGAGGTACTTGAGTGTTTCTTCATCAATCGGGAAAATTGCGCACGTAGAGCCATACTCAGGGCTCATGTTACCAATTGTTGCTCTGTTGGCCATAGGCACAGAAACCACGCCGGGTCCATAGAATTCAACGAACTTACCTACGACTCCATGCTTTCTGAGCATTTCAGTAATCGTTAGAGCCATGTCAGTTGCCGTTGTTCCAACAGGTAATTGGCCTGTTAGTTTGAATCCAACGACTCGTGGAATCAACATAGAGACTGGCTGTCCTAGTAGTGCGGCTTCGGCTTCGATTCCACCGACTCCCCATCCAAGTACGCCTAATCCATTCACCATTGTGGTGTGCGAATCGGTGCCTACTACTGTGTCTGGATACGCCCGCAGAGTTCCATCAACAACGCGAGTCATAACAACTCGAGCCAAAAATTCAATATTTACTTGGTGGACGATTCCGGTCCCAGGTGGAACAACTTTAAACTCATCGAAAGCGCCCTGACCCCAACGCAAGAAACGATAACGTTCGCGATTTCTTTCATATTCAATGTCGGTGTTCTGTTCGAACGAATCTCTTGTACCAAAAACATCCGCAATTACAGAGTGATCAATCACTAGCTCTGCTGGAGCAAGTGGATTCACCTTGCTTGCATCTCCCCCAAGGTCGACGATCGCTTCACGCATTGTCGCGAGATCTACGATGCAGGGAACACCAGTGAAATCTTGCATAATCACACGGGCCGGAGTGAATTGAATTTCTGTATCCGGTTCGGCAGAAGGGTCCCATTGGGCAAGGGCACGAATATGCTCAGCAGTAATATTTGCACCGTCTTCGGTACGCAACAAATTCTCTAAAAGCACTTTCAAGCTAAACGGCAATGATGCTGCGCCTTCAACTCCAGATATGTCAAAGATTTCGAAGTCAGTTTCGTTAACTCGGATCTGACGCTGCGACTTAAAGGAATTAATTGCCATGAATGCCCCCAACTTGAAGTATCTTGACGTCAAGATACCTTATTTTCTCTCTAATTTAAAGGAGAAAACAGTGCGACACACTCCACATGGTGGGTCATAGGGAAAAGGTCAAAAGCGCGCAGGCTCGTGAGCGCGTATCCAGCCTCAAGTAGGTAAGCGCTATCCCGAGCCAAGGCGGCTGGGTCGCACGCAACATAAACAATCGAACGCGGGCGTAGTCCCGACATCTGGGCGATCACGCTCTTGCCAGCGCCTTCTCTGGGTGGGTCAAGAACAATCACATCGCAGGCGCTAATTCTTGGTAAGAGGTGAACTACATCGCCTGTATGAATATTTACATTTGAGAAATCTGAGAAATTCTTGCGTGCATCAGCAGTCGCGGATGAACTCGACTCGATAATGTCGATTCTTCCCTTCTCGCCAACACAATCAATAAGTG
>QYPT01000058.1 GCA_007280125.1 Streptomycetaceae bacterium | reverse complement strand
GCTCGGCTTATCGCTAAAGATTGTCAGCTCAACCTGTTCCAAGGTGGCTACGGCCTCTTGGGGAGCTTTTTCGTAGAGGGCTAAATCCCTAATTAGCTGCAGAATTTTCGGCGCATCTGCTTTAACGGCCACACGAATCATGGCTAGAGTCTATTTCCTAAAGTATAGAAAATGCGGGACTGGTAGATAGTTTTCAATTTCTGTCCTATTGTTCTGGAATTGAAAGAGGTGCATATGCCCGACAAAAAACCTGAGTTAGGTTTGCTTCGAACAGAGCAAGTTGACTCAAAGTTCCAGATGCTCGATGTAATGACCGTTTCCGAGTTATTACAAGCGATGAATGAGAGCGACACCGAAGTCCCAAAAGCAATTAATGCAGTCCTACCTAAAATTGAAAAAGCAATCGATGCAGTAGTTGATCGAATGCTTCAAGGTGGTCGATTAATTTATATCGGTGCAGGAACTTCTGGGCGTCTGGGTGTTTTAGATGCCGCCGAATGCGGGCCAACTTTTTCAGTATCTACAGGTCAAGTAATAGCTTTTATTGCAGGCGGTGACACTGCGCTTAAGAATGCTGCAGAAGGTGCTGAGGACAATTCTGAACTAGGGGCTTCTGATTTAATGTCTGCTTCAGTCAGTCAGTTAGATTGCGTTGTTGGAATTGCAGCGAGTGGTCGGACTCCATATGTTATGGGCGCTATTGCGCACGCAAAAAACGTCGGCGCGTTAACAATTGCTTTAACGTGCAATCCAAACTCTAAAATAGGTCAGATTAGCGATCACGCCCTAGATATAGATTCTGGACCAGAGCTGCTTGCGGGCTCAACCCGCTTGAAATCAGGAACGGCTCAAAAACTAGTTCTCAATATGATTTCAACAATTACGATGGTTCGCTTGGGAAAAACTTTTGGAAACTTGATGGTAGATCTGCAGATCAGTAATGAAAAACTGGCAGACCGTGCTGTAAGAATTATTGAAACCGCTACCGGTTCAACTAAGACGCAGGCAGCGCAGGCACTTACGGCGTCAAATCACGAAGTCAAAGTTGCCATATTGATGCTCTTACTCAATATCGAGCCAAAAGCTGCGCGTGAGCGATTGCAGACCTCTTCAAATCGAATTAGAGAAGCCCTTAAATAACGGGGTTTCGTTACCCAATCAGGCTTGACCCACCAGCATTTGAGCGATAATTTTCACTCCTGAGTTATTTTGTTGAAGGAATTTTTCATGAAAGGTAGCGTGATGGCACAACGTTTGTCTGCCCCAGCAGCTGCTTCTTATAGCGATCTTATGGGTGAGATTAGAGACTCATTCAAATCATTTCACGCCACTGAGGCTGCAATTGCAATGTGCGTACTTAACAATCCAAAAGACGTTGCCCACATGAATATCTCTCAACTTGCAGATTACAGCGAAACTTCGGTCGCTTCGGTAGTTCGATTTAGTAAGGCGATTGGGTATAAAGGCTACCCAGAGTTTCGAATGGCGCTAGTAAGTGAAGTAAGTCGAATCGGATTTACTGCTTCAAAAGTGGTTGAGCTTGATAGTGGGATCACAATTAGCGATTCACTTGAGGAGATAATTCGAAAGATTTCTCAAGCAGATGCACAAGCAATCAAAACTACTGCAGAGCGAATTGATATTGATTCTTTTGCAAAAACAGTGGATGCGTGGGATAGAGCCCAAACTATTGGAATCTTTGGTTTAGTTTCTAGTGGTTATGTCGCTATGGATTTATCGCTAAAGTTAAATCGTCAGGGTAAAACTACGACTGCTTGGCGAGATGCACACACCGCTTTAACCTCAGTTTCTCTTTTAAAGCCCGGTGATTGCTTAGTAGCGATTAGTCATAGCGGTACAACTGTCGATGTGGTTGATGTGATGCAAGCATTTAAATCTAGAGGAATTACAATTATATTGATCACAAACTCGCTGCGCAGTTCAGCAACTGCACTGGCAGATATTGTTTTACATACATCCGCACGGGAAACCACCTTCCGCAGCGGTGCAACTGCGAGCCGAATTGCGCAGTTAACGGTGGTTGATTGTCTCTGTGTCGCATTGGCGCAGAGAAACTGGAGCGGCACCAAGTCAGCTCTGGAAGAATCTAGAGCGGCCGTGGGTAGCCGTTCTGGGACAAAAGTGAGCGTAGACGAGGGTATGCGCAAACAACCATTAACCCGTACTCGAGGAGGAAATAAGTGAAAATCTCACAACGCCGCATCCGCGGTTTGGTGGCGATTGCATCATCAGTAGCTGTAATCACAGGATCACTGATTGCCATTGCGCCAGCACAAGCAGCAACTAAAGATCTAACTATCGGCCTAACGCTAGATATCGATAAGTTGGATCCACAAGGCGCTACAAGTTTTGCGACAGTTCGCGCACTTGGTCTTGTCTATGGATCACTTGTTGAAGTAGGACCAAAACTAGATATCCGTGGCGGACTCGCTCAGTCATGGGGATTCAATGCAAGCGGTACAGAACTTCGTTTGCACCTACGCAAGAATGTTAAGTTCCAAGATGGTTCAACATTCGATGCAGAAGATGTGAAAGCATCTCTAGAGCGAATTCTGGATCCGGCTACTAAAGCTGCAGCACGCGCAAACATTTTGACCATTAAGTCAATTGAAGCATCAGGTCTTGATGTAACACTTAACTTAACTATCCCAAATGTTGCTATTTTAGCCGCACTCGATGGCGTCAATATGGCGATGCTTTCAAGTGATGATATTAAAGCTGGAACAATCGGTAAGACAGTTAATGGAACTGGACCTTTTAAGTATGTTTCATGGGAGCCAGGCCAGAGCGTAAAGCTTGCAAGCAATGCAACGTACTGGGGTGGAAAGCCGAAGCTAGACACAATTACTTTCCGCATTATCCCAACTGAGGCATCAATTCTTTCTGCACTTAATGCAGGAACAATTCAGTTCTCAGTAATCACAAGCCCACTTGTTGCAAAGCAAGCTGGATCAAACCTAAAGCTGTACAAGACTCCAGGTTTGGCTTACGTTGCACTTCAGCTCAACGCAAAGGTTGCACCATTTGACAAGCTCGGTGTTCGTCTAGCAATTCAGTGCGCAGTAAGTCGCGCAGAGGTTGTAAAGACTGCTTCATCCGGAGAAGGCAAGGTAATTGGACCAATCACAAGTCCTGCTTATGCATCTGACCCAACTGCTCGTCCATGCCCAGAAGTTGACTTAGTTAAGGCTAAGAAATACCTAACTGATGCAGGTTACCCAAATGGTTTGACTATTAAGACCATGGTTGCCCCAACTCAGTTCGCAACTGCTTCAGGAACTGCACAGTCACTGAAGTCTCAGCTTGCTAAGGCTGGAATTACCCTAGAAATCGACGCGGTTGATGATTCAACCTTCGTTTCTCGCTGGTTAGCTGGCGATTTCGGTTCATCTGTTGCTAATAACGGTGGCCGTATCGATCCAGACACCATGTACACCCGTTACTTCACATCAACTGGAAACCTAAACAAGGTGGCTGGTTATTCTTCTGCAACACTTGATGCTAACTTTGCAAAAGGCAAATCATCAGGTCGAGTTAGTGATCGCAAGGCCGCATACACAGCAATCTCTAAAGAACTTGAAGATAACGCTGTTTGGGTCTGGCTCTTCTCTCCATTTGAGTACCGTATTACTACCAAGAATGTTACGGGATTCATACCACTTGCTACAGGTTCACTAATTGAACTTCGCAAGGCAGATCTCAAGTAAGTAAAAAAGAGACAGTGTGTGAAATCTCATTTCACACACTGTCTCTTTTCTTTTAAGATGCAGGATTATTAAGCAATGAGAGGACGGTGAGACTAAGTGAGTTTTAGAAAATTAATGAAGATTCCAGGCGTCTCACGTACCCTCAGTGTTTTAGCTACACTTTTTGGTATCTCTATTTTTGTCTTTTTAGTACTTCGCGTAATACCCGGTGATTCAATTACGGGAGCTTTTGGAATTGAAACTGGCGCACTCACACCTGGCCAAATAGCTGAGCTTCGTGTCTACTATGGCATTGATCAATCTCTTTTACTCCAGTACATTTCGTGGATTCATAGTTTCTTATCTGGAAAGCTAGGTTTTGCTTATTCAACCGGCGTATCTGTTGCTACGCTAACAAAATCTTCCTTACCCGTCACAATTGAGTTAGCTATTATCGGAACCGTTCTTGGAGTTGTGCTTGGTATCGCAATCGGAATGTTTAGCGCTAAAAAACCCGGCAGTTCGCGCGATTTTGCTGGACAGTTATTTGGCTTGCTTGCTCTAGCTATTCCGGGCTTTGTATTGAGTACCGGAATTGTCACAGTGATGGCAAATAAATTTCACTATTTTCCTAATGGCTATGAGTACATGACCCCATGGGAGAACCCCTGGATGAACTTCCAGCAAATGATGTTTCCAGGTCTAGTGTTGGGTATAGCTGTGGCCGCCCCGGTTATGCGCACGACGAGATCTGCTTTGCTAGAGACAGTCGATAAAGATTTTGTGCGAACCGCTCACGGCAAAGGCGTCCCAAATAATAAGGTTCAATTTCGACATGTTTTGCGCAACTCACTTATACCAATCGTCACAATGACTGGAATTCAGTTTGGGTATCTACTTGGTGGTGCTGTAATTGTTGAAAAAATCTTTGCTCTACCTGGAATGGGGCGTCAAATTTTGGATGCAATCATGAAGCGCGAATATGCCACCGTACAAAGTAGCATTATGGTTTTTGCAATTATGTTTGTGCTCATTAACGTTGCGACCGATGTCATTTATCGCAAAATTGATCCTCGGATTAAAAAATGAAAAATAAAGAGATTAAAACTAAAGGCGCTATTCACTACTACTTACAAAGCACAAGTGGAGTAGTCGGTGCAGTCTTAGTCCTAATTATGGTTATAGTTTCAATCTGTTCTATTTTTGGAATCACCCCGTATGATCCAGTTGAACAACATATTGATAATATTTTGCAAGGACCTTCAGCACATTTTTGGTTTGGAACCGATGATTTTGGCCGAGATGTTTTCTCACGTACTTTAGAAGGTATGCGGCGCTCTCTCACGGTCTCAATTACTGCCGTTTCATTAGCAACTATTTTAGGTGTGACTTTCGGGGTTCTGGCTGGCTACGCTGGAAAGTGGTTTGATCAACTTGTAACTAGAGTCAGCGATGTATTTTTTGCCTTTCCAGCAATTTTACTAGCTTTAGCAATTGTGGCAAGCCTTGGAAATGCTTGGTATGACACCGCGCTAGCAATTGGAGTCGTGTATACACCGATATTTATACGTGTTGCCAGAGGTCCTGTTTTGACCGTTAAAGAGATGGACTACATCAAAATATCTCGAGTATTAGGGTTCTCATCTTTTAGAATCTTAAGAAAACATATTTTTCCAAATGTTTTTGCACCAATCGTGGTCCAGATTGCGCTGTCGCTTTCTTGGGCGATTTTGACTGAATCAGGCCTGAGTTTCTTAGGTTTAGGCACTCAACCGCCTACGCCATCACTTGGTCTCATGGTCTCTGATGCACAACCATTAGCTGCCTTTGCTTGGTGGACTTTAGTCTTCCCATCACTTTTCATCACAATCGTAGTTGTCGGCTTAAATTTAGTGGGCGATGGCTTACGAGATGCTCTAGATCCAGCGCGGAGAAGCTCATGACTCAGTCGTCACTACTGTCGGTTAAAGATCTTGGGATTTCTACAGTCCAAGATCCACGCACGCTTGTTAATCAAGTCTCATTTGATATTGGTCTAGGTGAGGCTGTGGGAGTAGTCGGTGAAAGTGGATCGGGTAAGACGTTATCAGCTCTTTCTATTCTTGGACTTTTACCTCGAGGCGTCGAAGTTGTTAGCGGCTCAGTTACCTTTAAAGATAAGAATCTTTTAACACTTGATACCGAAGAGTTACGAAATATTCGCGGCAATGAAATTGCTATGATTTATCAAGATCCTATGACTGCCTTAAATCCAGTAATGAAACTAGGGAAGCAGTTGTTGGAAGTTATTGCATCACATGGTGGAATAAATGATGGTTCGCAGAATCAAGTGCGTGTACTTTTATTGGAAGTCGGAATTCCAGACGTCAACCGAGCCATGGAGAGCTACCCACACGAATTTTCAGGTGGTATGCGCCAACGAATCATGATTGCTATGGCGCTACTTCTATCACCACAATTGTTGATTGCTGATGAACCAACTACTGCATTAGATGTAACAATTCAGCAGCAAATTCTGGCTCTAGTTTCAGAGGCGCGTAAGAAAAGAAATATGTCCATGCTATGGATCACCCACGATTTAGGTGTTGTTGCAAACCTTGTCGATCGCCTTAATGTTATGTATGCCGGACGTATTGTTGAATCTGGCACCGTTGAAGAAATATTTAGAAAACCGAAGCACCCTTACACGGCGGGACTTTTATCCTCATTGCCAACGTCTACAGGTACAAACCGCGAGAGGCTTACTTCGATCTCAGGGGTGCCAGAAAAGCCGTGGTTAGTCGGTAATTCATGCGGTTTTGCCGCTCGATGCTCTCGCGCTCAAGCCCGCTGTCATTCGGAGATTCCACTCACAGTAACTACTGACAGTAGTTCGGTTGCATGTTTCTTTCCATTAGGAGGCAACTAATGAGTTTAGAGATTAAGGATGTTGAGAAACTGTATAAAATCGTATCAACTGACACAGTAATCCACGCGCTCAATGGCATTGATATCTCTCTTCCGGCGGGTAAAACTTTAGGAATTGTAGGCGAGAGTGGCTGTGGAAAATCTACACTTGCTCGCTTGGTTACAGGGCTAGAAACTCCTAATCGGGGTGGCATTACCTGGAAAGGCTCGCCCATCCACGATGTTAATAAGGGAAGTTTTTCTACTAAGAAGTCAGTTGTTCAATTAGTTTTTCAGGACCCATACTCTTCGCTCAATCCACGCCAGAGAATTGGTGATGCAATCAGTGAGATTATTACAGTTCATAACTTGGTAGCAAAAAATATGGTTGAAACGCGAGTATCCGAACTCTTATCCTTAGTGGGCTTAGCTGATGATTTAAAGAATCGTTACCCTCATCAGCTTTCAGGTGGGCAAAGACAACGCGTAAGTATCGCTAGAGCCCTAGCTGCTGAACCTAATCTTTTAGTTCTAGATGAGCCCGTATCAGCGCTAGATGTATCTGTCCGTGCTGAAGTGATGAATCTTCTATTGGATTTACGAGCAAAGCTAGGCCTGACATATATATTCATCAGCCATGATCTTGCCATGATCCGCTATATCAGCGATTTAGTTGCTGTAATGTACTTAGGAAAAATTGTTGAATTTGGAAGTTGGGAACAGGTTATCAATGACCCTCAACATCCGTACACACAAGCACTTATTCAAGCCATGCCAGATCACACAGTGATTGGAAATCCAGAGTCCTTAGCCAAAACGCTCGAAGGTGAAGTGCCTGATCCAGTTAATTTACCGACTGGCTGTGCTTTTCACCTTCGCTGCGTTAAAGCCACTCCAGCGTGCGCCGTAGCGGCTCAGACCTTGCGTGAAATATCTTCTAACCACCTAGTTGCATGTATGGAGGCATAAAAATGAAAGTAATAGGAATGATTTCCGGTACTTCTTACGATGGCATGGATGTGGCTTGCTGTGAATTTGAACAAGTTGGGGATACGGTCGAGATCAAGCAACTTGGTTTTGAGAGCATTGAGTACACACAGGAGCTACATGACCTAATTGCAGACTCCATGCCTCCTCGTTCGGTCACAATGGAGCGTGTATGTATTTTGGATACACGTATTGCCCAAGAGTTTGCTCAAGCTGCTCTGCACACTATGAAGAAATATAATTTTCAACCCGATCTCATAGTTTCGCACGGACAGACATTATTTCATTGGATAGACGAAGCTCATAAAGCTGTAGGCACCTTACAACTTGGTGAACCAGCATGGATTGCCGAAGAAACCGGTATCTCAGTACTGTCAAATATTCGTTCTCGAGATGTTTCAGCTGGTGGACATGGCGCTCCGCTAGTAAGCCTTTTGGACCATTTACTTTTCAATGCAAGCGATGCACCCGAAGGTGCGTTGAACCTAGGTGGTATCTCTAATATCACTGTTGCAGGAAAAGGCTTGAAGTCAATCGCTTACGACATAGGACCAGCTAATGGATTAATGGATGCTGCAATTTTTGCGCACTCATCTGGAGCGCGCGCTTTCGACGAGAGTGGCCTAATTGCAGCTAGCGGCGTCATTGACCATGCGCTTCTTGCAAAGTTTTTAGATGAGCCTTACTACAGTCTGCCAGCACCTAAATCAACTGGTAAAGAGTTATTTCACTTGCCGTATATTGTTGAACGCGCTGGCGAGATAAGTTCATGGAACTTATCTAACTTGGTAGCTACATTATTGGAACTCACTGTTGAAACAGTTGCACGCGATGTAGAGAAATTTGAACTAGCCAAGCTCTATGTTGCCGGTGGAGGCTCAGCAAACCCAGTGTTAATGGCGAGATTAGCTCAACGTTTACCAAACTGTGAGGTACTTACGATGGCTGCACTTGGAATCGATCCTCGGGCAAAAGAGGGCGTAACGTTCGCTTTGATTGGATTTCTTTCGATGCATAATCAAGCGGGTCAGGTTCCTAGTTGCACTGGTGCTGATGGTGAAAGAATTTTGGGATCTCTTACTCCCGGAAGTAATGGTTTCTATGTCCCTGCACCAAGTAGCGTTAAACCGGTTCGAGTCAGAATAGTTTAGAGAGTGCACGCATTTCGATCTCGGGGATCCTCCAACGATCATCAATGCGCTCTTGGCCGGTTTCAACGAAACCTAACGTTCGATAAAGATTACGGGTTGGGGCGTTCTCTTTGAAAACCCATAATGTAATCTCTTCAAAGTTGCGCTCACGTAAAGTCGAAAGTACATGTTTGAGTAGTTTCGTGCCTAGTCCACGACCAGCATTATTTGGATGCACATATAGTGAAAATAGATGCCCACGCGTTTCATCACTTACATCAACACCAACGCGCGCAACACCAACAGCTACTTCATTTTCTTCGATAATGAAAGTTATGCGATCTGGATGTGGCTGCACAGATAATAACCACAACTGGCGGGCTTTTTCTACTGTCATTTCATCTTGTACTTCTTTAGGTAGTAATCCCTTATATGAAATTAGCCAGCATGACCTAAATATCTCAACGAGAATGTCAAGGTCATTCGGTACTGCTGGCCGAATTACATTCTCCATAAGGTACATACTATGACCAAAATAGTTGAAAGCTGGGTTACGTTTAGGAAAGAGCCTTTACGGGAAAGTTTTTCTACTTCACTTAGATCCGTCAATGAACTAACTATCGTTGAATTCCATATAAAGACTGATGCTGGACATGAGGTTTTCGGCGAAACGGTCGAAACTCCGGCAATAACCGGCGATACGTTAAATCAAATTGTGCTGGATCTATCGACAACACTGGCTGAAGCTTTGATAGGTAGTGATTTTGAGGGTGCAAGTAGCTTCTTCTATAAGCACCTAAATAATAAGTTAGCTACACGTAGCGCTAAATCGGCTGTAGATATTGCACTATATGAGTTAGAAGCCGCAATCCAAGGTAAATCTCTCAAACAAGTTTTGGATTGTTCTGTCTCCGACATTGATACGGATATTACGGTTCCACTCACAAGTATTGATGAAATTCCTCAGATTTTGGCAGATCGACAAGAATTCTCCTGCTTTAAAATTAAACTTGGCATCGACTCGCTGCAAACGCAGATAGCGAAGATTGCGTTGCTTCGCGATATTTCTGGTGCACATGCACGAATTCGTGTGGATCCAAATCAAGCCTGGAGTGTTGAAGAGAGTATTGAGTTTTTAAAGGCGGCTGACAGGCTTTCACTAAATATTGAATACCTAGAACAACCAATTTCCGCTAGTAACAAATCTGGATTAGCAAGGATACGGTCACAGTCCAGCACAAAGATTATGGCTGATGAATCTATCCTCACTGTTGAAGATTTAGAGGAATTACTTTCATTAGATGCCGTCGATCTAGTGAACATTAAGATCATAAAATCTGGTGGAATCACTCCCGCACTGGAGATTATTGAGAGAGCTAAAGCCTTTGGTATGGAATTTTCCGTTGGGACCATGATGGAAGGTGATAAGGGGATCTTGGCTGCCTTTGCAATCGCTGGTGCTCAAAAGCCAGATTATTGCCATGACTTGGATGCAGCATGGTGGGCGTCTAATAGTGGCTTCACTTATAGTGCGGGTAAAGTGTCTTTATGAGCGTGCCTGGAGTCGTTATTGCTAGCTCAATTCAAGGTTCTCACGTAGTTGAAGCTCATGGCTTTAGAAGTTCGTTAGATCTTCCTACACCACTGTTAATGCAGGCAGACACAAGTTTTGATTTAGCATCATTGACGAAGATTATTGCTACCACTTCTTCACTGATGGAGTTGGTATCTCAAAAAGTGATTGACATAGATAACAAGGTCTCACAGTTCCTACCTGGATGGCATACGAACGAGAAGAGGGAGATCACGCTTCGTGACTTGCTTTCACACCGTAGCGGTCTAGCCGAATGGTGGCCTCTGTACATAGCAGCAAGCAATATCGATCATGCTCATGAAATTATTGCAACCACACCACTTAAATATGAGACTGGACAGGGGCGTCACTACTCTGATTTAGGATTTATCACCCTAGGGAAAGTAATCACTTCAATAACTAGTCAGAGTTTAGAGAATAGCGTTACAGAACTGTCATTGAGCAAAGTCACATTGATGTCAACACAGTTTGCTTCACCTAAAGACATAAATAATGTTGCCTCAACATCGCGAGGAGACCGAATAGAAAAAACAATGATTGAAACTCAAACCCCTTATTCGGTAATTGAAAGAGTAGAAGAGTTCAAAGGCTGGCGCACCCAGATTCTTTCGGGAGAAGTAAATGATGGAAATGCATTTCACTTATTTGAAGGTGTATCTTCACACGCCGGGCTATTTTCTACTGCACAAGACCTTTTGCTCTTCGGAGACTCTTTATTGCAGCGCCCAGAACTTGCTAGCTTTATAGAAGATGGAATAGATCCCGATTTTCACTTAGGTTTTAGGAGCTGGGTTGACACCTGTGGCTTGTGCACAACTCGCTTCTATGGTCACACGGGCTTCACGGGGGTAGTTTTTGTTTTCTCACCCCTACATTCATCGGTTTTAGTTGTTCTCACTAACCGGTTGCACGTTGATAGTGAGCCACTACCGACAGAGACAATCTTTGCCCCCTACCTAAGGAGCTTTCATAGCCAGCTCCACTGAGCATTCGAGATGGATTTGTTACCGTTTTACGCTTGACCTTGTAGCGATAAGGCGATATTTTTCATCGAAACCAGTTATTTATGAAGTTCTTTTTCACAGAATAACTCTCACCCTCGAGGAGGACATAAGTGAAGATCGCATCCCGCCGCTTACGCGGTTTGGTTGCAGCAGCGATCGCGGTATCTGCAATTGCAGTACCAGCAATTTCTGCTCTACCAGCTAATGCAGCAACAGCTGAATTAACTTTCTGGAGCTGGAGAACTGAAGATAAGGCTTTCTATGAAGGCCAGATCGCAAAGTTCCAAGCTAAGAACCCAGACATTTCAGTTAAGTTCACTGCGTATTTGAATACCGAATACAACGCAATCCTTTCAACTGCACTCACTGCAGGAAAAGGTCCAGATATTTTGCAACTTCGTCCATACGGAGGAATGGCTAACCTGTCAGATGCAGGTTATTTCATGCCATTAACTGTTAAGGATCTACCAGCGCTCTCAAAACTATCAGCCGGAATTTTGGCTGGTGCACAGGGATATAAAGATAAGAAGCAGTATGGCTACCCATATGCGATTTCAGCGATGGGAGTCTTTTACAACCCAGAAATGTTGCTAGCTGCAGGCGTTAAAGCACTTCCAACAACATGGGATCAATTGCTTAATGCCTTTAAAAAGGTTAAGGCAGCGGGAATGCTTCCCCTAGGTAATGCTGGTGGAAATGGTCCTGCTCTAGAGCAGCTTCATGCATCCGTTGGTCCAACTTTCTACGGTGGAACTCAGTTCTTCAACGACTTAGTTGCAGGCCGCAAGACATTTACCGATCCTGCATATGTTGCAAGCCTAAAGGCAGTTAAGGATTTAGTTCCTTACATGCCACCAGGATTTGAAGGCATTGACTACAACACAGCACGTGCACTATTTGCAAATGGAAAGGCTGCGTTCTACATCGGTGGTAACTATGAGCTCGGTTATTTCCGTAGCTTAAATCCATCACTATCAGCAGGATGGTTTGCCCCAGTAGCTAAGTCCTCTGGTTCTCCAAAGTATGTGTCAACATGGGCAGATGGAGCCTTCTCTATCAACTCCAAGACCACACAAAAGGCAGCAGCGCTTAAATTCGCTAACTTCCTGGCTTCTAGGGAGTTTGGACAGGCCCTTGTGGATGAGATCGCATTCATCTCAACTGCACCTTTGGTAAGTATCACAGATCCAGTCGTAAAGAAGATTAACGCGAACCGTACTTCACTAGGGACTCCATTCCTTAATGTTGTTGGTTTCCGTTATGAAACTCCTACGAGCTCAAATATTTTACAGCCTGGCTTCCAGAAGTTGATTATCGGAGCCACAACACCTGAGCAACTGGCTAAGGATGTACAGGCAGCTGTAGCTTCTTGGTATGCACCACAAAAAGGTAAGTCCTAATTAACTAAACATTGGGTGTGGGTATTTACCCACACCCAATGTTTTATTTTTTCCAAAATTGAGGAGAATTTCTTGGCTGCCAGTAGTTTAAAGAGTGAGCAACGAAAATTTATCGTCCTCTTTCTTACTCCGGCCCTAGCAACAATCTTGGTTTTTACTACAATCCCTGCCCTTACAACTCTAAGTTACGCATTTTTTAAATGGGATGGCTTTGTACGTGGAGGTTTCGCAGGTTTCGAGAACTTTAAGCGGCTATTTTCATTTCCATTTCGCGGGCAGTTTCTATTAGCTTTACAACATAACATATTAGTTTTTGTTGCAGTTATGATTCTTCAAACTTCAATAGGAATTCTGATTGCATACTCACTGTTTCAACTAAAGCGACGCCAACGGTTTTTCAGAACGGTAACTTTTCTACCGGTGATATTTTCATTGGTTGTCGTTGGTTACATGTGGCAAGTCTTACTGGATCCTTACTACGGACCTATCAACAGAGTCATCACAAATCTAGGCTTCGAATCTCTAGCCAAGCCATGGCTTGGAAGTATGAGTACGGCATTACCTACGCTTGTCTTTATTAACCTTTGGCGGTGGGTGGGTTTTCCTGCAATCATTTTCTTGTCCGGGCTCAACGCAATTAATCAAGAGTTTATTGAAGCTGCACGCATAGATGGTGCTAGTGAAGGTCAGATTTTTCGAAAGATCATGTTCCCACTGCTTGCTCCATCGATGACAATCATCTCAGTTCTTACCTTTATCGGAGCCTTTGAGTGGTTTGATTTGCCCTTTGTTATTGGCGGATCTAACGGCAATCCAGCAGGGGCTACCGACACATTGGCGTTGATGTTCTATCGACTTTCCTTTGGTTCAGTGGATTCAAATGCTAATGAAATTGGAATTGGATCCTCTCTCGGAGTTCTCATCTTTGTAATTGTTGGAGTTGGCGCTGGTATAGGACAGCACTTATTGCGAAAGCGTGAGGTCGACCAGTGATTGCTGCCCTGACCTCGAAGTTGTTCTTTAGGGCTATCCTAGTAATTAACGCAATCATGGTTATTACGCCTGTTTTCTTTCTCTTTAATTCAGCACTCCGCGAAACAAATAGCTTTGCTTCAAATCCATTTTCTTTGGCCCGACATCCATATTGGCAGAATTTTCAACAGGTATGGTCTGATGGCGAGTTTGCAACCTATCTAAAGAATTCCATCGTTGTCACGGGTGGATCATTAATTGTTATTTTAGTCTGTGCAATCGGTGCTGGATTTGTCCTTGGTCGTTATCAGTTCAAAGGAAATGCATTAATCTTTGGTTTTGTTTTAACAGGAATGTTAGTCCCCGCCAAACTCGCAATCCTTCCCCTATTTCTCCAGCTAAAGTGGATGAACTTATTGGATTCACATATCGGCTTAATCCTTGTTTACACCTCAGGAGCGCTACCGGCGGCAGTCTTTATTATGAGCGGGTTTTTCAGATCGCTACCAATGGATCTAGATAGTGCGGCCCGCATAGATGGTGCATCGGAGTCACAACTTTTGCGATTGATTTTGATGCCATTAGTCCGCCCAGGCCTAGCCATTGTTGCAATCTATTCTGCAATACCTATTTGGAATGATTTCTTTTTACCGCTGGTCTTTCTGCAAAGTCCAGAGAATAAGACAATCATGCAGGGACTCACAGTCTTCTTTGGTCAGTATTCTTCCCAATGGGGAGTTCTCTTTGCCGGACTTACTATGGCGGCACTACCTCTTATTGCTCTTTATTTAGTGCTTTCAGAGCAGTTCATTAAGGGATTAACTGCCGGAGCTGTGAAAGGTTAAGCCGTGAACTATTTAGGCATAGATGCAGGAGCGTCAGGAACAAAGTGGAGCCTTGTTGATCAAGCTGGTCTAGTTAACTCGGGAACATTACAAGCAATGGATGGCCACCTGTATCGAGAATCATCCCTTTCTCGAATGCACGAGGTTTTAGATCAGGTCAAGACGTCACTTAAAGGTTTCCAACTGACAAATATTTATATGGGTATTACTGGTGTTAACCACGATGGAAAAATTGAAGCGCTATTGAAAGAAAAGTTTAATTGCAAGTCTCACGTTGTTTCAGATATTGAGCTTGCTTTTCGAGCTAACTTTGAAGTTGGTAAGGGAATATTGCTCTATGCAGGAACTGGTTCAATTGCATATGCAATTGATTCTCATGAAGTTAAACATCAAATTGGTGGTTGGGGATATTTATTAGGAGATGAAGGTGCTGGTTATTGGTTAGGTCGAGAAGCAATTCGGCATAGTCTTTTTGCCCTTGAGTCCAGAAATATTCCTGAAGAGTTTTCTCTGACTCGAAGTGTTCTCAACGAGCTCCAAGTAGAAGATTGGGATGGCATAAAAGCCTTTGTGTATTCAAGTGAGAGATCCCAGATAGCTGCTCTCAGTAAAATCGTAGATCGTCTTGCAACTAAGGGTGATAAACACGCGATTGAGATTATGCATAAAGCTGCTGGACATTTGGCTTACCTTGTTCAGCGCGCAGATAAATCATTAGGTAATTCGCAACTTCCCATAACTTTTACTGGCGGGGTCTCACAATCGAAGGTGATTCTTGACGAGTTAGAGAAGATCTTTAAGAAGCGTCTGGTGGTATCGGAAGTGAATATCTCATTGAGAGCAGCAGAGTTAGCGCGGTAGACAAAGAGCTATTGGGGCAACCGATAGCGCTGACGGGGAATGGCTTGAATAAGTTGGTCTTCAATAAGGGTTTTTAAGGCCTTTTCTACTTGAGATTCATCAGGCCAGAGTTTCTTAAGTGCATTCTCGGTTAATGACTCATTCTCACGTAAGGCTTGCACAATTGTTCCACGGCACTTGCGATCGGTACCATGCCAATCTTGAGATTTACGAATAAGTTCACTTTTTGGATAACCATTCTTGCGCCAGTTACATTGCGAAATAACAGGACAGAGTTCACACTTTGGATTAGCGGAAGTACATACGAGAGCACCTAATTCCATAGTTGCCGCCGCCCAGATATGTGCATCCTTGTTTGGCATTAATGATTGACGTGAACTCTTTTCCTTTACTGTTGGTGTGGCTTCGGATTTTCTTCACCATCTATAACGCGTACAAGCAAGCGCCTAATATTGACATCCATCACCAAGGTTGCTTCCTCAAAAGCAAAAGCCGCTATCGCTGCAGCCGTATATTCACCGATGCCAGGAAGTAGTTGTAG